>NZ_JBBKBT010000003.1:0-361081 GCF_037890305.1 Enterocloster sp. HCN-30185
GAATTGTTAGAATTTTCAGGGTTTGTGTATTATTCAGTCTTTAATTCTCAAGGTACTTGCAACTTGCGTTGCCAACGCAGAAGGAGGGATTTGAACCCTCGCGCCGCTACTAACGACCTACTCCCTTTCCAGGGGAGCCCCTTCAACCACTTGGGTACTTCTGCTTGGTTGATCTTTTAATCTTTATTCTGTTCAAGACAAATCTCAATGTTTGTCCCAAGCGGAGAGAGTGGGATTCGAACCCACGCGCCCTTTCGGACAAACGGTTTTCAAGACCGCCTCGTTATGACCACTTCGATATCTCTCCAAACGTGCTTTTCTATTTTACAAGATGAAAAGCATTTTGTCAAGAGTTTTTTTTGATTTTTTCAAAAGTTTATTTTCTCTTGTGTGTTGCATCTGCCGTATCAGCGACAGCTCAGTTATAATACCACGCCATTCGACAGATGTCAACACTTTTTTACAATTATTTTTCATTTTTTATATTGAGTCAAAATAGCCTCTGCAACAGCCAGGTCTTCCGGGGTTGTAATCTTAATATTGGTATAGCCGCCTTCAGTCATATGCACCTTAACACCCATCTGGTTTTCCACTATCATACTGTCATCCGTAACACGTCTGCAGTCCTGGGACAGCTGCCGCTGAAATGCCTCCACAATAAGGGGAACCGAAAAAACCTGAGGTGTCTGCGCCTGCCAGATTCTGCTGCGATCCGGAGTATCCAGAATCACACCATTTTCATCCGTCTGCTTAATGGTATCCTTAACCGGCATTCCCACTACACAGGCATCCCATTTTTCTGTATCCTTATATACTCTCTCAATTATATCCTCCGTAATAAAAGGCCTGGCCCCGTCATGAATGAAAACATAACCGTCTCCGGCCGAAGCCCCAGCTTCATTCCGCGAATTTTTCCCGCAAAGAAGACAGAGAGCCTTCCATACACTTTCATAGCGTTCCTTTCCTCCCGGAGCAACTGCTGTTACCTTGGTAATCCCATATGGATGAACCAATTTTTCCCAGCAATATTCAATATGGTCTTTATCAGTAATAAGAATAATCTCATCTATAACAGGAGATGCCTGAAAGGCTTCTAACGAATAGACCACAACAGGCTTATCTCCCAATGTCAGATACTGCTTCGCCACTGCAGTTCCCATTCGGCTGCCTCTTCCTGCCGCCAGTACAACTGCTGTACAGAATTTTTTCATCTATCTCTCCCCCAGTTTCAAATTGGGTACGGCATTAAGATCCCAGCCAGATCTGTTTCCTCGAATATATTCATAATAAGCAGCCGCACCGATCATAGCCGCATTATCTGTACAAAAAACAGGAGATGGATGATAAAATGCAATTCCATTCTCTTCACAGGCCTTTTTCATTGCTGCGCGAAGTGCTGTATTTGATGCCACTCCTCCTGCAATAGCAAGCTTGCTGTATCCGTATTCCTTTGCCGCATGAATAGCACGGCTTACCAGGGAATCCACTACCGAATTCTGGAAAGATGCCACAAGATCCGGTACACAAATCTCTTCACCCGTCATTTTTGCATGATTGATGTGATTCAAAACAGCCGACTTTAAACCACTGAAGCTAAAATCATAGGGTGAATCTGCCACTTTACCCCTTGGGAATTCAATAGCATGGGGATTTCCTTCTTTTGCTACCTTATCAATCTTTGGGCCACCAGGATACCCCAGTCCCACTGCACGGGCCACTTTATCAAAAGCTTCCCCAGCAGCATCATCTCTGGTATGGCCAATAATTTCAAATTCCCCATAATCCTTTACAACTACAAGATGGGTATGTCCTCCTGACACAATCAGACAGATAAATGGTGGTTCCAGATCTTTATTTTCAATAAAATTGGCCGATACATGGCCTTCAATATGGTGAACACCTATAAGTGGCTTTCGGGCTGCATAAGCAATAGCTTTAGCCTCTGCCACTCCTACCAAAAGAGCCCCCACCAGACCTGGACCATATGTCACTCCAATTGCTGTAATATCATCCAGTGTTGTTTCTGCCTCTGCCAATGCCCGCTCTATCACATAATTAATTGCCTTAATATGTTCTCTGGAGGCAATCTCCGGCACCACACCCCCATATACCGTATGGGTTGCTATCTGAGAGGAAATCACATTGGACAGCACTGTACGCCCGTTTTTTACCACGGAAGCTGCCGTTTCATCGCAGGAACTCTCAATTGCAAGTATCAGTACATCTTCTGTATGATTCACGTTCATTTTTCACTCCTCATCAAATTCCAGTTCCATGGTCCACCCGTCTCTTGCAGCCTTAGCCCGCGGAAAAATCTTGCGGACCTCGTCCATATAATCATCCGGACGGGTAAGAGACGGGCTGTAATGGGTCAGCCAGAGCTGTCCCGGTTTCGCCTCTTTCGCCAGAGCAGCTGCCTCATAAAAGGTCATGTGCTTATATTCTCTGGCTTTGGAAGCCTTTTCCTTTTCTCCGTACATGCCCTCACAGATAAAGAGATCTGAACCGGCGGCGTACTCTGCAATCACAGGAACAGGGCGCGTATCCGTACAGTACGTTACCTTGAGTCCCCTGCGGTCGGGCCCCAGAACCATATCCGGTGTAAGCAGGCGGCCTTCGCACTCAATCTCTTCGCCCTTCTGAAGACGGTTCCAGAATTTCTGTGGGATCTGCTGCTCCTTTGCACGTTCTACATCAAAACGGCCTTTTCTGGGAATGCGAATCGTATACCCATAGCAGAGAACATTGTGGTTAACCTTATATGCATCAATGATATAAGGGCCGGCTGTAAGCTGCTGCCTGTTTTCTGTCAGTTCAATCATCCGAAGCTCAAAGGGAAGCTCTGGAGCTATCATACGCAGTGCATTTACTACTCTTTCCAGTCCTCTGGGGCCAATCAGGGTCAGAGGCTCTGTACGCTCTGCGTTACCCATAGTTAAAAGCAGACCCGGAAGACCACTGATATGATCCGCATGGTAATGTGTAAAGCAGATAGTATCAATGGGTTTAGGGCTCCAGCCCTTTTCTTTTAACGCAACCTGTGTTCCCTCTCCGCAGTCAATAAGAAGATTACTGCCGCCGCATCTGGCCATCATGGATGTAAGCCATCGATAGGGCAGGGGCATCATCCCCCCCGTTCCCAGCAAACATATATCAAGCATATTATTTTCCTCATTTTCTATGTCAAGTCGCACCGTTTCGGAACATTTTCACCGTTCCGCAAAACCGGCTTTTTCAAATCATAACACAGATGCAGCCCAATAATCAAGAGCCCTGAGAAAAACGCCCGTCCGGCTTCCTTTTACAGATATTCTGTCTGTTCCTCTATGGAAACAGGAATCCGAAACCTATTTATCACCTGGTCATAACATTCCTCACACAGATCAAAATGATGAACCTGCCCGTCCTTTTCGGAAAAATAATCCCACACATGGTCTATGGATATGGCTCCCTCTCGTATAATCCCTTGGCTCACTGCCAGTTTCTTCCCGCAGCCGTTACAGATCAGTGTCTCTAACTGTCCATTCTTATTGTACTTTTTCATCAATATACCTCGCCTTTCTCTTTCATGATCCTCGCTTCCTTCTTCCGGCCATAATACGCAAAACGGAGAGGAATGTTCGATTCCTCTCCATTATATACACAGGATTCTGTAATTTTAAGTGGGAATTGCTGTATATTTTCCTCCGCAATTCCAAAAGACCAGTCACAAACTGCGGTTCCACATGATCACTGCATCTTCCTCCGGCTCCTGGTAATACTTTTTGCGGACTGCCTCCTGACAGAAACCGTATTCTTCGTAAAGACGCATGGCTCCTACATTACTTTCTCTGACCTCCAGGGAAACAGAGGATGCGCCCTCTTCCCTTGCGGCTGCTAACATGGCTTCCATCAGTTTCCTGCCGACTCCCTGCCTGCGGTATTCTGAAAACACCGCAATCCTCTGCAGTTCTCCCTCATCTGCCAGGACACGCAGAACGCAGTAGCCCGCGATTTCATTTTCACAGGTACATACAAAATATGTATCCAGAGGACTGTTTAAGCCCTCTGCAAGCAGCTTTTCAGACCAGGGCTGAGAAAAACTGCTCTGCTCCAGTGCCGCTGCCCGTAAAAGGTCTCCGGCTTCCATCCGGCGTACCCTCAGATTCTGATTCATAACGACTCCTTTGCTAGCAGAAATGATATTTTTAATAATCTCCCGGAAGCTTTCCGGCAGCGCCCTCTGGCGACAGTTCAGCCTCCCTCTGGCGTTCTGCCTGTGATTTTCTCAGATAATCGGGATTGAATTCTCCGGCAGACACTAAAAACGCACTATGGTATCCGCAGCCGTCGCCCTCTTCCTTCAGAGCAAGGCTTCCAAGCGCTGCCACACTGGCTGCCCTCTGGCGGTTCATCTGAGCCGGAGCAAATTCAAAGGGAACCTTTACCATTTCCTGTATCATTTCCCTATAGGCCGGAACTCCGTCTCCCAGAAAAATCACACGTTCTCCCCTGCGGTTTAATTCTTCCGCCAGATCTCCCATATCCATAGGCTGCTGTTCCATCTGAACATGAATCCCCTGTTCCATCTGATACAGACCCGTATAGACCTGACGGCGTCTGGCATCCATAATCGGGCAGATCAGGCCAGAGGCTCCCCACATATTATATGCCAGAGCATCGACGGTAGGAACATGGATCAGAGGCTTTTTTAATGCCAGTCCAAGGCCCTTGGCAGTGGCCGCACCAATTCTTAAGCCTGTAAATGAACCCGGTCCTCCTGCCACAGCAATGGCGTCAACGGTATTAAGATCCAGCTCCAGAAGCTTTGCCAGCTCATCCAGCATGGGAAGCAGAGTCTGAGAATGGGTCTTTTTAAAGTTGGCCGTATATTCTCCTGTAAGAATATCATCGGTCACAAGAGCCACGCTGGCTACCAGAGATGAACTTTCGATTCCTAACACTCTCATTCTTTCTCCTCCACACGGATTCGTCTGTAGTCGAATCCTTTTTCCATATCCTTTTCTATGGTCACTTCCGTCACATGTTCCGGCAGGATTTCCCGGATCAGCTCCGACCACTCGATCAGTGTCACTCCCTGACCGTAAAAGCAGTCTTCATAGCCGATCTCATCCATTTCGCTGATATCACCAATCCGATATACGTCAAAATGATACAGCGGCAGACGCCCGTCCTCATACTGCTGCACAATGGTAAATGTAGGGCTGTTTACAGGCCCTGCGATGCCAAGACCGGCTGCAAACCCCTGAGTAAACACAGTTTTTCCCACACCCAGGTCACCGTTTAAGCAGATTACCTGTCCGGCCCGGGCCTGCTCTCCCATTTTCACGCCAAGATCATAGGTTTCCTTTGGATCAAATGTTTCAATTACCATCCTTTACCCCTTTCATGGTGAGAGAAATCCGTTTTTTCTCCAGATCCACTGCCAGAATCTTTACATCAACCACATCTCCTACGCTCACTGCGTCCATAGGGTGACGGATGTAGCGGTCTGTCATCTGTGAAATGTGCACCAGCCCGTCCTGATGGACACCGATATCCACAAAGGCTCCAAAATCAATTACATTGCGTACTGTTCCCTTTAATACCATGCCGGCTTTTAAATCCTTCATTTCCAGAATATCGCTGCGCAGAACCGGCCTTGGCATCTCATCTCTGGGATCTCTGGCCGGTTTTTCCAGCTCGCCCGCAATGTCTCTGAGCGTGATTTCTCCAACTCCCACTTCCTCTGCCATTTTCTTATAGTCACGGATTTTTCGGCTGATACCGGGAATTCCTCCACGCGCCAGCTCCTCTTCCCTGTATCCAAGGCTCTGTAAAATGGCCTTAGCTGCGCCATAGCTTTCCGGATGGACACTGGTACCGTCTAAGGGTTCCGCTCCCCCTGTAATACGCATAAAGCCTGCGCACTGTTCAAAAGCCTTAGGCCCCAGCTTGGCTACCTTTAAAAGCTGCTTTCTGCTCTTAAATGCGCCGTTTTCCTCACGGTACGCCACAATGTTTTTTGCCAGCGTCTTATTGATGCCTGAAACGTATTCCAAAAGGGAGGCAGATGCGGTATTTATGTCCACACCTACCCTGTTTACACAGTCTTCTACCACACCCTCTAAGGCAGCTCCCAGCTTTTTCTGATTCATATCATGCTGATACTGGCCTACGCCAATGGATTTGGGGTCAATCTTTACCAGCTCCGCCAGAGGATCCTGCAGGCGGCGGGCAATGGACACTGCACTTCTCTGGCCCACATCAAATGCCGGAAATTCCTCTGTGGCAAGTTTGCTGGCAGAATATACGGAAGCTCCGGCCTCATTTACGATCACATACTTCACCGGCTCCTTGATTTCCTTTAACAGTTCCACTATTACCTGCTCCGATTCTCTGGAAGCTGTACCGTTTCCTACCGATATCAGGGAAATGTTGTATTTGTGGATCATTTCCTTTAAAATCTTCTTTGATTCCTCTACCTTATTCTGAGGCGCTGTGGGATAGATTACAATGGTATCCAACACCTTTCCCGTGCTGTCTACAACTGCCAGCTTGCAGCCTGTACGGAAGGCCGGATCCCAGCCTAAAACCACACGGCCTGTAATGGGAGGCTGCATCAGAAGCTGCTCTAAATTCTTTCCAAAAACACGGATTGCTCCGTCCTCTGCCTTTTCTGTGATCTCACTGCGGATTTCACGCTCTATGGAAGGTCCTGTCAGACGGTCATAGCTGTCCTTCACCACCGCCTTTAACACCGGAGTGGTATATGGATTATTCTTTACGATCACCTGCTTTTCCAGATATCCCATGATCTGATCCACAGGAGGAATCACCTTTACTGTAAGGATTTTTTCGCTTTCTCCCCGGTTTAACGCCAGAATTCTATGGCCCGCAGCCTTTTTTACAGGCTCCTCATAATTATAATAGGTCTCATAAACGGACTTTACCTTCTCATCCTTTGCACTGGACTGAAGAAGTCCCTTATTCATCGTTATATTACGGATCCAGGTGCGGTACCCCGGATGATCGGAAATCCGCTCCGCCAGAATATCCATGGCACCCTGAATGGCAGCTTCCGGCGATTCCACTCCCTTTTCCTCTGAAACATAGGAAGCCGCTGTCTCTTCAAGAGGTTCCTTCGCCTCCTGTAAAAAAATCAGGTCTGCCAACGGCTCCAGCCCCTTCTCACGGGCAATCATCGCTCTTGTGCGACGCTTTGGCTTATAGGGGCGGTATAAATCCTCCACTGCTACCAGGGTAGCTGCACTGCGGATCTGCTGCTCCAGTCCAGGCGTCATCTTTCCCTGATCTGTAATCGTGGCGATCACCTGGTTTTTGCGGTCTTCCAGTCCCCGCAGATATCTTAAACGTTCATCCAGAGCACGCAGGATCTCATCATTTAAGGAACCTGTGGCCTCCTTGCGGTATCTGGCAATAAACGGAATGGTATTTCCTTCATCGATCAGCTTTACGGCAGCCTCTGCCTGATGGCGGCCGATCTGTAATTCTTCGGCCAGTGTTTTTATAATATCCATTAATTTTCCTCGCTGTCTTTATTCTCTCAGTAACTGTTTTATTATAATTCATCCTGCCTTCTTATGCAAGACTCACCAGGATGTGACACTGGACAGGATGATTTTTTCATGTTAGAATAAGCCATGTTGACTATCACTATCTCAAAGAAAGGCTATTGCATTTAATATCATGAACAATATCTATAAAAAACAAAAGAATGCACCTGCTCCCTCGGAGAAATTTGCCGTATGCTCTCTGATCTGCGGTATCATCGGCGTTGTCTTAAGCCTGTTTTATCTGCCTGTTTCTCTTTTAATCGGCGGTAATTATCCTGCAGGCCTGATCTGCGGCGCAGGCGGCATTGTCCTGGCCCTTATGGCCCGGAATGCAGATCCCAGCCCCCGCAAAACCCTTCCGCCCAAGGCCATTGCCGGAATCCTTTTAAGCGGTTTTGCTATTATGCTGACCTTTTTCTTTTTCTCTCAGCTGATCCAGTTTTATGATCTGCTGCGCGATCCGGTGAAGGGTCCACAGATCAATCAGTTCCTCTACCAGTTCCAGCAGCGCCTTATGGAACAGCTCCAACAGGCACAGCCTCCGGTACACTGATTTTTAAAAATGTTTAAAAAAACTTCTGCCGTTTTCACATTGGCAGAAGTTTTTATTATCTGTATTCAACTCTACATCATAGCCCGGATGGTCTGTTTGATTCCAAAATCCGAGTGTGCCTCTGCAAGCGCATCATAGGCCGCTACAGCCTGTCGGAACGCGCCCTCCTCCATCTCCGGGGTGAGAACGGCAAATTCATCCATTCCGTAAAGCTCGATGACTTCCGTATGGCCGAAAATACGCCTGATATCCTGTTCCTTATTGCGGAAGGAACCTGCCAAACGGACAAAGTAACGAAAACGCATATTCTCCATTGGCTCTATGGTCTGCTTTTCATTTCCCCATCCCATAGGAACATTTTTCTTCAGGTTCTGAGCAGCCTCAATGATATCTGCAATCACTGCGCTGGCTGTAGGGAGCTTTCCCGCTCCGCTGCCGTAAAACATAGACACGCCAAGCATATTTCCGCGGACCATAATACCGTTAAATACGTCTCTTACTCCATATAGAGGATGACTGCTGTTTATCATTACCGGAGCCACATAGGCACTTACCTTTCCGTCTCTGATGCGGCTGGTGCCGAACAGCTTTATGGAAACGCCCATTTTCTCCGCATATTTAAAATCAACATCTGTGATCTTTGTAATTCCTTCTGTGTAGATATCCTGATAATCCACCTCTTTGCCTGCAGCCATGGCTGTAAGAATGGCAATCTTGCGGCAGGTGTCATAGCCTTCTACGTCCGCCTCCGGATTGCGCTCCGCATATCCCAGATTTTGAGCCTCTCTTAAAGCATTTTCAAAAGTATCTCCCTCTTTATCCATCTTTGTGAGAATATAGTTGGTCGTACCGTTTAAAATGCCCGTAATCTCCTCAATGCGTTCTCCCATCAGACAATGATACAGAGGACGGATAATAGGGATTCCGCCTCCCACGCTGGCCTCAAAAAAGAAATTTACCTTCTTTTTTCGCGCAATGGCAAGAAGTTCTGTGCCGTGAGCAGCTACCAGAGCCTTATTGGAAGTAACAACATGCTTTCCTGCCATCAGGCAGGCCTTTACAAACGGATACGCCGGATTTAGACCTCCCATGGTTTCCACCACGATCTGAATCTCCGGATCCTCTTCAATGAGCTTAAACTCATGGATCACCTTATCTGCGATGGGGCTGTCGGGAAACTCCCGCAGATCCAGCACATACTTCAGCTCTATCTCCTGCCCTGCCTGTGCAGCGATCACATCCCGATTTTCTGCCAGAATCTCCGTCACACCGGAGCCAATAGTTCCATATCCCATTACTGCTGTCTTAATCATAATCCTCTGCTCCCTGCCTTTTTATACTTCTCCCTGAAAATACAGGCCTATTCTCTTGCCAATATTTTTACATAATGGATTCCATTTAGATTTTCAAGCTCCTCGATCATACCGGAAACATTTCCCGTATTCTCGCGGATCTCTACACTAAGCGTCAGCGTAGCCACTCCATTTACAGGAATACTCTGATGGATTGTCAGAATATTGGCCCGGTAAACAGCAACTACATGAAGAAGGTCGCTTAAAAGCCCCTGTTCATCATCCATCTGTACCACCAGAGTGATGGTCTTTCCCTTCGTATTATCATAAAAAGGAAAAATATCATCCTTGTACTTGTAGAAGGAGCTGCGGCTGATCCCCACCTTGTCTGTGGCCTCCTGAACTGTAATCGCGCGTTCGCTTTCAAGGAGCTTCTTCGCCTCCACCACCTTTAAAAGTACCTCAGGAACAGCTTTCTGCTTCACCACAAAATACTTGCTTTTGTCTTCCATGTACTCTTGTCTTCCTTCCTTTTTTGTGTCCGCATCAGATGTACATATGTACCCACGTGGAAGATGGTATCATATTTTCCATAGAAATGCAACTGTTTTTCTCCGGAATTTAAATGAAGTCAGAAAAAAGCCGGACTATTGCCCGGCTTTTCCAGTATTATTCTCTGTTTTTAATCTTCTGTGCGTGAATTCCGATCTGGACATCCCAGACTCATCCAGCGCAGGTAAGCACTGATAAAGGGATCCAGTCCACCGTCCAGCACGGCGTCTACGTTGCCCGTTTCCTCTCCGGTGCGCAGATCCTTTACCATGGTATAAGGCTGGAGCACATAGGAACGGATCTGGCTTCCCCAACCGTTGTCCTTTACGTCTCCGCGGATACCTGCAGCCTTAGCTGCCTGCTCCTCCTGGCGCAGCATATACAGCTTTGCCTTTAACATCTGCATAGCCTTATCCTTATTCTGGAACTGGGAACGCTCATTCTGACAGGTTACCACAATTCCGGTGGGATAATGAGTAATACGGATAGCTGAAGATGTTTTATTGATATGCTGTCCGCCGGCACCGCTGGAACGGTAGGTATCGATACGGATATCATCGGGATTGATCTCAATATCAATATCTTCTTTGATATCCGGCATCACATCACAGGATACAAAGGATGTCTGGCGTTTTCCCGCCGCATTGAAGGGAGAAATGCGCACTAAGCGGTGGACTCCGTGCTCGGAACGCAGATAACCGTAGGCATTGTCTCCGCTGATCTGGATGGTAACAGACTTAATGCCCGCCTCATCGCCGTCCAGATAATCCAGAACTTCTAACTTAAATCCCTTTTTCTCTGCCCAGCGGCAGTACATACGGTACAGCATACTGCACCAGTCACAAGACTCTGTGCCTCCGGCTCCCGCATTCAGACGCAGGATCGCGTCATAGCTGTCATACTCGCCAGAAAGAAGGAGCTTCATCCGCATTTTTTCCAGAGTTTCTGTAAAATGATCCAGCATCTCCTGGATATCCGGGATCACAGAAGGGTCATTTTCCTCATACCCCATCTGGATCATAACCTGAATATCCTCATACTCCTGCTCCAGCTCGCGGAAGGTTCCCACCTCATCCTTTAAATTCTTTGCTTCTCTCACCAGTCTGGTGGAACGGTCGGGATCATCCCAGAACCCCGGCTCCTCCATCGACCGGTCTAATTCGTTGATTCGTCTGACCTTGTTATCCAGGTCAAAGTGAATCCCTCACTTCCACTAATGGTTTGTCATACGTTGATAACGTATATTTGAAATTATCTAACTCAACCACAGCTTCACCCGCTTTCTTTTTATATTTTAATGGCAACTATTCAGTTCTCCCATCGGAGGAATAGTTACTTTTGATCATTTATAAATGACTGCGCACTATTTAATGCGTCCGCAGCACTGCTTATACTTCTTGCCGGAGCCGCAGGGACAGGGATCATTCGGATAGATCTTCTGCTCAGCTCTCTTCTGGGGCGCTACAGGAACCGCATCCTTATTGGTACCTGTCACCTTGGCAGCAGGCTCGCGCTCTACCTTCTGCTCTACGCGGATATGGAACAGGATGCGAACAGTCTCCTCCTGAATGGAAGCCATCATAGCTTCATACATTTCATAGCCCTGCATCTTATATTCAACCACCGGATCTCTCTGACCGTATGCCTGAAGGCCGATGCCCTCGCGGAGAGCGTCCATGTCATCCAGATGAGCCATCCACTTATTGTCAATTACCTTTAAAAGGACTACGCGCTCGATCTCACGGATCTGCTCGGCATCCGGATACTCTGCCTCCTTTGTTTCATACAGCTTAATGGCAGCTTCCTTGATGCTGTGCTTTAATTCATTTTTCTTCATGGACTTCTTCTGCTCATCCGTAAGCACCACCGGCTTTAAGGGAATCACAGGGAGAAGAAGGCTGTTTAATTCCTTTAAATCCCACTTATCCGGAGTCTGATCATCTGCAATGGACATATCCACGGCATTTTCTACGATCTCTGTGATCATCTTAAGAATCAGATCGCGCATATTGTCGCCGTCCAGCACCTTACGGCGCTCCTGATAAATAACCTCTCGCTGCTCATTGTTCACCTCATCGAACTTTAAGAGCTGCTCACGGATACCGTAGTTATTGCCCTCGATCTTCATCTGTGCCTTCTCAATGGCATTTGACAGCATCTTGTGCTCAATCTGCTCGCCCTCCGGCACGCCCATGGCCTCAAACATATGCATCAGACGGTCTGAACCGAAGAGACGCAGCAGGTCATCCTCCAGAGACAGATAGAATCTGGACTCACCCGGATCGCCCTGACGGCCGGAACGGCCGCGGAGCTGATTATCAATACGGCGGGACTCATGGCGCTCGGTACCGATGATCTTTAAGCCGCCCAGAGCCTTTGACTCGTCATCCAGCTTAATATCCGTACCACGGCCAGCCATATTCGTAGCAATAGTAACGGAGCCGTGGATACCTGCATCTGCCACGATCTCGGCCTCAAGCTCATGGAATTTAGCGTTAAGGACTTTATGAGGAATGCCTCTCTTTGTGAGCATCTTGCTTAAAAGCTCAGAAGTTTCAATGGTAATGGTACCAACCAATACAGGCTGTCCCTTTTCATGGGCTTTTACCACCTCATCTACAACTGCTTTGTATTTTTCCTTCTTTGTCTTGTATACCGCATCATCCAGATCCTTACGCTGAACGGGACGGTTAGTTGGAATAGCAATGGCATCCATGCCATAGGTATTGCGGAATTCTTTCTCCTCCGTAAGAGCAGTACCGGTCATACCTGCCTTCTTATTGAACTTGTTGAAGAAATTCTGGAAGGTGATGGTAGCCAGTGTACGGCTTTCACGGCGCACATTTACATGCTCCTTTGCCTCGATTGCCTGATGAAGTCCGTCGGAATAGCGGCGGCCCGGCATGATACGTCCTGTAAACTCATCTACGATCAGTACCTCATCGTCCTTTACCACGTAATCCTTATCTCTGAACATCAGGTTATTGGCGCGCAGAGCCAGAATGATATTGTGCTGGATCTCCAGATTTTCCGGATCTGCAAGGTTATCAATGTGGAAATATTCCTCTACCTTTTTCACACCCTGCTCCGTAAGGTTTACTACCTTATCCTTCTCATCAACTACGAAATCGCCGGTCTCCTCAATCTCCTCACCCATAATGGCATCAATCTTGGAAAATTCCTTGGAAACCGTTCCGCGCTCCAGCTGACGGGCCAGTACATCGCAGACCTCATAAAGCTTTGTGGATTTTCCGCTCTGTCCGGAAATGATCAGAGGGGTTCTCGCCTCGTCGATCAGCACAGAGTCCACCTCATCGATAATACAGTAGTCCAGATCGCGGAGCACCAGCTGCTCCTTGTAAATGGCCATATTGTCACGAAGGTAGTCAAATCCCAGCTCGTTATTTGTCACATAGGTAATGTCGCAGGCGTATGCCTCCTTGCGCTGGGCGCTGTTCATGTCATTTAAAACCACGCCTACACTCAGTCCCAGGAAACGATGTACCTGGCCCATCCACTCTGCATCTCGCTTTGCCAGATAGTCATTAACGGTTACGATCTGTACACCTTTTCCGGCCAGCGCATTTAAATAAGCAGGACAGGTGGATACCAGCGTCTTTCCCTCTCCTGTACGCATCTCGGCAATACGGCCCTGATGAAGTACAATACCACCGATGAGCTGTACAGGGAAATGCTCCATATTCAGCGTTCTTCTTGCAGCCTCCCGCACAGTAGCAAATGCCTCCGGCAGAAGATCATCCAGTGTTTCGCCCTTTGCCAGTCTTTCTTTAAAAATCCGGGTCTGGTCGCGCAGCTCTTCGTCTGACTTTGCCATCATCTCAGAACGCAGTCCCTCAATCTTGGCAACGATCGGCCGGATCATCTTAAGTTCTCTTTCACTATGAGTCCCGAACAGTTTCTCAATTACGTTCATGGTCTACTCTCCTAACTTCTTCCTTATATAAAAGTCTATACTCTCCCAAACTGCGGCTGTCGTGCCGGGAAAGCTGCTGTCTGTTTATAATCTGTCTGAAAATACTCTCTATTCCCTGATAAATGCACGCAGTATGCTATGATATAATCCAATATATTGTATCACCAGACGCTGATTTATTCAACTCATTCATAAAAAATTTACATTTCCCGGCAATCAGCCTCCCCGGTACTGCGAAGCATCCTGTTTTCCCCTCCGTTCCTGTACATTCCTGCCCTTTTAACAATATGCACAAACCACACGTTCGTTCCTTCTTCTATCCACATTATCCACAGTTATCCACACACATTTCCCCCAAAGTTATCCACACCTCATTTTCCTTTTATTTTCGTTGTTTTTTACTTATGCACCGACTTATCCACATTATCCACAAGTTTATAAGTCCCCGCTTTTACCAATTTTCTTTCCATTTCAGATCCTGTTTTTTTGTACACATCTGATAAATTTACACGTTTTTTACATTTTTTCTGCTTTTCCTCTTGACATTTATAAGCCTGCCCTATTAGTAATTCAATATTCTGCTTATGAATCCCAAAAACAATTTTTATAAAAAATTTATAGTAATTATTAGTCAATTTATCGTATTATGATTGTAATTTCACAACAAATATGTTATAATATGCATATCTCAGAAAAAGGAGTTGATTTTATGCGTTATACCATTACAGGAAGAAACATCGAGGTAACTCCAGGCTTGAAAGCTGCCGTTGAAAAGAAGATCGGCAAGCTGGAACATTTCTTTACTCCCGACACAGAAGTGTTCGTTGCGCTCAGCGCCCAAAAGGATATCCAGAAAATTGAGGTCACTATCCCTGTAAAGGGAAATACCATCCGTGCGGAAGAATCCAGCACTGATATGTATGTATCCATCGATCTGGTAGAGGAGATCATTGAACGCCAGATCCGCAGATATAGGAAGAAACTCATTGACAAAAAGCAGGCGGCCCTGTCCTTCTCTCAGAATTTCATTGAAGAAGAAGAGGAAGTTCCATATGACGATGAGATCCAGATTGTTAAAACAAAGAAATTTGCCGTAAAACCTGTCAATCCCGAAGAAGCCTGCCTCCAGATGGAAATGCTGGGACATAACTTCTATGTTTTCTTAAATTCCGAAACCGATCAGGTAAACGTAGTGTACAAACGTAAAAATGGTACATATGGCCTGATTGAACCAGAGTTTTAAATGCAATAAAAGGCCGGTCCTTCCAACGCGGAGGATCGGCCTTTTATTATGCTGCAAGATATTCCTGTCTAATTTTAAAATCTATGGATCAGTCAAAAAAGCTCACTGCCTTGCAGGGGGTTCTGTAGTTAGCAGACGCATAGCAGATACCTGTAGCGGGATTGCTGGAATGGATGATCTTTCCATCTCCCACATAAATCCCCACATGATTGATATAATCGCCGCTTGCATAGAACAAAAGATCTCCCGGCTGCACCTGATCGACCGGAATCGTCTTTCCCTTGCCAGCCTGTTCTCTGGAACTTCTGCCTGTATTGATACCGAAATGAGAAAATACACTCATGACAAAGCCAGAGCAGTCTGCACCGTTTGTAAGGCTTGTACCGCCATAAACATAGGGGTTTCCAAGAAACTGCTTGGCATAGGCAACTACTGCGTTGCGGGAGGCAGATACGACCTTGGAACTGTCCTTTTCTCCCGGACTGTCAGGTTCTTTATTGGAAGACTCCTCAGGTTTTGCAATCGTAGGCGCCGCCACATTCTGCTGAGTTCCCTTTTCTGGATTCGCCTCAATAATCGGGATCCCGGAACCATTTTTAGAAGCAGAAGCAAACTGTGCGGACTTCTGCTCTGTTTTCGCTTCCTCCAACGCCTGAATGGCAGCATCCGCTTCTTTCTGAGCCTGGGCCTTTTCCTCTGCCTGGGCCTTTTCTTCCTCCGAAGAAACAGCTTCCTTAAATTCCACCTCTGTCTCTATGTACTCGCTGGATACATAGCCTTCCAGATCCGTATCCACTGCCACCTTTACAAAGCTTCCCTCCTGTCCCACAACAGAGCATCTGGCGCCTTCTCCCAGAAGAGTTAAGGTCTTTCCATTTAAATCCGGTGTTGCCCGCAGACGGACGGTAGCAGCGCCTTTTATAATTCCATAGGTATGTCCCACTTCCTTTGCCCTGGCAGCTGCAGCCTCGCCGGTAACAAAATACTCTGCCTTGATATAACCGGTAACGGAGCCGGAACGGATCTTATACCATTTTCCGCCCTCACCGTCTACCGTTTCCAGAATCTCGGCGGCACAGTCATTTTGTATCTTTCCCGTGACAGCGCTGGTTGTATTGGCCTCTGTGCGGATATTTACCGATCCGCTTACCTTTGATACCGCAATATTGTCATAATTGGGTGCGGCAAGGACGGTAAATGCCCCTGCCAGCGTACACAGGCTGCTGATGATCAGTACCTTCTTCCATTTTTTCATCTGAATACATCCTCCTAATGCGCCGTAAGATAGCGCTCTGCACTGGTCACCGCGTTTGCTCCGTCTGCTGCAGCTGTGACGATCTGCCTTAACAGTTTGGTTCTCACATCTCCTGCTGCGAAAATGCCGGGAACAGACGTAACTCCGTCCTCTCCCGCCTTAATATAACCGTGATCCATGTCCACCAGACCTTCAAATGCACGGCTTTCCGGTGAAATACCCACAGCAATAAATACACCCTGAAGGGCAAGCTCGCTCTTCTCTCCGGTCTTTACATTGGTTATCTTCAGACATTCTACAGAGCCTTCTCCCTCAATGGAATCGGCTACTGTATCCCAGAGGATCTCTACATTTTCCTGCGCAAACAAACTTTCCTGAAGGCTCTTTGCTGCTCTGAGTTCATTTCTTCTGTGAATGAGATACACCTTGCTGCACATACGCGCCAGAAAAATAGCGTCCTCTACTGCCACATCGCCTCCGCCGATAACTGCTGTTACCTTATTGCGGAAAAAAGCCCCGTCACAGGTTGCGCAGTAAGATACACCCGCTCCTCCAAGCTCCTCCTCTCCGGGAATCCCAAGTTTTCTGTGAATGGCTCCTGTAGCCAATATCACTGCCCTTGCCTCATAGATGCCGCCAGAGCAGACTACTCTTTTAACCGGGCCATCCTCTACGGAAATCACCTCATCCTCCTTAAACAGAGCTCCCAGGCGGTCTGCATGCTCTCTGAACTTCAGTCCCAGATCGTAGCCGCCGATTCCGGGAAGGCCGGGATAATTATCTACTTCATAGGTAGTAAGCACCTGTCCACCGCTTACCATGGCTTTTTCCAAAATCAATGTGTTCAGCCGTGCTCTCTGCGCGTATACAGCTGCTGCCAGCCCTGCGGGGCCGGAGCCGATGATGATCAGATCGTATAATTGAGTCATATTTTCTATTCCTTATCTTATTAATTGGTCTACAGTTGGACATTTTTTTACATATTACCTATTATTATAACACAAATTACAAATCTGTTACAGAAAAAATTTCTTACAATTCCTGTACACGCATCTGATGATGTTAAAATGGCGTTATCCCATTGGAAACTAAAATGGGATACATGGTTTTCCCTGCCAAAATATGATATAATAGGGTAAGATTTGGAAAGGATGGTTTTGCGTATGGCAAGAAAAACAGTACTGGTCACCGGAGCATCCCGTGGCATCGGGAAAGCAATCGCAGTCAAATTTGCAAAAAAGGGATATAATGTAGCCATAAGCTGTGTGCACAGCAAAGAACGTCTTTTGCAGACGCAAAAGGAAATCCAGAGCTATCAGGTGCCCTGTCTGGCCTATATGGGAGATATGGGCGATATGAAATGCTGTGAAGAATGGTTTGAACAGGTAAAAAAACAGTTTGGAGGAGCAGACATTCTGATCAACAATGCCGGTATCGCCTATATCGGTCTCCTTCAGGATATGAGTACAGAGGACTGGGAAAAAATGCTCCATGTCAATCTGACCTCTGTCTTTAACTGCTGTAAACTGGCAATTCCTTATATGGTCCGTCAAAAACAGGGTAAAATAGTAAACATTTCTTCTGTATGGGGTCTTGCAGGGGCTTCCTGCGAAACCGCCTACTCAGCTACAAAAGGTGGAGTCAACGCATTTACAAAGGCGCTCGCCAAGGAGCTGGCCCCCAGCGGTATCCAGGTCAATGCCGTAGCCTGCGGAGCCATTGACACAGAGATGAACCAGTGGCTGGAAGAAGAGGAGCTGATTTCCCTGGTAGAAGAAATCCCGGCCGGCCGCCTGGGACGGGCAGAAGAGGTAGCTGACCTGGTGTACCATCTCAGCTATAAAGACTCCTATCTTACCGGACAGGTAATCGGTTTGGACGGCGGCTGGATTTAGAAGCCTTACATTTTCTCCTATTTCATTTTCCTTACAAAAGCTTACAAAAGGCTTACATGCATTGACCTTGGAGTTACTCCAGGGTATAAACTCTTGGTATAAGGAATTAATCCTCAGTCCCGATGTGAAATCGGAGATTGTAATCATAAGAAACAGGAGGAATGAATTTTATGAAGAAGCGTTTCGCTATTGTAACTCTGTCTCTTGCCCTTGCAGCAGGCAGCGCCATGACATCTTTTGCAGCAGGTTTTGTAGGAACAAAAGATGGTGTAAAATACCAGTGGGGCGACGGAGCCTACTGCACTAATAACTGGGTACAGTACAAAAACCACTGGTTCTTTTTCGGCAACGATCAGTTGATGCGTACCGGATGGATCCAGAGAGACGGTACCTGGTATTATGCAGCCGATACCGGCGAGCTTCAGGGCGGCATCATGAAAATCAATGGAAATGTATATTACTTTGACAACAACAGCTGTAAAATGCAGACAGGTGTACGCAATTACAACGGCGTAAACCATGAGTTTACTGAAAACGGCACAACTGACGGCGGCCCATACGTTTATACCGAGTGGAACAGCAATGGTACCATCCGCAGAGGAACTAAGTTTGGGGTGCGCTGATCGGCTTAAAATGAATCATATGAATGCAGGAACCGCTGGAGATCGATTTTGATTTCTGGCGGTTTGTTTTATTATATAATCCTGTCTTTGACAGTTGTTAGAAGAAAAAAATCGCTGTATCCCTTGATTTTACGCTGATAAGGAAGTATTCACAACAACTTATCACTAACGCTGACAGACAGGTTTCTGGTACAGTTCCTCTCTCGTTCTTGCATATAAGGAAACCTGCCGTCCCTCTTGATGCTTTCATTATTGTGGATTCATCAATCCCACGCATCTGCCCCTTACTTACCCGCCCAAGATAGCGGATCACGCATACCTTGTCGCAGGTGTCGAGCTGTTCTGCCAATACCATAGAAGATTTTGCCAGTCCCTTTGCTTTACAGAGGAAGAAATGCGTTGGCTGCTTTCGCTTCTTCTCAATTTTCGATGTCAGCGGAGCAATCGTGATCGTCGGCGCATAATAATTGCCGACATCGTTCTGAAGAACCACAACAGGACGAACACCGCTCTGCTTTGATCCAACCGGAACACCGAGATTGGCGAGATATAAATCACCTCGCCGATAAAACCAGTTTTCTTTTATTTGCTGTTTTCTCCAATCTCCATACACTGATATGGATAAAGCCTGCCAGGTATCATACTGATACAGCACCCAGCAGTGCTTTCTGAAAATATGGTTTATCTGTACTTTTTCTTATCCCCCCAGAGATGTAGAATTTCTCACAGGCGGCAAGTGTGCTTCACTGCTCCATTGGAATTTGACCATCCCGCCTTCCTTATGGCCGGACCGCGAATTACGGAAGTATCATTGTCCCTGTCTGGTTTTAACACCACCGCCGGTTGCAATCCGGCATTTGCTTCTGCGAAACCGCTATCGCCCCGAAGGGCTTCATGGCGTGCAGTCGAAGGTTCGACCAAACAGGAATGTATCTGAAGAATGAGTATTCAGTTTTCAAGGGACATCCGGACTTTTGTCCTTACAAAGTAAGTTTAACAAGAATCCTCCGATTTCGTGTTGGCCTTGTAGGCGCACTTTGGTTGTCCTTGCAGGACTACCTGCGGTTCGTTTTGACTTTTCAGTGTTCTATACAGCCGGATTGAGGCAAAAAAATACCCCGTTGGTTTCCCAACGAGTCACATGATTGTTGCTGCTCTCTAACCTGTTTCCAAAGTCATCTAAAACAAAAACGGACAGCGTATCATGTGATTCATTCCACACAATACGCTGGCTATTCGTTTCTCTTACTGCTTGTACCGCAGCATACCATTTTTTAGTTCAATAAATTTTCCGTCAAAGATTTCCTGCAACACCTGCCTGCATGGTATCCGTTGCAATCTTCTGACCTCAGACGCTTCCATTACGCGGAAAGTGGTTTGATGATGATCCTGATAAAATGCAATGAGTGATTCAATGTACGGCTCGGCATCGGCAAGTGTCCAGTTTGATTCTTCTTTTAAGCGTGAGAATACTGATACCAGACTGATGCACCTTCTGAACGACCCCCTCGCGTTTCGTTAGGGGGCCTCTGCAATGGCGTTTCACTGCGGCGTAGGAATTCACATACCCCAACGCTTTTGCCACGTCACTTGCACAGAAGAATGTCTTGCCCGCCTCCTGCAACACGCGGATCGAACCAAACTCCTGGTTCTCAAACACCTCCATCATCTGCCTCGACAGTCCGCCATGACTGCCCACATCGGTGTCATGGGTCTTCTGATTGAAATCCGTCATACCTGTTTACCTCCTACTCAAATTTGTCTCGCCGGCTTTCGGGCGAAAAAAATAGAGCCTCGACCCATTCTCGTTTTCAAAGAATGAGCCAAGGTTCTATGTAACAGGATACCTGATATTATTTTTTTGCAGAATTCGTCAGAACTCGCCAAACGACCCTGACACTGTTTTTCATTCCATTTCAGCCGGATTTTTACCAAAAATCCGTCAAGGATATGGGGCTAATTTCCCCTCCAAAATGGCCTTCTGTAAACCCATCAAAATGGGCTAATTTGAAGTCAAATTTCCTCAAATTTCACCATCGGAATCAGGTGATTTCAGGCATAGAAAAAGCCCGGAAAATAGCGTATTCCCGGGCTTTTTTAGCATTTTTAAGTTGTAGATTATCGCTTGCTGAACTGAGGAGCGCGACGTGCAGCCTTTAAGCCGTACTTCTTTCTTTCCTTCATTCTTGGGTCTCTTGTTAAGTAGCCTGCTTTCTTCAGAACAGGTCTGTAATCAGCGTCAGCCTGAAGAAGAGCTCTGGAGATGCCGTGACGGATTGCACCAGCCTGTCCGGTTGTACCGCCGCCGCGAACGTTTACTAATACGTCAAACTTATCAGTAGTCTCTGTAGCTACTAATGGCTGACGAACGATCAGCTTTAAGGTCTCAAGACCAAGATACTCATCGATATCTCTCTTGTTGATAGTGATCTTACCAGTACCTGGTACTAAATATACTCTGGCGATGGATTTCTTTCTTCTGCCTGTTCCGTAAAATTTTGCGCTAGCCATGATACTTTCTTCCTCCAATCCTCATTAAAATGTTAAAACTTCTGGTTTCTGTGCTGCCTGCTCGTGGTTCGGGCCTGCATATACATGAAGCTTTGTGATCATGCTTCTTCCCAGAGGTCCCTTTGGAAGCATACCCTTAACTGCTAACTCTACAACCTTCTCAGGCTTCTTAGCCATCATCTCGCGAAGAGTAGTCTCTCTCATGCCGCCTACATAATCAGAGTGATTGTAGTAGATCTTCTGATCTAACTTCTTGCCTGTAACCTTTACCTTGTCAGCGTTTACAACAATTACGTAATCGCCGCAGTCCATGTGTGGAGTAAAGATCGGCTTGTTCTTTCCTCTTAAAACCTTAGCAATCTCAGATGATAAACGTCCTAATGTATATCCTGTAGCGTCAACTACATACCATTTTCTCTCAATTGTCGCTGGACTAGCCATAAAACTCTTCATTGGTCAACCTCCTGTTAATCTCAACCTGTTATATATGGGGTGCTTGTACCCCTGCTATATGTGATAAATATGGGAAGTATTTATCAATGAAATGCTCCGCTCCGGGGCTTTGGATGAGCATTTACCCTCAATGTCACAGTTTCTTATTATATAATATCTGAATGTTTGTGTCAACCGCTTTTTTGCAGGTTTTCCGCGGTTTTCAGGCTTTTCCTGCGTTTTCTTCATATTCCATCCCAATCAATGTAAGTCCTCTGGCCGGAGCAGTCGGACCTGCCGCAGCCCGGTCTCTGGCGTTTAGGATATCCTCGATCTGATCTGGCGGAATATGTCCCATTCCCACACTGATAAGTGTTCCCGCAATAATGCGTACCATATTGTAAAGGAAACCGTTTCCACAGATGCGGATAGTGATCATTCCATCCTCTGTACGGCTTAGGCTGATCTCATAGATGGTCCGGACAGTGTCCTTTACCTGGGTTCTTACATTGCAGAAGCTTTTAAAATCATGTTCTCCCACTAACAGGACAGCTGCCTGCTGCATTTTTTCAAGATCCAGATCAAAATAACAGAAATGGGAATACAGGCGTTCTGTTGGAAGCTCTATTTTCCTGTTTAAGATCTTATATTCATATGTCTTTACACAGCTGCATCGTCTGGGATGCCAGTCTGGCGCTACCGTCTCAGAAGACTGAACACGTATATCCTCCGGCAGCCGCTGGTTTAAGGCAAAGCAGATCTTATCCGCAGGCATCCTGTGGCTTGTGTCAAAAACAGCCACATTTCCTCTGGCATGGACGCCAGAGTCGGTCCGGCTGGCTCCGATAACCTGAATGGGTTCGCCCAAAAGCTCTGTCAGTGTTTCATTTAATACCTGTTCAATGGTAACGGCTCCCGGCTGCAGCTGCCAGCCGTGATAAGCGGTTCCGTCATATGCCACCCGAAGGCGGACACGCTTTGTCATAGTATTTTCCTCCTACAGATAGACCCGTGATGCGATCATTACCACAAAATAAAGGGCAAAAATCATGTAAGCGTCATGATCTCTCTGGCTGTACTGCAAGGGCTTCATCTTGGTTCGTCCCTCACCGCCCTGATAGCATCTGGCTTCCATGGCCATGGCCAGATCAGTGGCCCTGCGGAAGGCAGATATAAACAGAGGCACTAACAGCGGCACCATAGCCTTTGCCTTCCGAATTATGTTACCGGTTTCAAAATCAGCGCCTCTGGCCATCTGGGCCTTCATGATCTTATCGGTTTCCTCCACCAAAATAGGGATAAAGCGAAGGGCAATGGACATCATCATGGCAATTTCATGCACTGGGATCTTAAGGGCCTTTAAACAGCCCAGTCCCTTTTCCAGACCATCTGTAAGCTGATTGGGAGTGGTCGTCAGGGTCATCAGAGACGAACCGATCACCAGATAGATCAGACGCACTGCCATAAAGGCTGCCAGCCGCACACCTTCCTTTGTAATCTTGAAAATCCAAAACCGGAAAATCTCTTCTCCCGGTGTCAGAAACAAATTAAAGCTGACGCTGATCAACAGCAGGATCACAATGGCCTTTAGGCCTTTAAGGATAAAGCGGACTGGTACCTGGGTAAGACGGATTATGGCAGCCAGCACAAAAGTGGCAATCAGATATCCCCAGATATTATCTGCAATAAAAAGGGAAGCGATAAACACCATAGTAGCAAACAGCTTTGTTCTTGGATCCAGCCTGTGGACAATGGAATCCGCAGGATAATACTGTCCCAGTGTAAGTTCTCTCAGCATTTTCCTGTCCCCTCTTTCGTTTTATTTCTCCACAGAGTCAAAATGGCTTCTCTGGCCTCCTCCACGGTAGTAATGCTCTCGTCAATGGCAATTCCCTGCGCTTTCAGATCGTGAACAAGATAAGTCACCTGAGGAGCCGCCAGTCCCATTGCTTCCAGCTCCTTATAATGGGAAAATACTTCTCTGGGCGTTCCGTCAAAGACCTTCTTGCCATGGTTCATAACAAGAAGACGATCCGCATACCGGGCTACATCCTCCATACTGTGAGACACCAGAATAATTGTCATATGGCGTTCTCTGTGAAGTCTGGAAATCTGATCCAGAATCTCATCCCTTCCTCTGGGATCCAGACCTGCTGTGGGCTCGTCCAGGATCAGCACCTCCGGCTCCATGGCAAGTACACCGGCAATAGCCACCCGGCGCTTCTGACCGCCGGAGAGTTCAAAGGGTGATCGCTTATAGTAGCTTTCATCCAGTCCTGCCAGGCGCAGAGCCTCCTTTGCCCGGATCAGAGCCTCCTCCTTCGTAAGTCCCTGATTCTGAGGGCCAAAACACACGTCGGTCAGCACGTCGATTTCAAAAAGTTGATGCTCCGGGTACTGAAACACCAGACCTACCCGAGTACGCAGCTTCTTCATATCATAGCCGTCCTCGTAAATATTTTCTCCATTGTAATAGAGAGCGCCTGAACTGGCACGAATCAACCCATTTAAATGCTGGATCAACGTTGATTTGCCGGAGCCCGTGTGACCGATAATCCCCACAAATTCCCCATCTTTAATTTCAAAGTTTACATCAAAAAGTGCGTGCTGCTCAAAGGCAGTCCCGCCTCCGTATACATAATTTAAGTCAACTGCTTTTATTGACATGGTCTATTCTCCTAACCGTTATCTGACAGCGCTCAAACAGCTCGTAAAACCGTCCGGCGCACCTGTTCGTTATAAAAGGGGTAATAGCTCCTTAACCAGTTCCTCACGGCTCAGTATCCCATCTGATAACGGCATACCCGCTTCTTTTAATTCAAATGCCAGTTCTGTAGCCTGGGGAACATCCAGCCCATACGTCTTTAACTCTCTTACTCTGGAAAATATTTCCTTGGGCTTCCCATCCATCACGATTTTCCCATCGTCCATCACGATAATACGGTCTGCATCAATGGCTTCTTCCATATAATGGGTGATCAAAAGCACAGTGATTCCTTCAGCCTGATTTAACTGGCGAATGGTACGGATTACCTCTTTTCTGCCGTTTGGATCCAGCATGGCCGTAGGCTCATCCAGAATAATGCACCTGGGTCGCATAGCCATGACTCCGGCGATGGCTACCCGCTGCTTCTGGCCACCGGAAAGCTTATTTGGCGACTGCTTCCTGTATGCCGTCATCCCGACAGCCTTTAAGCTCTCATCCACCCGCTTCCAGATCTCATCTGTGGGAACACCGATATTTTCAGGACCAAAGCCCACGTCTTCCTCCACGATATTTCCAATGATCTGATTATCAGGATTTTGAAAGACCATTCCGGCTGTTTTGCGGACATCCCAGATACGATCCTCTTCCTTTGTATCTATCTCTCCTACCCATACAGTTCCCTCTGTAGGCAGCAAAAGACCGTTGATATGCTTTGCCAGAGTGGATTTTCCTGAGCCATTATGACCCAGAATGGCTGTAAATGAGCCTTCTTCGATTTCCAGGTCTACACCGTCAATGGCACACTTTACTTCCGCAACTTTCTCCTCTTCATCATGTCTGATGTATTCATATATCAGATGGACTGTCTTTATGATTCCCATAGGCTTCCTCCTGCCCTCTAAACTTGTTACATTTTAGTTTATATCATACCATAAGTCAATACCCGGAACCTCAAAAGGAGCGGCCGTTCATTTGCCGCTCCCTTTGAAAAATCCTGTATATAAGCAATATCTTAATGCTGCCATACTCCGTTTGCATCCAATACAAAACCGCTGATGGAGGTACTGACTGCCTTAGAACCATCTCCGGGATAAAAGTAATAGTAGTTTCCCTCAATCTGATACCAGCCCTCTACCATTATGCCGGATGCATTCACAAAATAAGTCTTTCCGTTAATCGTAAGCCAGCTGTTGGTAACCATTGCTCCTTCCGGACCACCGTCATTGGGATTCAAATAGTACCATATATTTCCAGACTGGAGCCAGCCCTTTTTCATATCACCGTTTTCCCCTAAGTAATACCAGTAATTATTTTTCTTCTGCCAGCCGGTAAGCATCCTTCCTGAACTATCAAACAGATACCATTTGTCATTCCATTTCAGCCAGTTATCCTTAATATAATTTCCATCCGGATACTTAAAATACCAGGTATTTCCATCCTGCCGCCAGCCTACGTCTGTAGTGCCTCCGCCCGGTGTGGTACTGCCTCCCGGAACACCATTACTATTATCCTGTCCCATTCCGTCAGATACCTCATCCTCATCTATATATTTGCTGTCTGATTCCGTCCAGTCGCTTTTCTTTCCATAGCGTTCCTCTGTGTCGGAATTGGGAACAGTGCGGACCTTAAAGGTATAATCACCTTCTTTCGTCATATAGGGATAGAAATTGTAGGAGGTTCCGTTGTATTTTTCCAGCTTCTTTACTACGGTAGAACCTCTGTACAGAATTACATCGTAATGTCCTGAGGTATCATCCGGCTCTTCCCAGGTTGCTTTGCCTTTTCCGCTGCCCCATTCAGCATTTTCAGGAGCTTCGTACGTACCCTTTACGCCCTTAACTCTCAGGACTACCTTTAAATCACTGCCGCTTTTCTTGGCAGAAACATACTCGCCTCCGCTGATATTTACATTTCCAGAGCTGTAGCTGCTTCGGAAACGATAGTCATACTCGCCGTTTGAAGAGTAATTTGGCTCCAGCCATACGGTAATCTTGGGCGTATCTCCAATCCCCACATCCTTATCATTACTCCACTCAGCGGAAGCAACATCATATTTGTCCGATGTGGTATAAACTCTGGTGCCGGAATCATCTTTAGACGTACCCAGACTGTCTCCGCTGTTAATCTCATCTCCTGCATCCAGTTCAACTTCGACTTTAAGCGAAATACTGGTGATATATTTATAATCCGATGATGCCTGAGCCGGAAACGGCACCGCCACAGTCAGCGCCGCTGCCGTCAATGCCAGACATACAAAACCCTTAAACCCCTTCATCAACGCAACCTCCTTATAAAAACGCTTTTCTTTTCTTATTATCATTATAGTTCAATCGGCATACCAGCGTCAACTTACGATATTCTGACTATTCTGTCTGAATTCTAACACTCACTGTCACAAACCGTCTTTCCGCGCTCCGAAAAACAAAAAAGGCTGCAGATACCTTTGACCGTATCTGCAGCCGCCTGCATAACTATATTCTGATTAAACTAACTCAAGCAGAACTTCCATAGCAGCGTCGCCCTTACGCTGACCAATCTTTACGATTCTGGTGTAACCACCGTTACGGTCAACATACTTTGGAGCAACTTCATCAAATAACTTTGCAACCAGGTCAACAGACTTGGTGTTCTTCTTCTTTCCCGCAGCCTGAGCAGGAACCTCAGTTACTCCGTAAAGAACCTTTAACATCTGTCTTCTTGCATGAAGTCTGGAAGGCATATCCTTCTTGATCTCCTTCTCTACTTCATCATAAACAGTAACCTTCTTGCCGTCTACAACTTCCTTTACGCGCTTACCGTCTTTGTCCTTGCGGGCAACCTTAGCGGTAACCTTAACAGTTTCGAAGTTATCCTTCTCTCTTACTGCCATTGCGATCAGACCCTCAGCAACCTTGCGGATCTCCTTTGCACGAGTCTCAGTTGTCTTGATGTGACCATGATATAACAGAGCAGTAACCTGGCTTCTGATCATAGCCTTTCTCTGATCGGATGTTCTTCCTAATTTTCTGTATCCTGCCATTATTCATTTCCTCCATATCTGACGGAACACCTGCATCATGCTTCCTTGGACTTACTGATCCCGGCGTTTTCTCCCGTCTCTTTTATTTTATAGTGGCAACCCACGCCATGCTTCTTTGGACTTACTGGCTAAGGTCTATCAAGCTGTCTTATGCTTCGTCGCTGGGATTTAACTGTAAGCCCAGCTCCTTTAACTTGGCAAGCACTTCCTCTAAGGACTTACGGCCCAGGTTACGAACCTTCATCATATCCTCGGATGTGCGGTTGCACAGTTCCTCTACGGTATTGATTCCGGCTCTCTTCAGACAGTTGTAAGAACGAACGGAAAGCTCCAGTTCGTCAATATTCATCTCAAGCACTTTCTCTTTCTCGTTGTCTTCCTTCTCTACCATGATCTCAGCAGTCTTGGCATTTTCAGAAAGATCGATAAACAGATTCAGATGCTCGCTTAATACCTTTGCAGCAAGGCTGACAGCCTCATCGGGAGCCAGTGTGCCGTTGGTATAAATCTCCAGTGTCAGCTTGTCATAGTCAGTCTGCTGGCCCACACGGGTATTGGCAACTGCCATATTGACACGCTCAACAGGAGTATAAATAGAATCAACCGCGATCACGCCGATAGGCAGATCTGCGTTTTTATTCTTATCTGCGCTTACATAGCCACGGCCCTTTGTGATCGTAAGTTCCATATAGAACTTGCTGTCTGCGCCGCCGCTTAAGGTTGCGATTACCTGTTCAGGATTCATGATCTCGATATCAGCATCTGCCTGAATGTCAGCTGCTGTGATCACGCCCTCGCCTTCAAATTCAATGTATGCAACTTTGGGCTCATCGGTATCGCTGTTGTTCTTAATTGCTAAGCTTTTGATGTTCATAATGATCTCAGCTACATCTTCCTTAACTCCGGGGATGGAACTGAACTCATGTAAAACGCCATCGATTTTTACCTGACTCACTGCGGCTCCGGGTAAAGAAGAAAGCATGATCCTTCTTAAGGAATTGCCCAGTGTAGTACCGTAACCTCTCTCAAGTGGTTCAACTACAAACTTGCCGTATCTTTTGTCTTCTGAAATCTCTGCGATTTCAATATTTGGTTTTTCAAAATCGAACACTAATAGCCCCTCCTTTTTGGGTATATGTCAAATATCGAGGGTTTAACGCAGGGGAAAACACCTTAAGCGCACCCCCTGCATACCGGTGCATTCCAGCAAAGTACGCCTGTCCAAAATTTAGACAGGCATACCTTAAATACTTTATATACAAGCGGATTATTTGGAGTACAGCTCGACGATAAGCATCTCGTTAACGGGAACGTCGATCTCATCTCTGGTTGGCAGCTCCTTAACGGTGCCGCGCAGGTTCTCCTGATCAGCCTCGATCCATGCAGGAACCATACGGCCTGCAGTTACTTCCAGGATATCCTTATATCTCTGAGCAGACTTGAACTTCTCTTTGATTTCGATCACATCGCCAGCCTTAACCTGGTAGGATGGGATATTTACGAGCTTGCCGTTTACTAAAACGTGCTTGTGATCAACGATCTGTCTAGCCTCTTTACGGGTACGTCCAAGACCCATACGGAACAGTACGTTATCCAGTCTGCACTCCAGAAGGATCATCAGGTTGGTACCAACCATACCGTTCATCTTGGAAGCCTTTGCATAGTAGTTACGGAAAGGTTTCTCTAATACGCCGTAAATGAACTTTGCCTTCTGCTTTTCTCTTAACTGAAGACCATACTCGCTGATCTTCTTGTTTGCTCTCTTAGATTCTCTGTTAGACTTTTTATCAATTCCTAAATAGATTGGATCCAGTCCGAGGGATCTGCATCTTTTAAGAACAGGAACTCTATCTACTGCCACTTTAATTACCTCCTAGATTAAAATCATCAGACTCTTCTGCGCTTTGGCGGACGGCATCCATTGTGTGGAACCGGAGTTACGTCCTTAATGCTGGTTACTTCCAGACCGCATGCCTGAAGGGCACGGATCGCTGCCTCACGTCCTGAACCAGGACCTTTAACCATAACGTCTACTGACTTTAAGCCATGTACAAGGGCTGCCTTTGTAGCAGTTTCTGCTGCCATCTGAGCTGCATAAGGAGTAGATTTCCTTGAACCTCTAAATCCCAGACCACCGGCACTTGCCCATGATAAAGCGTTACCCTGCGCATCAGTTAATGTAACGATCGTGTTATTAAAAGATGACTGGATATGTGCCTGTCCGCGTTCAACGTTTTTCTTTACACGCTTTTTTGTCACTTTTTTTGCTGTAGTGGACACTTTTTTAGCCATTTTAAACTAACCTACTTTCTCATTGATTATGAATTCGTTCTTCCTGTTTTTAAAACATGTAAATCCGAATTCGGTTACGGTGTTATAAATTATTTCTTCTTGTTTGCTACTGTCTTTCTCGGACCCTTGCAGGTTCTTGCGTTGGTCTTTGTCTTCTGTCCGCGAACCGGCAGGCTCTTTCTGTGACGGATTCCTCTGTAGCATCCGATTTCCTGAAGTCTCTTGATGTTCATAGCGATCTCTCTGCGCAGATCACCTTCCACAGTCTGAGTTTCAGCAATGATGTTAGCCAGCTTCTTTACCTCATCATCGGTTAAATCCTTAACGCGAGTGTCTGGGTTTACGCCAGCGTCTGCTAAGATGCGGTTGGAGCTTGCTCTACCAATTCCGTAGATGTAAGTAAGACCGATCTCAACACGTTTTTCTCTTGGTAAGTCAACACCTGAAATACGAGCCATGTGTGTAGTACACCTCCTAAAAATAATTAACCTTGTCTCTGTTTATGCTTTGGATTTTCGCAAATTACTCTGATACTGCCTTTTCTCTTGATGATCTTGCACTTTTCGCAGATCGGCTTTACGGATGATCTAACCTTCACAGTAATTCTCCTTTCTATAGACCACAAAGTTGCTAAAGCATTATACCAAAGTTTTTTTGGAAATGCAAGCATTTTTAGGCCCAATTTTTGATTTTTGTCAGTGTTTATTTATCTCTCCAGATGATCCTGCCCTTTGACAGATCGTATGGGGACATCTCCAGGGTTACTTTATCGCCCGGAAGAATACGGATATAATTCATGCGGAGCTTTCCGCTGATGTGTGCCAGAACCTGATGGCCGTTTTCCAGCTCTACCTGGAACATGGCGTTTGGAAGCTTCTCAACTACGGTTCCTTCAATTTCGATTACGTCTGCTTTTGACATTTTCTTTCCCTCCTACTGCTTATGCGGCTGCGGATCCACCGGGCAATCTCTTCGTCCTCTACGCGGCTGCCCATGATCAGCTTTTCTCTCAGTCCCTTATCATATTCCTTAAGGGGCTGCAGATGTTTGATGTTCTTGCGCTTTGGCCGGTCCAGCGGGTGCTTTCTGCCGTCTGACAGATAAGCATATTCGCCCTGAACGCGGATTATGATATAAAACTCATTTTTATCATGGCCTGCCAGGCTTTTTACCAGACAGGCCGTTTTCATTTCCGCCATGCTGCACCTCTGTTACAGAGACAGGATCTCTGGTTCGCCGTCCGTAATCAGGATGGTGTTTTCATAATGAGAGGCCAGAGAACCGTCTTCTGTTACAACGGTCCAGCCGTCATCCATCCATGCTACATCATAACGTCCTGCGGTGATCATAGGCTCAATAGCAAGTGTCATACCGGCCGCCAGGCGGATGCCTTTGCGGCGCTGGGCAAAGTTTGGTATCTCAGGCTCCTCATGCATCTCTGTGCCGATTCCGTGGCCAACCAGATCTCTTACTACGCCGAAGCCGAAGCTTTCTGCATATGCCTGAATGGCCTTTGAAATATCATTGAGATGATTGCCGGCTTTTGCAAACTTTATTCCTTCAAAGAAGCTCTGCTGGGTTACTTCAACCAGCTTTCTTGCCTGGGGAGTTACCTCTCCGATCATATGAGTCCTTGCCGCATCCGACTGATACCCTTTCCAGATCACACCTGTATCCAGGCTGACTATGTCGCCCTCATTGAGATAACGGTGTTTGCTGGGAATTCCGTGAACCACCTCATCATTGATGGAAATGCACACGGAAGCAGGATATCCCTCGTAATTCAGGAAGGAAGGGATACATCCATGGCTGCGGATCATCTCTTCACAGATGCGGTCGATCTCCTTGGTGGAAATTCCCGGCTTTACGATCCTGCCAAGCTCCTCATGGACCTTTGCAAGAATCTTTCCTGCCTCCCGCATCAGTTCAATTTCACGCTGAGATTTAATCGTTACCATGGTTATGCTCCTAAAATCTTTACGATTGCCTGGAATACGTCTTCCATATCCAGGGTTCCGTCAACTTCAGCCAGAACGCCTTCATTCTTATAATAATCAATCAGAGGCTGTGTCTGATCATGATATACGTCAAGACGCTTTTTAACCGTTTCCGGCTTATCGTCGTCCCTGAGCACCAGTTCCTGTCCGCAGGTGTCGCATACATTTTCTGTCTTTGGAGCATTGTATACGATATGATAGGTAGCTCCGCAGTTTAAGCAGGCACGGCGTCCGGACATACGGTTAATAATGTTCTCATCTGGAACATCTACATTCACCGCAAAATCAATAGCCTCACCATTCTTTTTCAGAGCTTCTGTAAGACTTTCTGCCTGAGGAATAGTTCTTGGAAAACCGTCCAGTACATAACCATTTTCGCAGTCAGCCTGATGGATTCTGTCTAAAAGCATTCCGATGGTAATCTCATCCGGAACCAGACCTCCGGCATCCATATAGGACTTGGCCTTTAAGCCCAGCTCTGTTCCGTTCTTAATATTTGCACGGAAAATATCTCCGGTGGAGATATGAGGTATGCTGTACTTCGCAGCGATTTTCTTCGCCTGCGTACCTTTTCCTGCGCCTGGAGCGCCTAACATGATGATCTTCATGAGATTTCTCTCCTCTTTCCTATAACGCAATCAATCCGCCCTTGTGGAATACCACAAAGGCAGATTGACTGATCAAACTGTTATGTTAATCGTTCAAAAATCCCTTATAATAACGCACAAGCATCTGAGATTCTATTGCTTTGATCGTCTCCAGCACAACACCTACAATAATGATCAGGGACGTTCCGGAGAATGAGATCTGACCTACATCAAGAAGGCCAGATGCCAGGATCGGAACTACCGCAACTACTGTAAGGCCTACGGCGCCGATGAAAACAATATAATTCAAAATATGATTCAGATAATCGCTGGTGGGCTTGCCAGGACGGATACCTGGGATAAAGCCGCCCTGCTTCTTCATATTGTTTGCCACCTCAAGAGGATTAAAGGTAATCGACGTATAGAAGTAAGCAAATACGAATAACAGTACGATATAGATCACAAGACCGATGGAATAAATCGGCTGTGATGGTCTGCACCAGGAACCGGAATTAAGCATGGTCAGGATCTTACCGCCAATGGTATTATAATCCACCGGGAAGAACTGTGAGATCACAACCGGGAAGGACATGATCGAGGATGCGAAGATAACGGGCATAACGCCGGCGGTGTTGATCTTCAACGGAATGTTAGAGGCCTGTCCGCCTACCATCTTGCGTCCTACCATTTTCTTTGAATACTGTACCGGGATCCTTCTCTCCGCGTTATTTAAAACAACAACAAAGACAACCATCATCACAATAACCAACGCAATCAGAATCGCTGCACCGGCCATTACTGGGATGGACTGACCGAATATAAAACGATAGTAAAGGCTTTTGATGTCATCGGGAATACTGGACAGGATGTTAAACAGAAGCACGATAGAAATACCGTTTCCTACACCCTTTGATGTGATCTGCTCGCCAATCCACATGAGCAGGGCGCTGCCCGTTGTCATGGTGATGACTGCAATGATCACATTCCATGCATTGAAATCATGAAGAAGGCCCTGGCGTCCAAAGCCTATTGCCATAGCACTGGATTCTAAAAGAGCCAGTGCAACGGTTGTATATCGGGTGTATTCCTGAATTTTCTTTCTTCCTTCTTCACCATCCTTCTGCATCTCTTCCAGCTTTGGAATCGCAATGGTGAGCAGCTGAATGATAATGGAAGAAGTGATGTATGGCGTAATGCTCAGAGCAAAAATGGACATATTCGAGAATGAATCACCCGTCATTGCATTGAAAAAGCCAAATACATCTGCTGTCTGCTTTGCAAACCAGTCCTTAAAGAACGTGGTCTCAATTCCCGGGATGGGAAGCTGGCAGCCAAAACGGATGACTACCAGCATCATAAGGGTATAAAGGATCTTCTCGCGAAGCTCTTTTACCTTGAAAGCGTTTCTAATCGTTTTAAACATTAGATCACCTCGCAGGTTCCACCTAAAGCCTCGATTTTAGATTTTGCACCTTCACTGAATGCATTCACCTTAACGGTCAGCTTTTTGGTTAATTCTCCATTTCCAAGGATCTTAACACCATCTCTCGGATTCTTAACCACACCAGCCTCCAGCAGGGTCTCTACTGTAACTACGGTATCGTTATCGAATCTCTCAAGAGCGCTTACGTTAATGCCAACAATGTGCTTGGAATTCATATTTGTAAATCCGCGCTTTGGCAGACGTCTGTATAATGGCATCTGTCCACCTTCAAAGCCTGGTCTCGGTGCTCCGGAACGAGCTTTCTGACCCTTGTGGCCCTTACCAGCGGTCTTACCATTGCCTGAACCATGGCCGCGGCCTCTTCTAAAATTGTCGCTGTGCTTTGAACCTGCAGCAGGCTGTAAATTTGATAACTCCATGACTGCACCTCCTTACTTTATCTAGAATTTAGATCTCTTCTACTTTAACTAAGTGTCTTACACACTGGATCATGCCTCTGACAGAGCCGTTGTCCGGCATCTCAACTGTCTTGTGCATCTTGTTCAGTCCAAGTGCCTCAACCGTTGCTCTCTGCTTTGGAATAGCACCGATAGGGGACTTGACTAATGTGATCTTTAATCTCTCTGCCATGTCTCTTTCCTCCTATTAGCCTAAAATTTCTTCAACAGATTTGCCGCGCAGTTTTGCGATCTCCTCAGGAGTCTTTAAAGAAGTTAAACCTGCAACAGTTGCAAGAACTACATTGGTCTTGTTATTGGAACCTAAGGACTTGGTACGGATATTCTTGATACCTGCTAACTCTACAACGGCACGAGCAGGGCCGCCTGCGATGATACCGGTACCTTCAGGAGCTCTCTTTAACAGAACGTTTGCGCTTCCGAACTTGCCGATGAAGTCATGAGGAATACTGTTGTTCTCATCCATTGGGATCTCAACCAGATTCTTAACAGCAGCCTCTTTACCCTTACGGATTGCTTCCGGAACCTCTCCTGCCTTGCCAAGGCCAACGCCTACATGGCCGTTTCCGTCACCAACTACTACCAGAGCGGAAAATCTCATGGTACGTCCACCTTTAACAGTCTTGGATACTCTCTTGATTGCCACTACTCTATCATTCAGCTCCAACTGACTGGCATCAATAATTGTACGCTTCATGCTTGTTCTCCTCTCTATTAGAAATTCAGACCAGCTTCACGAGCTGCATCTGCTAATGCCTGAATTTTGCCCTGATATATAAAGCCGCCTCTATCGAAAACAACTTCCGTGATACCTTTTTCAAGGGCTCTCTTTGCGATCACTGTACCAACGTATGCTGCAGCTGCCTTGTCGTTTGTCTTCTCCAGTTCAGCCTTGATTTCTTTCTCAACTGTGGAAGCAGCAACCAGAGTGTTACCAACCGTATCGTCGATAATTTGAGCATACATATGATTATTACTTCTAAACACTGCCAGACGCGGTCTCTCTGCTGTGCCAGCAAAACGGTTACGCATTCTGTTGTGCTTCTTTACGCGAATTTCGCTTCTTGACTGTTTGTTAACCATTTTTACACTCTCCTTAATTATTTCTTACCAGTCTTACCAACTTTACGTCTGATAACCTCATCAGCGTACTTGATACCCTTGCCCTTGTAAGGCTCAGGTCTTCTCTTGTCTCTGATCTCAGCAGCGTACTGGCCAACTTTTTCTTTACTGATACCTTTAACGATGATCTTGTTCTGTCCTTCAAGAACAGTCTCGATGCCTTCAGGATCTTCCATCTCTACAGGATGAGAATATCCCAGGTTCAGAGTAAGCTTCTTGCCCTGCTTTGCAGCTCTGTAACCAACACCATTTACTTCCAGAACCTTCTCATAACCCTCAGTTACACCGTGGATCATGTTGTTGATCAGAGTTCTGGTCAGACCATGTAAGGATTTCATTCTCTTTAAATCGTTTGGTCTGCTTACGATAATGTGACCTTCCTTCTCCTCGATGGTCATCTCTGGAGCAAGGTCTCTCTCAAGTGTTCCCTTTGGACCCTTTACGGTCACTTTGTTTCCTTCTGCGATCGTAACAGTTACACCTGCCGGGATCACAACTGGCATTCTACCGATACGTGACATGCCTATTACCTCCTACTTAAATTCTCGGAGAGACCGCAAAGGTCTCTCTGTTTTCAGTTGCATTGAGCACTTAGCGCCTGTCATGTGGGCGCTTACGTGCGAAAGCACTTCGCAGCACTTAGCGAGGTTTTTAACGAGCTTAGTGCTGTCGAAGTTTCCTTACCAAACGAAAGCCAGAACTTCGCCGCCTACACCAAGTCTGCGTGCTTCCTTATCGGTAATCACGCCCTGGTTGGTGGAGAGGATGGCGATACCAAGACCGCCAAGTACTCTTGGAAGCTCCTCCTTGTTTGCGTATACACGCAGACCGGGCTTGGAGATTCTCTTAATACCGGAAATGATCTTCTCGTTCTTGTCTTTGCCGTACTTTAAGGTGATGCGGATGGTCTGGAAACCGCCGTCCTCTACCATATCGTACTTTGCAATATATCCTTCATTTACCAGAATGTCAGCAATAGCTAATTTCATCTTGGATGAAGGTACATCTACTGTATCGTGCTTTGCAGTATTTGCATTACGGATTCTTGTAAGCATATCTGCAATCGGATCGCTCATTGTCATTGTTGTGTGCCTCCTTTTCTAAATTCTCTAAAGCTTACCAGCTTGCCTTCTTAACACCAGGAATCTGACCCTTATAAGCCAGTTCGCGGAAGCAAATTCTGCAGATGCCGTACTTTCTCAGGTAAGCATGTGGACGGCCGCAGATTCTGCAGCGATTGTACTCTCTGGTAGAGAATTTAGCAGGACGCTGCTGTTTGATCTTCATTGAAGTCTTAGCCATGAAAGTTTCCTCCTAACTATTTTGCAAAAGGCATATTGAATAATGTCAAAAGTTCACGAGCTTCCTCGTCTGTCTTAGCAGTGGTAACGAAGATGATATCCATACCTCTTACCTTGTCAACTTTATCGTATTCAATCTCAGGGAAGATCAGCTGCTCTTTGATACCAAGAGCATAGTTTCCTCTGCCATCAAATGCGTTAGGGTTAACACCTCTGAAGTCACGTACACGAGGCAGTGCCAGGTTGATCAGACGATCCAGGAATTCATACATTCTCTCGCCGCGAAGAGTAACCTTGCAGCCGATTGCCATGCCTTCACGGATCTTGAAGTTTGCAACAGACTTCTTAGCCTTTGTTGTTACAGCCTTCTGACCGGAGATGATCTCCAGATCCCGAACTGCGGAATCCAGAACCTTGGCATTTTCCTTAGCTTCGCCTACGCCCATGTTGATAACGATCTTATCAAGCTTCGGCACCTGCATAACGTTCTTATATCCAAATTTCTTCATCAGAGCGTCTACGAATTCGTTCTGATACTGTTCTTTTAATCTAGCCAACGTTTTTTTCCTCCTCTCCCGAATTAGTCAACAACCTTGCCAGTCTTCTTAGCTACGCGGACTTTCTTTCCGTCTCTAACCTCGAAGCCAACTCTGGTTGCCTTGCCGTCAACTACCAGCATTACATTGGAGATATCGATGGGAGCTTCCTGGTTTACGATGCCACCCTGTGGGTTGGCCGGAGACTGCTTTGTATGCTTTGTGATCACATTGCAACCTTCAACTACAACCTTGTTCTTCTTTGTATCAACAGAGAGTACTTTTCCCTGTTTGTCTTTATCTTTACCTGCGATTACAACTACTAAATCGTCTTTCTTGATTTTCTGCACAGTGGACACCCTCCTTATAATACTTCTGGAGCCAGGGAGACAATCTTCATGAACTGCTTGTCTCTTAATTCTCTGGCTACAGGCCCAAAGATACGAGTTCCTCTTGGAGTCTTGTCATCCTTAATAATTACTGCAGCGTTCTCATCAAACTTGATGTAGGAACCGTCTTTACGACGAGCGCCCTTAACAGAACGAACAACTACAGCCTTTACAACATCGCCCTTCTTTACAACACCGCCTGGTGTTGCATCTTTAACGGAAGCAACGATGATATCGCCGATATTTGCATATCTTCTGGTTGAACCACCCATAACGCGGATGCAGAGAAGTTCCTTTGCACCGGTATTGTCGGCAACCTTAAGTCTTGTTTCCTGCTGAACCATACCTGTTAACTCCTTCCTGAATTATCTTGCTTTCTCGATAATCTCAACAAGTCTCCATCTCTTATCCTTGGACAGTGGTCTTGTTTCCATTACTTTTACAGTATCACCGATGCCGCACTCATTGTTCTCGTCATGAGCCTTCAGCTTAACGGTTTTCTTAACGATCTTACCGATCAGTGGGTGTTTTACGTGGTCCTCGATTGCTACAACGATGGTCTTATCCATCTTGTTGCTTACCACTTTACCGGTACGGGTTTTTCTTAAATTTCTTTCCACGGTAAGTTCTCCTTTCATTAAGCATTAGCCTTCTCAGTGATAACAGTCTGGATCCGTGCAATATTCTTGCGTACTTCCTTGATCCGGGATGTGTTGTCTAACTGATTGGTCGCATTCTGGAATCTTAAATTGAACAGTTCCTTCTTCGCAGCTACTAACTCATCATTCAGCTCATTTGCTGACTTATTCTTTAACTCTTCTACAAATTTATTAGTTTTCACTGTTATCACCGCCTTCTAAATCTGCTTTAGAAACAATCTTACACTTGCATGGCAGCTTGTGCATAGCAAGACGAAGTGCTTCTCTGGCTGTTTCCTCTGGTACACCAGCGATCTCAAATAATACGCGGCCTGGCTTTACAACTGCTACCCAGTACTCCAGAGCGCCCTTACCGGAACCCATACGGGTTTCTGCTGGCTTTGCTGTTACAGGTTTATCGGGGAAGATCTTGATCCAAACCTTACCGCCACGCTTGATGTAACGTGTCATGGCAACTCGGGCTGCCTCGATCTGGTTTGACTTGATCCAACATGGTTCAGTAGCGACTAAACCGTACTCACCGTTAGAGATCGTATTACCTCTTAATGCCTTACCGGCCATAGATCCACGGAACTGTTTACGACGCTTTACTCTCTTAGGCATTAACATTATTTATCGCTCCCTTCCTTGTTTCCTTTAGTAGGAAGTACCTCGCCTTTGTAGATCCATACCTTAACGCCAATCTTGCCGTAGGTGGTATCTGCTTCTGCGAAACCATAGTCAATATCTGCTCTTAATGTCTGAAGCGGGATAGTACCCTCGCTGTAGAACTCTGTACGTGCCATATCAGCGCCGCCCAGACGGCCTGCAACAGCAGTCTTAATACCCTTAACGCCAGCCTTCATGGTTCTGCCCATGGTGGACTTCATAGCACGACGGAAGGAAACACGGTTCTCCAGCTGCTGTGCAATAGACTCTGCAACCAGCTGAGCATCTCTGTCCGGTCTCTTGATCTCTTTGATGTCTACAAACAGCTTCTTAGAAGTCATCTTCTGAACTTCTGCCTTCAACTTCTCAATCTCAGAACCGCCCTTACCGATAACTACGCCTGGCTTAGCAGTGTAGATGATAACCTTTACACGGTCAGATGCGCGCTCAATTTCGATCTTGGAAACACCGGAATTCTTTAATCTGTTCTTTAAGAACTTTCTGATATCATAGTCTTCAACCAGGCAGTCTGCAAAATCAGCTTCTGCATACCATCTGGAATCCCAGTCTTTAATAACACCGACTCTTAAGCCGTGTGGATTAACTTTCTGTCCCATATTTGCCTCCTATCTTTCATTGAGAACTACAGTGATGTGGCTCATTCTCTTCTCGATTCTGTAAGCGCGGCCCTGAGCTCTCGGTCTAACTCTCTTCATAGTTGGTCCCTGGTTTGCGTAGCACTCTTCTACGTACAGCTTTGCGGGATCCATGTTGTTATTGTTCTCAGCGTTTGCTGCAGCTGATTCCAGTAACTTCTTAACTAAGCTGGAAGCATATCTGGGATTATATGTTACAATACCAAGTGCGGTCTGTAAATCTTTGCCTCTAATGGCATCTAATACAAAGCAAGCCTTCTGGACAGATACTCTAGCGTAAGACAGTGTTGCGCTGGGTCTGTTGTCCTTCTGAGCATTTCTTTCTCTCTTGATTTGGGATCTATGTCCTTTTGCCATTGGTAAAAACCTCCTTTCAATCTTACCCGTGGATTACTTTCTAACGCCGGACTTCTTCTCGTCTTTACCGTGGCCTCTGTAGGTTCTGGTTGCTACGAACTCACCCAGTTTGTGTCCTACCATATCCTCAGTAACGTATACCGGAACGTGCTTTCTTCCGTCATGAACGGCGATTGTGTGACCAACCATCTGCGGGAAGATTGTTGAACGGCGGGACCAGGTCTTGATTACCTGCTTCTGTCCTGCTGCATTCATAGCGTCTACTTTCTTTAACAGATGCGCATCTGCAAATGGTCCTTTTTTCAGTGAACGAGCCATGTGTTCTTAACCTCCTTAATTATTTGATGGTTTTGCCATCACGTCTTCTTACGATCAACTTGTTAGACTGCTTGTTCTTCTTTCTGGTCTTCAGACCCAGAGCAGGCTTGCCCCATGGTGTGCATGGACCTGGACGGCCGATACCGGTCTTGCCCTCACCACCACCATGTGGATGATCGTTGGGGTTCATTACGGAACCGCGAACGGTAGGTCTGATACCCATGTGACGTTTTCTACCAGCTTTACCAATGTTGATCAGGGAGTGTTCGCCATTGCCAACAACACCGATTGTTGCGCGGCAGATGATCGGAACCATTCTCATTTCACCGGAAGGTAAACGTAAGGTTGCGTACTTGCCTTCCTTAGCCATCAGCTGTGCGGAATTTCCTGCGGAACGAACCAGCTGGCCGCCCTTGCCAGGATATAACTCAATATTGTGTACCTGTGTACCTACAGGAATGTGATACAGAGGCATGCAGTTACCAACCTTAGCTTCTGCATGGTCGCCGCTCATAACCTTCATTCCGTCAGTTAAGCCCTGAGGAGCGAGGATATAGGACTTTGTACCATCTGCATAGCAGATCAGTGCGATGTTAGCGCTTCTGTTAGGATCGTACTCGATACCGATAACAGTTGCGGGGATTCCATCCTTGCTGTTTCTCTTAAAGTCGATGATTCTATATTTTCTTCTGCTGCCGCCGCCTCTGTGACGAACAGTGATTTTACCCTGATTGTTACGACCAGCGTTCTTGTCCAGAGATACTACCAGAGACTTCTCTGGAGTTTTCTTTGTGATTTCCTTGAAATCAGAACCGGTCATATGTCTTCTGGAAGGTGTATAAGCATTATACTTCTTAATTCCCATGACATTGTACTCCTTTTCAAATTCTTTTCACGGTTTTAACAGCCGTATAAGTTCTCCGGCCGGGGCAAGCCCGGCGGGTGATATTGATGGACTTTTTATTACAGTCCCTGGAAGATCTCGATCTCCTTGCTGTCCTCAGTCAGCTTAACGATAGCCTTCTTGGTAGCAGCAGTCTTTCCGAAAGTCATTCCTCTTCTCTTTGTCTTGCCTTCGCTGTTCATGGTGTTTACGGAAGCAACCTTGGTGCCCGGGAACATCTTCTCAACAGCTTCTTTGATCATAGACTTGTTAGCGTCTACGTGTACCATGAATGTGTACTTCTTCTCACCCATGGCGTTCATGCTCTTCTCGGTGATAACCGGCTTTAAAATGACGTCATAGTACTTGATATCTGCCATTATGCGTACACCTCCTCGATGGATGCAACAGCTGCCTTAGTAGCAACTAAAGTGTTGTACTTCAGAATGTCGTATACGTTGATGGTTCCAACCTGAGCTGTCTTTACATCAGCAATGTTTCTAGCGGATAATACAGTGTTCTGATCGTTGTCAGCCAGAACTACCAGAGCCTTGGAAACATTTAAGTTGTTCATAACATTCTTGAAGTTCTTTGTCTTGATCTCGTCAAACTTTAACTCATCAACTACGATGAACTTGCCAGCCTGAACACGACTTGTCAGAGCAGACTTAAGAGCAGCTCTCTTCTCCTTCTTGTTCAGGGTGATGGTGTAATCTCTTGGTGTCGGTGCGAATACTACGCCGCCGCCTGTCCACTGGGGAGCTCTTGTGGATCCCTGTCTTGCATGACCGGTTCCCTTCTGTCTCCAGGGCTTTCTTCCGCCGCCGGAAACCTCAGAACGTGTCTTTGCCTTCTGTGTTCCCTGACGCTTATTAGCAAGCTGTGCAACAACTGCAAGATGTACCAGGTGCTCGTTTACTTCTACGCCGAACACTGCATCGTTCAGTTCTAATGTGCCAACTTCCTTACCTTCCATATTGTAAACAGATACGTTTGCCATCTGTGAATTCCTCCTTTCCTATAAAAGCTTACCTTTCAACCTTAACGGCTTCTCTTACAGTAACCAGGCACTTCTTTGGTCCTGGAACTGCACCCTTAACCAGAATCAGGTTGTTCTCGGCATCAATCTTAACTACCTCAAGATTCTGAACAGTGATCTGCTTGTTGCCCATCTGTCCAGGCATTCCCTTGCCCTTGAATACGCGGCCTGGGGTGGTAGCGGAACCATTGGAACCCTGATGACGATGGAACTTGGAACCATGAGCCATAGGTCCTCTGTGCTGTCCATGTCTCTTGATCGCGCCCTGGAAGCCTTTACCTTTGGAAATAGCGGTTGCATCGATCTTATCGCCTGCTGCGAAGATGTCTGCCTTAATCTCATCCTTTACGGAATACTCTTCCGCATTCTCTAATCTGAACTCTCTTACATATCTCTTGTAAGATACGCCGGCCTTATCAAAGTGGCCCTTTACTGGCTTGCTGACTAATTTCTCTCTCTTGTCAACAAAACCAACCTGTACTGCTTTGTAACCGTCATTCTCTTCTGTCTTAACCTGTGTTACTACACAAGGGCCAGCCTGAAGTACGGTTACCGGAACTAATGCACCATTTTCATTGAAGATCTGGGTCATTCCGACTTTTGTTGCTAAAATCGCTTTCTTCATTGTCTTACCTCCTGTTTTCTTGATCTACAGCGGAATGCTTTCGCATTCATCCTAGAACAGTCTGATATAGGTGGAACACTATGAACCGTTTCCGGTATGTTGATTCCTACAGGAATGTAGTGTTGCTTTTATATAAAACCCTTCAGGATATAAACTAATTTAATTCGCTCGCTCCGGTTGATTATTTGGTCTTCATCTTGATGTCGATGAATACGCCAGCGGGCATTTCCAGTCTGGACAGTGCATCTACTGTCTTCTGGCTTGGAGCAGTGATGTCGATGAGTCTCTTGTGAGTTCTCTGCTCAAACTGCTCTCTGGAATCTTTGTACTTATGAACCGCACGCAGAATGGTTACAACCTCTTTCTTAGTTGGTAACGGCACCGGTCCGCTCACCTGAGATCCTGTCTTTTTTACTGTCTCGATGATCTTTCCAGCGGACTGATCTACTAACTGATGATCATAAGCTTTTAATGTGATTCTCATTACTTGACTTGCCATAAAAAAAGTCGCCTCCTTTTCGCACTTTATAAACCAAGTACGACAAGCGGTGACTGTACACGTTTCCGTGTGTGTCCTCACGGAACCCCACACTGATTCTGCTCTCTTTGCTGCAGTTTCTTTAATTGGTACAGTGACTTGTCGCCAGTTTCCTAACTTGACATTCGCTCCACGGAAAACCTGCCTTATGGTGGGCAGCAACCTCTCGCTTCTTTGCTATCATGTCACAGCTTTTCAAGGATAGCATATGTTTACAGGAAATGCAAGTACTTTTTTAAATTTTTTTAAATTTCCCCCAGACGGGGAAACAGCTGAAAAAACTCCCTTTCTGAAGGATCCCGGCTTCATCCCGGATCTTCTGTCCTATCAGAAAAGGAGTTTCTTCTATAATAATACGTTTCTCTTTAAAATCAATCCTCAAGACACAGCGGTTCAAGAGGCTCTGTCACATAGGAATCAATATCAGGATCATCATCTGCCGTACTTAAGATTCCCGATGAAGTCGTCTTAAACTTTACTCCGTCGCTATTCTTCACCGTGGTTCCCTTCATAAGCTTTCCCGAACCGTTGACTACATAATTTCCACCGTCCACCCGATAGCAGACATACTTCTGGCCGTCCTCAGCCGTTTGAAGCTTTCCTTTATAATAGAGACGGCCGTCCCGTACTCCCGTATATCCCCGTCCGTTATCGCTGAAATAGTAATCCGCTTTGGTTCCGTCATCCTCCTCTACGCTCATCTTTCCCTTCTGCACGCAGCTCTCGCTCTTGCTTCCAAAATAATAAGCAGTCCAGTCATCCTCACCGGAGCCTGTATAAACCTTTCGCAGTCCGTACACCGGATTTCCTTTTTCATTAAACAGATAAGTCTTTCCATTGATACGCGTCAGATCCTGTGTATCCAGACGATCCGAATCTGCCGCCTTTGGCTTTCCGTTATTGGAAAAATAAAACCATTCCACATCGCCGTCATATCCGTCCAGATCCTCCGGCGGCTCGATGGAATACCAGCCGATCCGCGCCTTTCCGTCAGAGCCAAAATACATATAATCCTGAATCCCGCCGTCCCCATTATCCCGGACGTCCTTCCAGCCGATCTGCAAAATGCCGTCCTCGTCAAAGCAGTAATACGTTCCGTCAATCTTGCGGGTACCGTAATCATCTCCGGAATTGTCATCACTGGGAACATATTTCTTTCCATTGGTGCCAAAATAGAACCAGTAGCAGCCGTCCTCCTCGTACTCCACATTTCCCGTATCGTATCCGGGAACTACCTTGTTGATCTCTTCATCATATTCATCCGGAGGAATCAGCTTCTGCCAGCCTGTACGCATCACGCCGTCATCACCGGTATAATAGGTGTCATCCAGGATCCACCCCCGCTCCATGGCGCCGTTGCTGTCAAAATGATACCACTTGTCCGAAATTTTTTTCCAGGTATCCTCTACCTTCTTTCCGGAAGCCGAGAAATAATACCATTCGTCTTCTCCATCATCCTCAGGCACATGAAGCCATTTTTCTGTAACCATGATACCGTTGCTGTCTACATAGTATTCTCCGTCCACCCAGGAGTTGACCGCCATGGTCCCGTTTCCGTCCAGATAACGCCTCTGCCCATCCGCTCCCTTTTTCCAATCGTTGTAGACTTTATTTCCATTACTGTCATAATAGACCCAGTTTCCCTCTGCTTCCGCCCAGCCTTCTGCCCACGCTGTCAGATTGACTGTACCAGCCGACAGAAGAACCGCCGCAAGACACATTGCCGTCATCTTCCTCTTCATACACGCCTCTTTCTCCTTAAACGCCCTTCTTTCTTGAAAGAAATGCTTCTTTAAGGCCCTCATCTGCCTTCTATTGTATCAGGGGTTCTGCGTTCTTTCAACCGGAATTACCTTTCAATTCTATTACGAAAAACGTCTGCGGCATTTGAATCTCCCCCGCGGTCCGTTTTTAACATATTCCCCTCAAAAAAGAAACGGGCCGGACTCCCAGACGGAAGCCAGCCCATTTTCTATTAAATACTTTGATGAACGATTCGATTATTTCAGCATCTTCTTCATCTCATCTGCAACGAACTGTACCTTTGTACCCACAATTACCTGAATGGAATTCTTGCCTGGGCGGATCACACCAGCTACGCCTGCGGATTTGATCTTCTTCTCATCTACCACACTCTGATCCTTGATCTCCAGTCTCAGTCTTGTGATGCAGTTTTCCAGAGATTTTACATTTTCCTTGCCGCCAAGTCCTTCCAGAATCACAGAAGCAACCTCTGTATAATTGTTGTTTGCCAGAACAGCAGACTTCTCAGCCTCCAGATCATCATCATCCTCGCGGCCCGGAGTCTTTAAATCAAACTTTACAATAGCAAAGCGGAATACCACATAGAATACCAGGAATGCTGCGATACCCAGCGGAAGGATCATCCATGTCTTCTGAGCTGCCGGAAGGGATGCGGAGAAGAACAGGTCAGTTGCGCCCGCGGAGAAGCTGAAGCCTGCGCGGAATCCAAGAATAGTTGTAACTGTGGTGAAAATTCCGTACAGCAGAGCGTAAACTACATACAGGCCGGGAGCCAGAAACATAAATCCAAACTCAAAGGGTTCTGTAACACCGCAGACAAATGCGCTGAGGGCTGCAGAAGCAACCAGACCGATCGCAACTTTTTTCTTTGTACTCTTTGCTGTCTGAACCATAGCCAAAGCAGCGCCTGGGATACCGAACATCATACATGGGAAGAAACCGGACATATACATACCAAGGCTCCATGTAACATCTGCAGATGTCTCGCCTGCCCAGAAATGGGACAGATCGCCCAGACCAATGGTATCAAACCAGAATACATTGTTTAATGCGTGATGCAGACCGGTTGGGATCAGCAGACGGTTTAAGAATGCATAAATACCTGCGCCGATCGCGCCCATGCCTGCAATGCCGTTTCCGATTGCAACCAGACCGCCGAACAGAACCGGCCATACGAAAAGCAGGATAACAGAGGTGATAATTGCCACTACGCCTGCAATGATGGTTACGCAGCGCTTGCCGCTGAAGAAGGACAGCCAGTCTGGAAGCTGTGTTCCCTTAAACTTGTTGTAGCAGGTAGAACCGATGATACCGGAAAGAATACCGATAAATGGGTTTGCGATCTTGCTGAATGCCAGAGTCGTCTGCTGATCCTCAGCGATCGACGGCATCAGGGTAGTCACTACTCCTGTGGATAAAAGAGAGGTGATCATCAGCCAGGAAGCCAGAGCTGCAAGTCCGCCTGTACCGTCATGATCCTCAGATAACCCAACACCCACACCGATTACAAACAGGATCGCCATATTGTCAATCAGAGCGCCGCCTGCCTTTACCAGAAGGAAACCAATCTGCTGAAGGATTCCTTCAACCTCGCCGCCCTGCATGGTAGACGGGCAGAGATAATATCCGATTCCCATCAGGATACCACAGATCGGCAGACATGCTACAGGAAGCATCAGGGCCTTACCCAGTTTTTGTAAATACTTCATACTATGTACTCCTTTCTTTTATGGGAAATTTCCTTTTCGAATACTCTCCCATACTTGACCTAATGGATGATCCATTTGTGAAAATAAAAAACCGTTTTATCTGATGGACGGACACGAATTAACAATTCATTTATAATTCCTCAACAAATACGGCCTTTTTACATTGAAAAAATTTTCTTTTTAATCAATAACTTTCACTGGATTTTTCCATTTCTACTGACATAATATCAACATTTTATAAAAAAGTCAATCTGATTTTATACTTTTTTAATAATTCATACAGAAACTTTCAATTGTCTTTTCTTTATCTTTTGAAACCCACAGCACAGCGCTTGACGATGCAGTATTATTTGGACTATACTCATTAGGAATCAATCACAAAAACAGCGCCGTGCGCCGACACGGGCACTATATAATTCTGAAAGAAATGAGGTTTATCAATTTATGTGGCTTGCAGATGGATGGAACGATTATGAAGTGATCGACTGCTCTAAGGGCGAAAAGCTGGAGCGCTGGGGGGACTATCTCTTAGTGCGTCCCGACCCCCAGGTAATCTGGGATACGCCAAAAACTCACCGCGGATGGAAAAAAATGAACGGGCATTACCACCGCAGCAGCAAAGGCGGAGGCGAATGGGAATTTTTTGACCTGCCCCAGCAGTGGACCATTAATTACAAGGAACTGACCTTCAATTTAAAACCCTTCAGTTTTAAGCACACTGGCCTGTTTCCCGAGCAGGCTGCAAACTGGGACTGGTTTGGTGAAAAGATCCGCAGGGCCGGACGCCCTGTCAAGGTCTTAAACCTGTTTGCCTACACCGGAGGCGCTACCCTGGCAGCCGCCAAGGCCGGAGCCAGCGTCACTCATGTAGACGCTTCCAAGGGCATGGTAACATGGGCCAAGGAAAACGCCCATTCCTCCGACCTTGCAGACGCCCCCATCCGCTGGATCGTAGATGACTGCGTTAAATTCGTAGAACGCGAAATCCGCAGAGGGAACCACTACGACGCCATCATCATGGATCCGCCCTCCTATGGGCGCGGTCCAAAAGGAGAAATCTGGAAAATCGAGGATGCGATCCATCCTCTGGTAAAGCTGTGCGTACAGCTCTTATCCGAAGATCCCCTTTTCTTCCTCATCAACTCCTACACCACCGGCCTTGCCCCTTCCGTTCTTTCCTATATGATGGGCGTAGAAATCGTACCGAAATTCGGCGGAACCGTCAAAGCCGACGAAGTAGGACTGCCCGTATCCCAAAACGGACTCACTCTCCCCTGCGGAGCTTCCGGACGCTGGGAGAAGTAAGAGAAATGCTGGAGAAATGCTGGAGAAACGCCGGAAGAAACATATCTCCGTTCAGGCGCGCTCTCGCTCGAGGAAATACGCAGCGGTACTAAGCTCGAAAAAACCTCGCTAAGTACCGGCGTCTTTCCACGGCCTTCACCAGAGATATGTTTCTTCCGGCTGGTGGCTCCTTGAATAGAGTAATAAGGTGCTCTCTGGCATAGGTTTTTCAGAAAGTCAAGGGAATTACCATCCCTCCCGAAGGGTATTCCCAAGCAGAAGCCATCCTCTCCAGGCGCATTGCGGAGGGGCGTGTCTGTCTTGGGGGGGGTGGATGGGTGTTAAGGGGAAGGATGGCAACTGTCTGAGCGAAAGCGAGTTTTGCCATCCTTCCCCTTGTTTTTAACCCATTCCCGGCCTCCTAGACAGGACTAGTGTACTGTCCCATTTACTTTCAGTATAATGACGCAGAATGAATTTTCAGCCTGCAAGGCGGAGGAATGAGGCGATGCGGTGGCATCGTCGATTGACGACAACGCAGCAGATGGAAATTCAGGCAAGTCATTATACGAAATGTGAGTGAGACAGCACACTACCCCCGTAGCCCCAGTGCCTGGAGGGGATGGCTTCTGCGGCCCCTACTGCAGCAGCTTCTGCACATCCAACGCCCCCCATCCCTGCTGATTTCTGGGAAGACCCAGATCTATGGCCCGTTCTCTGAGGCGGAGTTTTACATCCCGGTTGGTCATATCTGGGTATTTTTCCAGCAAAAGGGCAATGGCTCCTGATACCAAAGGCGTAGACATACTGGTGCCTGATTTGGCAAAATATGCTCCCGCCTCGTTCCCGCAGCTTACGATCCCGCATCCCGGCGCTACGATATCCGGCTTGCAAATGCAGCTGGCAGTAGGGCCACGGCCGGAGTAATCTACCATCCTGTTTCCCATCACCTCTACTTCCTTATGGTCGTCTGAACAGCCTACCGTTATGACTTTTCGGCTGATTCCCGGCGTGGTGACTGTCATAGGGCCGGGGCCGTGATTTCCGGCTGCCACAACGACCACCAGGCCATCATCCCAGGCCGCGTTTACCCCTTTAACAAGGGCAGAATTTTCCGTCATATCTCTCTTTGACAGAGAACCTACCGAAATATTTACAATCCGGATTCCCAAAAACTCTTTGTGGGAGCGGATCCAGCGGAGTCCGGAAAGCACATCTGAAGCATATCCATTTCCCCGATGGTCTAATACCTTTACGGAGATAATAGAGCAGCCAGGAGCCACTCCCCGGTATTTTCCTTCCATGGAAGCCCCGCTCCCTCCGATCATGGCGGCAACATGGGTTCCATGGCCATTGTCATCATAGGGTCTGTCTTTCCTGCGGACAAAATCCGCAAATCCCTTTACTCTATCCTTTAAATCCTCATGGAGAAAGATTCCCGTATCCAGGACAGCTACGCCTATGCCCCGTCCTGTGATCCCCATGGAATAAACCTGGTCGCAGTGAATATCCACTCTGGCTCGATTCACATCTTAAATACTCCTTTTTTGTTAGCCTATTCCACAGAGACATTCCATGTGCAGCCTGCACTGTTCCCTGAAACAGAAAAAACTCCGTACACCTGGTACGGAGCTTTTTTCTTAGGATTTAGGATTTTCAAAAAGGGTTGAAGGATAGTTATTAAACTTTCGTGCATTTCTTATGTACTTAGTATATCATGCCATCCCTGAAAATGTTTGAATGTTCTTTGAATAGATTATTAAGAAAATCTTAATTATCCTTTCTTAAGGGAAGCCAGACGAATTTTCAGCCGCTCTCTGTCACCGTCTGCAAAACAGTATCCATCCATGCCACAGGCTTTTGCACCCTGAATATTCCGTTCCAGATCATCGATAAAGAAACATTCCTCAGGCTTTAAACCAAAACGTTCAAAAAAATGCTCATACATTTCCTTCTGAGGCTTCATGCATTTTACTTCTGCGGAAAAGAAAATACCGTCAAAGCAGTCAATGGCCGGGATTACCTGATGATAGCAGGTCAAAAGGCGCACCGATGCATTGGAACAAAGATAGATGCGGTACCCCTCTTCCTTTAATTCCCTAACAAGTTCTTCCATCCCCTCTTTATGGTACATATTGTATTCATGCCAGTGGGCAAAGCTTTTTCTCGCCAGTTCCTTCTCCTCCTCCGTATCCAGCCGCGCCAGTATCTGGCTTAAACCTTCTTCCTCGGAAATAATCCCCATATCCAGCATAAGCCATTCCGGAGATACAAATACAGCCGTGCTGACCTTGCGGATCAGAGCCTCGTCCTCTGAAAAATGGCGGCAGACCCGGTCTCCCTCATATTCCACCAGTACCTTTCCCATATCAAATACGATATTTTTGATCATGATTCCTCTCCTTATTTACGTAAAAAGGGATGCCGAAAACCCGTAAGCTTTCCGGCATCCCCCTCAGTGACATTTATTTTGTCTCCGGCTTTTCAACCTGAACGATAGCAACCTTCTGCATCGGAATACGGCAGTTTTTGTTGCTGCCAAACTCTACGATCACTGTGTCATCAGTCATATCGATGATCACTCCGTAAAATCCGCTGCTTGTCAGGATGGTATCTCCAACAGCAACGCTTGCAAGCAGCTCCTGCTGTTTCTGTCTCTCTTTTTTCTGGGGACGAATTGCCATAAAATAAACAAGTGCTCCCAGGAAAATAATATAGAGAATAATTCCTCCCATTCCAGCCATGGTGTTTCCTCCTTCATACCTGCTGCTACATTGCCCCAGCAGTTTCTTTTATCAATCCTTCTGACCTGCCATGCCGGCCAGCTTAGCGGCTTTGTACTCGCTGTAGCGGTGTTCTTCAATGGCTTCCCGGATCTCTTCCATCATTTTATTATAAAAATACAAATTATGCAAGGTACATAATCTCATTCCCAGCATTTCTTTTGCCTTTAACAGATGGCGTATATATGCACGGCTGTAGGAACGGCAGGCAGGACACTGACAGCCTTCCTCAATCGGCCGGTGATCCAGCTCATATTTCTGGTTGAACAGATTCAGTTTGCCATGATTGGTATACACATGACCATGACGTCCGTTTCTGGACGGATAAACACAGTCAAAAAAATCAACCCCTCTGTCTACAGCCTCTAAAATATTGGCGGGAGTACCTACTCCCATAAGATAAACCGGTTTTTCCTCCGGCAGATGAGGAACAGTTACATCCAGAATGTGGTACATTTCCTCATGAGTCTCGCCTACGGCAAGTCCGCCGATGGCATAGCCGTCCAGATCCATCTCACGGATCGTTTTGGCATGGTCAATACGGATCTCATCAATCACACCGCCCTGGTTAATACCAAACAGAAGCTGTTCCCGGTTTACTGTATCCGGAAGAGAATTTAAACGGGTCATCTCTGTTTTACACCGCTTCAGCCAGCGTGTTGTACGGTCTACAGACTTTCTGATATAGTCATAATCTGCATGGCTTGGCGGACATTCGTCAAAGGCCATGGCAATGGTAGAACCCAGATTGGACTGGATCTGCATACTCTCCTCAGGGCCCATAAAGATCTTATGTCCGTCAATATGAGAGCTGAAATATACGCCCTCTTCCTTTATCTTTCTCAGATCTGTCAGAGAAAATACCTGAAAACCGCCGGAATCTGTAAGAATAGGCTTGTCCCAGTTCATAAACCTGTGCAGTCCTCCAAATTCCCGGATCAGCTTATCTCCGGTACGTACATGGAGATGGTATGTGTTGGACAGCTCTACCTGAGTGCCGATCTGGCGCAGATCGTCTGTAGATACAGCACCCTTGATCGCGCCTACTGTTCCTACATTCATAAACACCGGAGTCTGGATTGTACCGTGAACTGTTTCCATCACCGCACGCTTAGCCCGCCCATCCTTTGTAATTACCTGATATTTCATAAATTATTCCTCGTCAGCCAGAGCTGCTTTGATCATGATCGCGCACTCGATCCGTTTTTTCTGCATCTCGCAGCCGATCTCATATGCGCCGTTAATGGAACCGCTGAAATTGTAGGAATTGGCACTGCAGCCGCCGCTGCAGTAGAATCTGGCAAAGCAATCCTTGCAGCTTTCCTTTGCATATACGTTGCAAAGCTTAAACTCATTGCGTATTTCCTCATTTACAATGCCCGTATCTACGTTGCCCAGAAGGAACTCCTCATTTCCTACAAACTGATGGCAGGGGTAGAGATCACCCCATGGAGTAACTGCCAGATACTCTGTACCTGAACCACAGCCAGCCATACGCTTTGCAACACAGGGGCCTGCATTTAAATCAATCATAAAGTGGAAGAAATTGAAGCCTCTTCCTTCTTTTTTACGCTTGATGTATTCTACTGCCAGCTTATCATACTCCTCAAGGATCTGGGGAATATCTTCCTCACGGATAGCGTAGTCCATCTCAGGTTCTGCAACAACCGGCTCCATGGACATCTGCTTAAAGCCCAGATCTGCATAGTGAAGCACATCCTTTGAAAAATCCAGGTTGTTTCTGGTAAAGGTGCCGCGGACATAGTAATCCATCTGGCCTCTGCTCTCAGCAAACTTCTGGAACTTTGGTACGATCAGGTCATAGCTTCCTGAACCGTTTCGGAAAGGACGCATCTTATCATTGACCTCCGGACGTCCGTCCAGGCTGAGAACCACATTACTCATCTCGCGGTTGCAGAACTCCATAATCTCATCATTCAGGAGCACGCCATTAGTAGTAAGCGTAAAACGGAAACGCTTATTGTGAGCCTCCTCCTGGGAGCGGCCGTACTCTACCAGCTGCTTTACTACCTTCCAGTTCAAAAGGGGCTCGCCGCCGAAGAAATCAACCTCCAGATTCCGTCTGTTTCCAGAATTGGCAATCAGGAAATCCAGAGCCTTTTTTCCCACCTCAAAGCTCATAAGAGCACGGCGGCCGTGATACTCGCCCTCGTCTGCAAAGCAGTAGCGGCAGGCCAGATTGCAGTCATGGGCAATGTGCAGGCAGAGAGCCTTTACCACTGTCTTTCTCTTCTTAAAGTCCATTACAAAATTCTTGTAAATGTCCTGAGTTAAAAGCTGCTCTGCATCAATGAGCTGCTGGATGTCCTCCAACGCCTCTGTCACTTCTTTTTCACTGTAAACTGCATCCAGTGTCTCATGAACCTTTGCAGTCACTTCTGCCGGAAGAGCCTGTGGCTTTTCCAGCTCCGGAATCTGCTCTGCCACCGCCTTGATGGCGTCATAGACAACCGGATCTACCACATGGACGGAACCGCTGTTTACGTCCAGAACAATATGATAACCATTGTTAATATACTGATGAATCAAAATTTATACTCTCTCTTTCTAAGGGCTGTCTGCCCCATATCTTTTACAGCAAAGGAAAGCCCCTATAATCCCGGTGACCATAGGGGCTTTGCAGCATAGGAAACGGACGCCGGATCAGCGGTCAGCGTTCTCGCAGCTCTGGTTTCCAACTGTACAGGAAGTCTTGCATGCAGACTGGCAGGAAGTCTGGCACTCGCCGCATCCGCCCTTCTTCATCGTATCCTTTAAGGTATTGGTATTCAAAGTCTTAACGTGCTTCATATCAGAGTACCTCCTTTTTTCCTTGTTTCTGTCCCTGAGGATATGCCCCAGAAACCGTTATCGTATGAATTATAACACAGCTTTCAGGGGCTTGCAATGGGATTTTGCTCCTGCCTGTCATATTTGTCTTCTCAATGGGATATATTTACACCATATCAATCATACCAGGAGGGATCCCTATGGAAAACGGCATTGTAAAACCCATGCTCCGCTCCCTTTTGATCTCCTACGTCCTCTCAGGGCTTCTGCTCGGCGCTCTGGCCTTTGCCCTGTATAAGCTGCGTTTAAAGGAAGGACAGGTAAATCTCATGGTCTATCTCGTCTATCTGGCCGCCTGTCTGGCAGGCGGAGCAGCAGCAGGAAAACGTCTGCGCCAGAGAAGGTTCTTCTGGGGACTGCTGTCAGGACTTTTTTACTTTCTCATCCTCTTCGCGGTCTCCTGGGCCATGAACCCCTGGTCCGCCCTTGACACAGAACGCTCCGTCACCGTAATGGCTGTCTGCGCCCTGGGAGGGATGCTTGGCGGAATGTTTTCTGCCTAAATCAATCTACTTTCTTTTTAAACTCCTCTCCCATTTCGCCTAAAAGAAACAAAGCTGTACCCAAAAATACAAACAGATCCCCAAGATTAAATACCACCTTCTTAATCCCTGGTAGTGAAAATGAAAAATAGTCCACCACATATCCCCGTTTAAAACGGTCATACAGGTTGCTTAACGCGCCTCCCAAAACCATAGAAAGCCCCACCTTCTGAATCCCGCAGCCCTTTCTCACCAAAAGCATGGAAAGCGCGCCGGCCACAGCAGAGGAAACAGCCAGAGGAACCGCTGTTACCAGCTGTGGCTTTTCCTTTAAAAAACCAAAAGGAAACCCATAATTATGATTCCTGTGAATACGGATCCGTCCCTTCGCTCCCGGCAGATCTCTTGGAAACTCCCCATCCGTTTCCTGCTCGATCTCACTCTTCATCCCCTGATCCAAAGCCGCAATCCCTCCCACAAGCCAAATCAGATACTTCATGCCAATCCCTCCTCTGTCAAATTTAATCTCTATCCTCATTCTACAATATTTCCCCAAAAACATCCACCCATTTCCCCACCAATTTCTCAACCCTCCCACCTCCCCCAGCCAGAAGTGAGGTTTCTGTCCTGCCTTCTGAGCGACTTTGCAGGCTGTTAGAATGACTTAGAGGATAAAATTTTTCGTTAAGAGCCATATCAAACCTGTCCGAGCGCAGCGAGTTTTTGATATGGCTCTTGCTTTTAGAAAAATTTCAGCCTCTTAGACATTCTTACAGCCGGAAACCGGAGCTCAGAAGGCAGGACAGAAACCGGACTCCCCGCATATACTAATCAAAACCCTCTTCCGGAGCCGTCCTTCCCATGCCCGACTGCCCTTTTAATCCCGCCGCTGAAAACATAGCCGATCTAATCTACCGCTTCGGATCTCTGCAATCTGAACGCTGGAACAACACGTCCTCCCTGTGTGCAGACTATGTGAGCAGCGATTATATCATTCTCCATATGCCTCTCACTCCTGATGCCGTATCCATGCGTGTACACCCCTACTATATGATTCCCTCGCTGTTTTCCCCTTTGGATTACAATGCCATGGAGGCATCAGGAATCCTCTCAGCCTTTAACTCCCCTGCACTTAACAACCAGGGAAAGGGCGTTCTCATTGGCCTGGTAGACACAGGAATTGATTACCGCTCTCCCCTATTTCAAAATCCCGACGGCACAACCCGTATTGCCGGAATCTGGGATCAGTCGGTTCCCATCGAGGAAGATGTACTGCCAGCCGGTGTGCCGGATTACTATCCAATGGGAGGAGCCTCCTACGGCACAGAATACACCAGAGAACAGATCAACAAAGCTCTCGCCTCTGACGATCCCCTCTCCCTGGTTTCCACACAGGATACCATAGGACACGGCACCTTTCTCGCCGGACTGGCTGCAGGCAGCTCCATACCTCAGGAGGATTTTACGGGAGCAGCGCCAGAGGCAGAACTGGCAGTTGTAAAATTAAAGCCTGCAAAAAAATATCTCCGCGACTTCTATCTGATCCCTTCGGATGCTCCCGCCTTTCAGGAAAATGATATTATGATGGGGATCAAATACCTGCGCATGATGGCAGACCGTCTTAAAAAGCCTCTGGTGATCCTGCTGGCTATGGGTTCAAACTCCGGGAGCCATATCGGCACCTCCCCATTAAGCCAGGTCACTCAGAATTACAGCGGTTTTTTTGGCATCATCACTGTTATTGCAGGCGGAAATGAAACCGGAGCGGCCCATCATTTTTACGCTTCAATCCCTGCAGGCACTGAATATGAAGATGTGGAAATCAGAGTGGGAAAAGAAGAAGCAGAACGCGGCTTCGTGCTGGAGCTGTGGGCTGCGGACGCTGATACCTACACCGTAGGCTTTATCTCTCCCAGCGGAGAACGGATCAGCCGTATCCCTATTATCGCCAATAATGAAACTTCTATCCCTTTTCTTTTAGACGCTACAACTATCACTGTAAACTACCAGCTCATTGAGGCCGAATCCGGCAGCCAGCTGATTTTCATGCGCTTCCAGACGCCCGCAGCCGGTATCTGGACGGTGCGTGTATACAATACGCAGCGTTTTAAGGGAACCTTCCATATGTGGCTTCCTGTACAGGGAATGATTTCCGAGGAAACCGTCTTTCTGCGGCCTGATCCCTACAGTACCATCACCGTTCCCGGCAACTCCCGGCTTCCCATTACCGTAGGCGCCTATGATACGTCCACCGGAGGCATCTACATCCACTCCAGCCGCGGCTTTACTCCCAATCAGATCGTCAAACCGGAGCTGGCCGCTCCGGGCGTCAACATCCTTGGCCCTTCCGTCGGCAGAAAGCCAGGAAGTGATACGCCCATGACAACACGCACCGGAACCTCGGCAGCGGCGGCAATCACCGCTGGAGCGGCCGCCAATCTTTTAGGCTGGGGCATTGTAGAAGGAAACTATCCTACCATGAGCGAGGCATCTGTAAAAAGCTACCTTATACGGGGAGCACAAAGAAATCCAGCGCTCACATACCCGAACCGTGAGTTTGGATATGGAACGCTGGATCTGTTTCAAACCTTTCTTCGTCTGCGGGAATAGCCATCCTGCAGCATGAGGGCAATATTGTATGCCAAATGCTAACCTCTCATCTGCACCAGAGGTCCTCCATTTTTTTCCAGATACGGCCTGGTAACTACCACGGAACCAATATTGGGATCTTTGGGGATCTCATACATGATATCCAGCATGAACTCCTCCAAAATTGCCCGCAGCGCTCTGGCTCCGGTGCCGCGCCGGATTGCTTCCTCTGCAATCCACTCCAGAGCATCCTCCTCAAAGACCAGCTTCACCTCATCCAGTGCCAGAAGCTTCTCATACTGGCGGAGAATAGCATTTTTCGGTTCCTGCAGAATACGGATCATCATATCCTTATCCAGTCCCTTTAACGTTACCGTTATGGGAAGACGGCCCAAAAACTCCGGAATCATGCCGAAGGTTCTCAGATCCTCGTTGGTTACATGGCTCAAAATGTCAGGATCATGATCAAAGGAATCCTTAAGCACTGCTCCAAAGCCCATGGCGGACTTCTTCGTAAGACGCTCCTTAATGATCCCCTCAAGGTCAGGGAACGCGCCTCCGCAGATAAACAGGATGTTGTCTGTATTTACCGTTGCCATGGGGGTCATGGCATTTTTCTGATTGGAGCCTACAGGTACCTCCACTGTGCTTCCTTCCAAAAGCTTTAAAAGCTCCTGCTGAACAGATTCACCGCTTACATCCCTGGTATTGGTCTGCTTCTTTTTGGCAATCTTATCAATTTCATCAATAAAGATAATCCCCTTCTGGGCCCGCTCCACATCATTGCCTGCAGCCGCCAGAAGCTTGGATACCACACTTTCGATGTCATCGCCAATATATCCGGCCTCTGTCAGAGAGGTAGCGTCTGCGATCGCTAACGGTACATCTAAAAGCTTTGCAAGCGTCTTTACCAGATAAGTCTTTCCGCTGCCCGTCGGTCCGATCATCAAAATGTTGGACTTTTCAATCACAATATCGTCACTGTCAGAGCCTTCTTTTCCCAGAAATGCTCTCTTATAATGGTTATATACGGCCACTGCCATAACCTTTTTAGCCTTTTCCTGTCCGATCACATAGGCATCCAGCTTTTCCTTAATCACATGAGGCGCAGGTATATCCTTCATGGTAAGCTGAGGCTGAGGTTCCTTACTCTTTTTAAGCTTCTGCTTTTTGGGGATCTCAGCCTTTGGAGGCATCTGGGACAGATCATTAAAGTTCAGATTCATATAGGGCATATTGGGAATCTGAGAAAGATCCATCCCGTTTTTCATCACAGAATCAAAAGCCTTCTGCATACAGTCATGGCACAGGTTCATGCCTCCCGGCATGGAAATCATGGGGCCCGTTTTACTCTCCGGCCTGCGGCACATATAGCAGACCTTTTCATATCCCTCATCCTCCCGGTCCTTTCCTTCGGACCGGGAAACGTCATTTTTCTCTATCTCTTTCTCTTCCAATGTAAATCTCCTCTCTCAGGGGCAATATAAACTTATTGCTGCCCGGATGCCGCTGCCTGTTCCTCCGCAGGCATTGCTGCCAGTGTTACGGTAACCGTCAGCTCCTGGTACACTCCGTCGATCTGTCTCTGAACAGTCAGTTCTACCTGCTCTCCAGCCCGGTAGCCTGCTAAAATCTCCTGAAGGCCCTCCATGTTCCGCACGGTCTGGCCATCTAATTTGGTAATAATATCCTTCTCCCACAGCTCAGAGGAGGCTGCTGCGCCGGACTCCAGGATCTTATATACATAAGCGCCTCTCGGCATGCCAAAGGTCTTTGCCGCATTTTCATCTACATTCGTTCCCTGGATTCCCAGATATCCCCTTTCCGCCTCAGGAATATCAACCTTTGATCTGCGCTTTGTAAGCTGGTCAATAATATCCTGGGATTTTGAAATAGGGATGGCATAACCAATGCCCTCTACCTCGGTAGAAGCATATTTTGCCGCATTAATCCCAACTAGCTCACCCTTCATATTTAAAAGAGCGCCGCCGCTGTTTCCAGGATTGATCGCCGCATCTGTCTGAAGAAGTACGCGGGTATTTCCCTCTTCCGTCTGCACTTCCCGGTTTATGGCGCTGATATAGCCGACTGTCACAGACTGGCCGTAGCCAAGGGCATTTCCAATGGCGATCACACCCTGTCCCGGCTTTAATTCATCCGAGTTTCCCACAACTGCCGGATGGATCTGCGCTTTGGTTTCTTCTTTAATCTGATCTAAAGGAATGGCAATCACTGCCAGATCCGTTTCCGGATCCGTTCCCTTTGTCACAGCATCTACTGTTTCCTCATCAATAAATGTAACCTTTAAGGATGTGGCTTCCTCCACCACATGATTATTCGTTACAATGAGAAGCTCTGTCTCATTTTCCCCGATAATAATGCCCGATCCGCTGCTTGGCACCTCATAGGTCTGTCCGCCCAGTCCGCCGCCGAAAAACCAGTCATAGCCGAAATCACGGCTCTGATATACGGCTGTGCTTGTGATAGCCACTACCGAAGGCATTGCCTCCTCCACGATGACAGACACATCTGTAACCGGAGCAGCGATATAAGACGGCGTCGCAGTTTCGGGCCCGGCGAACGGATCTGCCGGAGGCTTTTGCCCTTCGGGCGCCTTCCAGTCCCCTGCTTCCGTTTCCCCTGAAACAATGGCATACAGATTCTTAAAAACGCCGGAGGACGCGATCTGTACTCCCACCATCACACCTCCTGCAATGGTACCAAACAGCAGCGCCCCCGCTGTGATCCAGGCTGCCTTCTTTAAAATGCCTCCCTTTTTAGGTCTCTCTTCTTCAGGCTCTCTATTCCAATTACGATCCTTATCTTCTTCGTACATTTGCTGTATCTCCTTCCTTCACTTATGTGACTATCTTATAATGAAACAGAAAAAATATCAAATAAATAATTGATAAACAAACCGCCGGGGAAATCGTCATTTTTCCCCGGCGGTCTGCCGTATCATCCCTTATTCTCAGGCTCCCGGACCGATAATTACATCGTTTTCCGGATTTCCTTCAATAATCACATTTCCTGCTCCGGGTATAACTCCTGAGGCGGAAGACTCCGTCTGTCCCGGTTTTGACTGTCCTGCTCCGGAACTGACCGGACTTGTCTGAGAAGGCTGAGACGCTGCTCCAGGCCCGCTGTCTGCATCTCCCGATTCAACTGCACCGGGTCCCTCAGAGCCTGCATCTGTACCCTTAGCGGGCTTTGTCACTGCTTCCGTCGTGGCAGAAGGCAGTGTCCCGCTGGGTACTGTCGGCTTCAGGCTGCCCGAAGACTCTGTCGATGCTCCCGGCTTTGACTGGCCTGAATGCGTGCTGCCGGAGGACTCAGACGGGAGCATCCCAGGACCGTAATTCTCCGGCGGATCGATCACATTTCCGTTCTCGTCTGTCTCAAGCTCCAATCCCCACGGATATTCACCGTCAATCACATCCTCATTCCCATGCTTCGTGCTCTCGCTGCTGCCCTCGGAGGTTTCAGTCCCGTTTTCTTTCGTTTCTTCCTTTGTCTGAGCTGCCGTAGTAGCCTTCGGCACATAGCCTCCGTCTGTTCCCACGCTCTCGATAGGCTTTCCTTCCTTGTACATACCAGTATCAGCTGAAATTTTGGCGCTGATCTTTTTTACCATTTCACTTGGTACATAATTCTCATCATCGAATAAGAACTGATGAAGCTTGATCACATTGCTCTCCAATGTCTGTGGAATGACGCAGGCGCCCTTTTTGCCCAAAATCCCGTCACTTCTGGCCTCTGGGAATCCCGCTGTAGCTGCAATGTGGTATTTGGTAAGGTTTTTAGCCATAGGAATCATATCATTTAAGGTAATACTGGTAAGGATCTGCGGAAATACCACTTCCATTACATTATTTACAACTGCAAAGTCCGCTTTCTTCAGCTTATCAAAACTGAGCTCGATCACCTTTCTCTGGCGCTCTGTACGGGCATAATCCGTATCCATCTTGCGCAGTCTGGCATACGCTACCGCCTGAACACCGTCCAGATGGTTCGGGCCGGCCTTCTTTAAATGATGGGAACCGACTCCGGTGGATTCTACCGTTTCTGTAATATAAGAATTGATATAGTAAAACTCTGCCTTGCTCAGCTCTACATCCACACCGCCCAGAATGTTGATGGAATCTGCCACAGCCTTCCAGTTAAAAGTCGCATAATCATCAATCTGTAAATCCAGATTCCGGTTCAGGGCCTCTACCGCCTGCTTTGGGCCGCCTCTGGAATAAGCTAAATTGATCTTATTATAGGAATTTTTCTCGTCTATGTTCAGATAGGTATCTCTGAATACGCTCACCAGCTTGATGGCGCCCGTCTCCTGATTGACTGTACAGAGTATGATAACATCAGACATATTCCCCTTGCCTACAGAGTTGTTCCGGCTGTCCACGCCGAAAAGAGCCACAGTCCAGTACCCCTTCATCTGCTCCTCTTTTTCCACAGAAATATAGGGATTTGTCATATCTGCCTGATTAAACTCCGTATCCGTCTGCATATTGGACCACATCCGCTTTCCCCACCAGACACAGCCGATAACTGCAAAAGCCGTAATCTGAGCTGCGATCAGAAGGATAAGCCCCCTGAGGGTAAGTCCGCCAAAAAACCGCTTTGGCCCGCCGCTGCCTCTGCCGCCTGCCCGTCTGCTGCGGACTTTATCAGTACTTCGTCCCGCTCTGTACCCTGTGCCTTTTTCGCGCTCTGGAACGGTTCTCCGGCCGGTACTCTCCCTGTGGCTTCCCGCCCCAAACTCCATTTCCTCTTCTTCGTCAAAATCACTGTCCAGATCCATATAGGAATCCTCTTCCTGCTCTCTGCGGAAAGCGGTGCTTCGTCTGGGACGTTTTCCCTCTGTCTCAGCCTGACGGAAGGCAGGGACAAAGGTATGACCTGTGTTCCCTGCCTTTGGCCTGCGTGCTTCCTGTTCTTCCTCCGGATCAAATCCGAACTCAAATTCATCGCGATTCATATGTTCATCCTCACTGCATCAGTATGCATTTTTATTGATAAAGCCTTTAAAGATTGTTAAAAACATAATCTTAAAATCAAAACCAAGGCTCCAGTTTTCGATGTAATACAGATCGTGTTCGATCCGTTTGGTAATGGAAGTGTCCCCCCGATAGCCGTTTACCTGAGCCCAGCCTGTCAGCCCGGGCCGCACCTGATGCTTGATCATATAGCGGGGAATCTCCTCCTTGAACTTTTCCACAAACAGCGGCCGCTCCGGCCTTGGCCCTACCAGACTCATATCCCCGATCAGGATATTGTAAAACTGGGGCATCTCGTCAATACTGGTCTTTCGTATAAAGCGGCCCACCGGCGTTACCCTTGGGTCATGGGGCGTAGTCCAGCGTGTTTTTTCCTTTCCCGGATCCTGGACCTCCATAGAACGGAACTTGTACATCTTAAAGGGCCTGTTGTGGAGGCCGATCCGCTCCTGACTGTAGAAAATGGGGCCCGGAGAGGTCAGCTTTATGAGCCCTGCCGTAAGGAGCATCACCGGAGAGAACAAAAGAAGGCCGAAAAGAGCTCCTCCAATGTCCACAATCCGCTTCACCGTAGCGTTAAATACGTTCGTCAGAGGCACATGGCGGATATGGATCACCGGCAGTCCCTGAAGATCCTCCATATAGGGAATCGTAGGTATAATATTATTGTAATCCGGAATGAATTTGGTATGAACGCCGGATTTCTCACAGACTGCCACGATTGATTCCAGATTTGAATACTCATTGATACTCAGGGTAATGGCAATTTCATCCAGCGTATTTGCTGCCAGAACGCTTTCCAGCTGGTTTATGGTTCCCAGGATCCTGACATTTTTATAGGCATATCCTGACGGTCTGCCGTCATCCAGGATCCCCTGGATATGATATCCCCACTCAGGATTTAAAGCCACCCGGTCAATAAAGCCTTCCGCCGCCCGGCTGTAGCCCACTAAAAGGATGTGCTTCTGATTATAGCCGTTGGTGCGCAGAGAGCGCAGAAAAAGGCGGATCGCCATACGTTCCGCTTCCAGCAAAAGGATATTTAAAACGAAAAAGCAAAGAAGCATCCTGGTGGAGAAATATCCCAGGTGGATAATGATATTTCTTCCGCCAAACAGGATCAGCGTAAAGAACATAAGGCCGATCACATTGGCCTTGCAGATGTTGGCAAACTCTGATCTGCGTCCCTGGATCCGCTTCGGCACATAAAGGTGAAAACAGGCATTTAACACCAGATACACCGGTATGATAAATATAAGCGCCGCAAAATAAACGGGCGGTTCCAGAGTTTTCACATTGTATTCCAGAGGGATCACTTTTCCGCTGACTATGATCAGCCAGGCAAGAAAATATGCCAGAACCGTCATAACCACATCCAAAAGGACATGAATCCGGTTCAGCTTCTTTTGATTATCTTTTATCATGGAAAATCACCTGATATTCAGTCTCATCCGGCAGAACCCTTTCTTCAGGCACTCTGCCGGGTGCTCCTATTATAGCTTATTTAAACTCAAGATTCTATAACATTTATCTTAAAATATGATAAAATTCGCCTTTTTACTTCCTTTTTTCCAGCTGCCTTAAGGAAAATTCGTAGAAATACAGAAGAGTACCTGTAAATAATTCCCATTCGATTGCCAGATAGTTTTTCAAATGCTCCGGTCTGTATCCTACCTTTTTACATTTCCCTGCTGTTGCCAACCCTTCCTTCACGCCTGCAAGATAATCCGCTCCAAAGCCGCGCTTTTTAAAAAACAGATATTTCACAGTCATTCCTGCTCCAATGGGCAGGACGTTGACAAGCAGCTGCAGGAAAGGCATATTTTTATAATTTAGGTAAATATTATTCCGGGCCGCCAGCCGCACCTTAAAGGAATTATACTTGGAACCGCTGGTGCCGCTGCCCACATGGTACACAACTGCGTGAGGACAGTAAACATTATCATAGCCTGCAATCCTGGCCCGGTAGCCTACGTCAATGTCCTCTAAATAAGCAAAATGCATCTCGTCAAAATACCCGATTTTTTCAAAGATCTCCCTGCGGTAAATGGCAGCTCCGGCGCAGGCGGAAAAGACTCTGCAGGGGTGGCTGTAGCCCCCGGAGGAACGTCCTACGCCCCTCTGATACGCCCAGCCAAGGAGGCTGTACATATCTCCTGCATCATCCATCTTATCCTTGTGATACATCTGGATCATCTTGCTGCTGACAGAAAAAATCTTAGGCGACCTCTCAATGGCCTTAACCATTTCACCGATAAAATGGCAGTCCGGCTCTGTATCATTGTTTAACAGAAGCACATAGGGCGTCTTTGCCGCCCTGATCCCCACATTAACCGCCCCGGAAAAACCGGTATTGGTATCCAGAAAAATCGTGGGGATCTGATGCTCCTTAAGCCACTCCACACTGCCGTCCGTGGAGCCGTTGTCCACCACCAGGATCTGAAATTTGTGGTAAATCTGCAGCTCCAGCGCCTTAAAGCAGGGTTCCATGAATTTTAATCCGTTATAATTGGGTATGATCACAGTGACCTTGATTCGATTGCTCATTTTCCTTCCTTTTCCTCCGGCCCATAGGCATCGTACACAGACAGGTCATAGGGTTCTCCGATCTTCTCCTTCAAGAGATCACGAAGGGCAAAATTAGACTTGCGGAGCGTGAGATTGGGGTTGTAGTAAGGATCTCCCTGCTCCAGGATCTCCGGCCACTTTTTATGGAACATGGCAACCTCCCGGTTAAAGCGGGCCACCTTTTCCGGCGTGTCCTCCAATCCCCTGGACTTGGATTCATAGTGGTAAAGGCAGGCATAAGGCGCATATACTACCAGTTTCCCCAGCGCCCGCACTTTCATACAGTAATCAATATCATTAAAGGCGACTGCCAGCTCTGTGCTTAAGCCTCCCACAGTCTCAAAGACGGATTTCTTTGTCATCAGACAGGCTGCAGTGACTGCGCTGTAGTCCTGTGCACACATGGCACGGTGGAAGTAGCTGTTCTCAGCCTTGTGAAGGCCGATAAAGGTATGGCCCGCAATCCCGCCAAAGCCCACTACCACGCCTGCATGCTGGATGGTGTCATCTGCATAAAGCAGTCTTGCTCCCACGATTCCCACATCCTCACGCTGGCAGAAGCCCAGCATCTCCTTTATGCTGTCCGGCTCTAAAAGCTCTGTATCATTATTTAACAAAAGAAGATACTCGCCGGATGCAAAGGATGCTCCGAAATTATTGATGGCTGAATAGTTAAAGCCCTCCTTCCATGTCACTACCTTAACATTGGAATGAGCCTCCTGAAGCTTTTTATAATATGCAAAGGTCTCCGGACTGGTACTGTTGTTCTCCACAACGATAAATTCCAGATTCTGATAGGTGGAACGCTCCATCAGAGAACGGATACAGGTATCCAGATCCTGGCTGTGGTCTTTATTGGGAATGATCACAGACACAAGGGGTTCTCCCTGAATCTTAAAATGCGTGTGGTAAATGCCGTAATCCACACCCTTTTCCACGGATTCTGCCGGGATTCCCACTCGCTCATAATGAGCCATAACCGCTCTGGAGCCTGCCTCGAAAGCGTACATCTTACTTTCCGGATTGCTGGCTGTGGACCCCTGATGGCAGCGCCAGTGGTAGAGCACCTTTGGAATATGAACGATTTTGGCGGCTTTTTCCGTACACCGGAAAATAAAATCATAATCCTGAGCACCGTCAAACTCCTTCCTAAAGCCTCCCACCTGATCCAAAAGGCTCTTTTTTACTACAAACAGATGGCAGATATAATTGACACTGGTAAGAAGATCCGGGTTAAAATCAGGCTTGAAATGCGGATCAAACAGCGCCTTTCCATCCATATCCAGCTTATCCTCATCGGAATAAAGGACTTCACAGTCCGGATGCTCGTTGACTGCCTTTACCACCTCATAAAAGGCGTGCTCCGGAAGGGTATCGTCGTGATCAGCCAGGATCACAAAATCGCCGGAAGCCATTTCAAGAGCCGCATTGGTATTGCCGGAAATGCCCCTGTTTCCGCCCAGCACCGCATAGCGTACTCTGGGATCCTTCTGGGCGTAGCGCTTTAATACCCGTTCCACGCTCTGTCCTCTGGGACTGCCGTCTGCAATGCACAGCTCCCAGTTGGTATAGGTCTGATCAATGATGGAATCGATCATTTCCCGAAGATAATGCTCCGGGGTGCGGTAGACGGGTATAACCACAGAAAGAAGGGGCTCATATTCAAAACGCGCTTCCCTCTGGGCCTTTAACTCCTCCTCTGTGGGCTTTGTAAGCTCATACCACTCGCTGTAGTCATAGTCATTATCAAGGCCCTGAAGCTTGTGACAGGACTTCTTTATCAGAGCCTTAAGTCCATTTTCCTTCCAGAAATCTGCAGCCACACGGACGGTCTCCATGTTCATCAGATCCTTAATCTTTTCCATCCGCTTATGAGCCACGCTGGAACGCTTTGCGATCAGCTCTTCATTATACTTGATCTTTGCCTGGCGTCCCTCACAGCGGATCAAAAGCCAGTAGGTCTTTCCTCTCTCATAGGGGAACTGGATGTCAAAGCCAAAGTCCCTGTCATACGTCTTTTTGAAATAAATCTGGCTCACATCATCTCTTCTGGTCGTAACCAGCTTATATTTCACCGGGTTATGGCGTTCATCCTCTACCCGGAAGGTCGCCCTGCTTTCCGGAGATTTTCCCAAAACCCATCCGTTTAATGTAATGGAATTTTCACGGATCCGCACAATGTCTATCTTATACTTCATCCTTTTTTCCTTCCTCTTTCTCTTCCGGCTTCTCATCAAAATTCAGGCGCTCCGCTTCAATCACCAGTGGCCGCTTCATGACTCTCTGATTGATGCTCATAATGTATTCGCCCAGAAAACCGATGAAAAAGAGCTGGACAGAGCCCAGAAACAGCATACCGATCAGCATGGGAGCCATACCGGCCGGAAAACGATCCCACCAGATTAGCTTCATTACCAGATAAACAAGAGCGATCAGCATACTGACCGCGGCGCAGACCCCTCCGAAAATCGTAGCAAGGCGCAGACCCTCTTTTGTATAGGAAGTAACGCTTAACATGGCTGCGTCGTAAAGGCGGTAAAAGTTATTATGCGTCTTTCCTGCCCTTCTCTTTGGCTGCTCATAGGGAATCTCCTTGCGCTTATAGCCAAGCTCTGCCACAATCCCCCGCAAAAAGGGCGTAGGATCATCCAGACGGCGCAGGATTTCAATAAACTCCCTGTCATAAAGGCCGGAGCCGGTAAAATGCTCGATCTGCTCCACATCTGACAGCTTTTTGATGGTCTTGTAGTAGCAGGTACGGAGCCAGTACATAAATTTGTTCTCCTGACTGCTGGTCTTGATCCCGATTACGATCTTGTAGCCGTTTTCCCACTCACGGACGTATTTGGGAATCATTTCCACCGGATCCTGGAAATCTGCCACCATTTCAATGACGCAGTCTCCTGTCACCTGGAGCATACCATAGTAGGGGGAATTAAACTGTCCGAAATTGCGGGCATTAAAAATCGCCTTGATCTTCGGATCACTGCTGCACAGAGTCCGCAGCACCTCCCTCGTTCCGTCCGTCGAATCATTGTCAATAAAGACCAGTTCATAATCGTACTGGGGAAGTTCATTTTTCAGGATATCTGTTACCGCCTGGCTAATGGGCCCTACATTTTCGACCTCATTGTAGCAGGGGATCAATATGCTGATCTTTTTCATTTGGATGTACATCTCTTTCTAAAATAATCTTGTAATGGTTTATGGGAGCATCTGGCGGATGCCCTGGGAAAAGGAATACGCTTCCTTAAAGCCTCCGGTCAAGGCCGCCAGCTTCTCTACGGAAGGCCGCACAGACAGGGCCCCTTCCTTTGCCTGAACAAAGGAGCCGTATTCCAGACTTCCTCTTCCTCCCGCCTCTTTCCAGACCTCCTCCACAAAGGAGCGCAATACCCGCGTATCCCTGCTGGCAACATTGACAATCTCGCTGATTTTCGGGCTGTCCTTTTCAGACGGAAGATGGCGGTACAATTCATATACTGCCTGAACTGCGTCTTCTATATACATAAAGTTCCACTGATGAAGGCAGGCGCTTAGGGAAACGCTCTTTCCCTGGGGCAGCTCCCGCACCAGAGTGGAGATGATCGACCAGGGGTGATCCCCGGGGCCGTAGACGCTGAAAAACCGCAGATGGAAATAGTGAAGCCCCAGCTCTTTGCACAGAGGAGCCGCCTTCTGGTAAAATTCCCACTTGGCCTTTCCATACTGGTTAATGGGGGCGCATTCCCTGTCCTCAGACATGATTCCGTCCGTAAGTCCATACTCCACCCGGGAGCCTGCATCCATAAAAACAGAGCAGGAAAGAGCCTTTGCAGCCCGGATACATTCCAGAGAACCTGCCACATTTTTGGCCTGAACTTCCGGAGAATCAATCTCCTGACGGTTTACACCGCCCCAGGCAAAATGGAAAAATGCGTCTGCAAAACCAATCTGTGAAACACAGTCTCCGGCCCAGTCCATGGACCAGGGAACGATGTGCAGGTTTTCGTGAACCGGAAGCGCCTTAAGATTAGGGGAATCCGGACGGGACAGGGCAAAAACCTCTGCCCCTTCTCTCAAAAACAGGGCCGCAAGGTAACTGCCGATAAAGCCGGTTGCCCCTGTGATAACGATTCTCATAAGCTGTCCTCCTAGAGCATTTCCAGATGATTAGAACGCATGGCCCGGATCTCCACCTCAGGACCAAATTTCTCCCGGATCAGGGCCGCAATCTCATCCGTATAGCCGGGAGCAGTGATAATGACGGCGTCCACCGGATGCTCCTCAAAATAGGACGGGGCTACGATGGGAAGATGGGAGGCCGGAGCAAATTTTCCCTGTTTAAAGGGAGCGGAATCAATGATATACTCTGCCTTCTTTCCAAGGCTGGTTGTAGCTGCCAGCGTAAAGCCCTGATGACTGGCTCCCCAGATGGCTGCTTTTTTCTTCCAGGCATCCAGATACTTCATATAGGTATCCATCTCCCGGCGCAGATTCACATAGCAGTCCAGCAGATTGCCTGTTTCCATCTGGGGACGCTTGCGCACAATAACGGCAAGCGTATCCCTGTTTATCACCTCTGCTTCCTCTACCACAAAGCCCGTACGCTCCAGCAGGGAAGTCAGCGTATCAAAGGTATAGTAGGCAATGTGATCCCGGATCAGCTCATAATAGCTGCTGTGATCCATAATATACTCAAAGCTTGGAACGGTAAGAAGTCCCATCCCGTCATCTTCCAGATTATTGTAAATACAGCGCAGCATCCCTGCCGGATCCGGCTGATGCTCCAGAAAATTAAAAGATAAAAATACATCATAAAAGCCGCCTGGGATCACCGTATCCGCATGTTCTGTAAATCCCTGCTCCACTGCAAGGCCCTGAGCCCTGGCAAGCTTAACCAGCGCCGGATCATGCTCAATCCCGTGACCCTCTACCGGAAATTCCTCTAATACTTTTAAAAATTCTCCCTGTCCGCAGCCTACCTCGATAAACCGCTTTCCTTCTAAATGGTAAGTTTCGATCAGGTGCCTGTACTGTTTTCTGCGCAGCTCCGCCATAGTGGTGGAGTATCCCCCGGCGCGAATCACATCCCGGTAATAATCCACCGGCTCGCAGTCAAACTGCACCAGTCCGCAGCCCATGCACTGGCAGAGATCCAGAGTAAGCCCCTGATCCTCATCTACATGATCTTTATCCGGCATATGCTGGGCAGAAGCCGGCATATTGTCCAGCGTAAGAAGCGGCGTCTCCCATAAAGGAGCACCGCAGGCAATACAACGTTTCATCTAAATTTCTCCTTTTTTCTCCTGTACCATCCGGCGGATCCCCTCCGAAAAAGGAATCTGCTGGGTAAAGCCCACTGCTGCCTTTAATTTCGTCAATTCCGGCATCAGCGATACCATGCCCTCCGCATTGGGCGGCCTGTCTCCGAAATGATAGCTTCCCAGACTGCCGCAGAGCCGGTGCAGCTCTTCTATATAATCCCGCAGCGGGCGGGTATCTTCCCCCGCCACATTATACACGCCGGCCGGTGCTTTGCCAAGAAGAAGTTTTACCAGCAGTTCTGCGGCCTCGGTCACATAGAGGAAATTCCACTGCTGGGTACAGGGCCCCATTTCCATATGGCCTTCCTTTAAAAAAGTGTCAATGCAGGTGGAAATCAAAGACCATGGGTGATCTCCCGGGCCATAGACGCTGAAAATACGGGTATGGATATAATCCATGCGAAGCTGGCCGGCCAGTTCCCCAGCCTGTCGGCAGACCAGCACCTTATCCTTGCCGTACTCAGATACCGGATGGCAGGGCTGATCCTCCCTCATGGGAGAATCGCAGATCCCGTACTCCGCCTGAGAGCCGGAAAAAAGGAACCGGCTGCAGCCAAGGGCTCCTGCTGTTCTGACAGCCGAAAGCGCATAGCCGATGTTTTTCGCCTGAAGAGCCGGATCCTGCCGATTGGCGCTTCCCGCTCCCTCCCAGCCAAGATGCAGCCAGGCAGAAGCGTCTGTGATATCCATCTCCTTTAGGCGTTCTATCTCGTTTAAATTACATTCCAGAATCCTTACGCTTCCCACAGCCCCCTCTCTCCGGCCTTCCTGTCCATTAAGAGGCAGCGCCTTTAAAAAGGACAGGCCCGCTGAACCGGGCCGTGCCACAGCATACACCTTCTGTCCCTGTTTTAAAAGTTCCTCCACTACAGCCCTTCCGATAAAGCTGGTAGCTCCTGTGACGATCACTGCCATATGGCTGTCTCCTTTTCTGTCTGTTGTTCTGCCGGTTCTCCCAACCGGGAATTATTTCCTGATCCTGGGAATGATCATATTCCGATCCATCTCCTCCTCAGGAAGGAAGGGAGCCAGATCCTCCAAAGGCGGAGATACCAGAGTTCCGTCCGGTAGTCTCTTGGCTGAGGACTTTGGCTCAAAGTTCTGATCCATGGATACAAAGATCTCGCAGATCACCGGGCCTTCGGCAGCCAGCGTCTGCTCCACTGCTTTTGCAAGCTCACTGTTGTGCTCTGCCTTTATATAAGGATATCCGTAGGCACATGCCAGTTTTTCCATATCCGGGAAGCTTAAATCCCCGCTGTCCACTCCGATGCCGATCAAAGGCTCTCCGAAGAAATTCTTCTGGGTCTGGCGGATGGAATGATAGCCGCCGTTATTAATTAAGAATATTTTAATTCCCATTTTATGGTGAATGATGGTCTGAAGCTCCTGAAGGTTCATCTGGATGCTTCCATCACCCGTTACAAGAATCAGATCCTCTCCGGAACGATCCCTTCCCTGGCTGTAGCAGCGGCTGTCTCTGGAGGCAGTCCAGGCGCCAATAGCGGCAGGCAGATCATAGCCCATGGCTGCTACGGCAGAATTGGTGATAAACCGCTGTCCCTTCTTGATCACATACGCATGACCGCCTACCACGCAGGCAGAACCATTTCCCACTACCGTAATCTGGCCTTCCTTTAAGCGGCTGCTGATGGCCTGGATGGCCGCATAGACATTAGCCGGCTCCTGATCGGTGAAATTCCAGTGTTTTTCCTGTACCACCGGATAGGTTTCCTTCCACATCCTGCAGGTCTCGCTCCAGCTCATGCCCGGAAGACCTTCTCCGCCTCCAAAGAGCTGCTTTTCTCCCTTTTTGCTCAGGCTTTCAGCCAGCTGGTTTCCTTCTTTTTCCAGAATTTCATCCAACGCTCCGTCCAGCTGCTCCAGCAGATCCTTCGCATCTGCATGAACCGCCAGATCTGCATGCACCGAAGGCTTCTTTAATTCTTCACTGTCAATATCATTTGCGATCACAAAGGCGGCTCTGGCCCAGGTCTTATAATTGTAGCCCACCTGCCGGATACTCAGACGGCTTCCCACAGACAGCACCAGATCGCTGTTCTGAATGGCAAAGTTTCCAGCCCGGTCGCCCATATTGCCGGCCCGTCCTGTATACAGCGGATGCTCATCCCAGATGCAATCCTCACTGTCCCAGCCTGTAATCACGGGAATACCAAGCTTCTCTGCCACCCGCATAAACACATCATGGGCTCCGGCGATGCGGATGCCGTTTCCCGCATTGATCACCGGACGCTTTGCAGCCCGGATCTTCGAAAGGATCAGATCAGCCGTTTCCCTGCTCACCTTGCCCGGAAGCAGCTGACGCTTCTCACCCTTTCCGGCCTCATCCTCAGGAATAGCATGGATATTTCCCATTGTCCCCCAGCCGGTTCCGCCATTTTCATAATCCTCCGGATCAAAGCCCTCCAGATCCTCCGTTTCCACAAAAGCCCCCTGGACATTCAGCGGAATATCCAGCCAGCAGGGTCCGGGACGGCCGGACTTTGCCAGATACAGGGCTTTTTCCAGACAATACCGGATTCTCATGGGATCGATCACCATTTCCGAATACTTTGTCATGCAGTCAATGGACTTACAGATATCAAACTCCTGATCTCCCATTGCCCGGATTCCCAGACCGGACCATCTGGCTGTGGTATCGTAGCGCACCTGACCGGAGAGAACCAGCATGGGAATGGAATCCAGCCACCCTCCTAATACGCCTGTAATCGCATTGGTGCCGCCGGGACCTGTGGTAACGCACAAAGCGGCAATCTCATTGTGAATCCGTGCGTAGGCCTCTGCCGCTATAGCGCAGGCCTGCTCATGGTGATCATAGATGCAGCAAAGCCCTTCCTGATGGCCCAGGGCATCGTCCAGATGCATCGCTCCGCCGCCTGTTACCATAAATGCCTGACGGATTCCCGCCTTTACAAGCATTTCCGAAATATAATTTGAAACCTTTATTCTCATATCTTCTCCTTTGCCGTACCGCAATCCGATATCAAAGGGGACAGCACATCTGCCCCCAACATCATACGGTGAGTATATCACAAAACCATTAAAAAGCCTACTACCATTTTCCCTGGCAGGGGTTCCCGGCTTCCGGGAAAGTCCTTCCATTCCTTCCAGTAAGCCTCACTGGAAATCCGGCCGCTCACCCGCTATAATGAGCCTCGTAATGCAACAATGGATTTTCGGCCGACACACACATTTCAAAAGGAGAGAATTATTATTATGAAAAAACAGACAAAGCTTCTGGCTGTATTATCCACCGCAGCTCTTGCTGCAGCCCTTTCTTTTCCTGCATATGCCAAAAATGCTGGCTGGGCACAGGAAAACGGAAACTGGTACTACTATGACTCCTATGGGGAGCCCCTTACAGACACCTGGAAAAAATCCGGCGATGACTGGTACTATCTGGATTCCGACGGAATCAGAGCCACATCCTCCCAGATTGACGAATACTATGTAGATGAAGACGGAAAACGCGTTACTATGAAATGGATTTCCGTAGAAAATGAAGATTACTGGTCTGAACAGGATGAGCCGGAGTTTCTCTACTATTATTATGGAAGAGACGGAAGAGCCTTAACCTCCACCTGGGCCTCCATTAACGGACAGTGGTATTATTTCAACGAGGATTCCATCATGGAAACCGGCTCCATTCAGGTAGACGGCTTCAATTACTATCTGGGCGAAGATGGAAGCCGCAAGACCGGCTGGGTGCTTTTAGAAGATGAAACAGACGATCCAGAGATCATTGAATCCTGGTACTACTTCGATAACAGCGGAAAGCGCATCGAACATGCGGTTGATAAGAAAATAAACGGCAATTACTATACCTTTGTAGACGGAAAGATGCAGACCGGCTGGTTTAAGCTTCCCGCAGCAGAAAACGCCGCCACCGCTTCCGAGGCTGTCAAAGCAGACCCTTCCTCCATTTCCGGTTATCAGTATTATGATGAGGACGGAAAGCGTGCCTCCGGCTGGAGAACCATTGAAGGCGCTGAAGGCATCAGCGAGGAAGCCGAGGTTTACAAGTTTTACTTTAAAAACGGCGTTCCCCATCACGCTCAGTCCGGCCTGGAGCTCTTCTCCATCGACTCCAAGAAGTACGCCTTTAACACAAAAGGCGAAATGCAGACCGGAAAGCAGTCTGTAAACATCGGCGACGGCGCCTCTGCCAACTTCTATTTCGGCGAAGACGGCGCTATGAAAACAGGGAAGCAGACAATCTATGACGAAGACCTGGGCGAAACCCAGAACTGGTACTTCCACACCGACGGCTCCAAAAAGGGACAGGGATATCACGGCATCAAGGATAACACCCTCTACATTCACGGACTCCGTCAGGAGGCTGATCCCGACCTGCGTCTGGTTCCGGCTGATCTGGACGGTACTCGCTATCTGATCAATACCAACGGTGCTATCCAGAAAGCCGGCTCCTCCTCCAAATCCAACGCAAAACCTGAGCTTGGAGCAGGTTATAAGGATTTCAAGGATGAAAATGACACCATCTGGACCGTAAACACCAGCGGCATCATCCAGTAACCCACCGCCTCTCACCCACATCCGTTCACCCTGTGACGGGCGGAAAATAAAAATATTTCCTTAAAGGCCATATCAGATCAGTTTTTATACAAACTGTCCCTGATATGGCCTTTACATTAAGCTCCTCTTTACAAATTCGCCCATAAATGCTAAACTTATTCAACAGAACGTCTGATTTTCCAGAAATTCGTCATTTTTTTTTGTTTATTTTGCTTTTTTTGAAATATTTTAAAAAACAGCGGTATATTTTCCGCTCTCATGCGTTATTTATTATAGACTGATCAAGTTTGTAGTAGGAGGATTATATAAATGAGAGAGCTTGCTGCTTTTTACTGTCCCAAATGCGGATATTATGCATATTATCAGACATCCCGTCATCCCCAGTGTCCCAGATGTAATTCAAAGGATACTATGAATATGGTGCGGATGCATTACAAAGAGTTTATGAATATGAGCTGTCAGGAGCGCGATGATTACCTTGGAAATGAAATTCTAAAGCAAAATCCTTCCCTGATGGAGCGCATAACAGCTCCCCATAAGAAATACAACAGCCGTGAAGTCATTGCAGAAATGAATATGGAAATCATGCGGTTAGATACGGAAAACAAAATTCTCAGCGATACCGTAAAATGGATGCATGACACCATCTGGGAAATGATGCGGGAACAGCGGAAGGCGCAGAAACAGGAAGACGCTTCCTGCAAAGTTCCCGCCGGCCATGGTAACCATACATAGACGCAAAAATTCCTCTTCCTTTTGTACGTTATGTAATGTATAATGAACTTACAGAACATTGTATTGTGCATTTTTACTTTTCAGATGCAGTAAAATGAAAGGAGCGGTACTATGAGCGGTAAGATCATAACCATTGCACGGCAATTTGGAAGCGGCGGACGGGAAGCTGCGATGCGTACCGCCAAAGAATTAAATATCCCCTTTTATGACCGGGAGCTGGTTGAAATGGCTGCAGAAAAAATGGGCCATGCATCAGTAAGCGTAGAAAAAGTAGACGAATCGGCCCTGATGGGATTTCTGGCTGATTACCATGTCCCGCGGGAACCCAATTCCGTCACCGGATACGGACTTTCTCTGCCGGACAGTACCTATGTAACCCAGACGATCATCATTGAAACGCTTGCCCGGAAAGGCCCCTGCGTCATCGTAGGACGCTGCGGCAATTATGCCCTGCGCTCCAGAAATGACGTCACCGACCTGTTTATCTGCGCCAATATGGAGGATCGGATCCACCGGATCATGGAACGGTATCATTTCTCCGAAAAAGATGCCATAAATGCCATCCATTCCACGGATAAGCGCAGAAAGCATTATTATGAAAACTACACGCACCAGAAATGGGGTTCCATTGATTCCCACCAGATGCTCTTAAATGTAAGCCGTCTGGGCATGGACCGAACCGTAGAAATCATCAAACAGCTTTACAATCATTGAATTTTTGCCCGTTTTCACTTGAAATATCCCATCGTATGTCATATATTATTGTATACTGCCCCTTAAGGGGACTGATCTTATACAAATGAGGAGTATGAAATGGATATCAATCAACTGATGAACAGTCTCAAAGAAACCTATGGATTTTCCAAAACGGAGTGGAATGAATTAAACGGCGAACCCCTTGCCGAATTTTCCCTGTGGCTTACAGAGGAGCACATTTCCCACTTTATCGAAAAAGCTGGCCGTTTAACCGCTATCATCGAATCCTGCGCCAACATGGTAAGCATCTGTGAACCGGAATTAAAGGACACCCTGATGGCTACCACCATCCAGTGCTGCGGGGCAAACCAGCTTAAGATCCGCACCTCTGAATCCATGCTGAAAATGCTGGTAGGTTCTATTTTTGACTGATCTCTTCGTGAATATGACATACTGTGGTTATTGCCCGGCAGCGGGGAAAGCGTGCGCTCTTCCTGTGTGCCGGGCAATGCATATCCGGAAAGGAGAATTCTTATGAAGAAACATACGCTGCAGACCCTCTGCACAGCTGCCCTTATTTCCCTGGGCCTGTCCTTTACTGCCATGGGAGAAGAACGGATCACCGATGTTTCCCTTATTTTCAGTTACGATCAAAGTCCTGAAGGCGGAAAAGAAGTCGGAGAACTGACCGCCGTTTCCAGCAGCAGCCAGTTCACCGTGGAAGGTTCCGGATATCTGAAGGATGACGATACCTGGAGCTACGGAGAATGGCCTGTGGGAGAAGTGGAACTTTCTGCAAATGAAGGGTATTATTTCCCTACTGCCGCCAGAAGCCTTTTCCATCTTTCCGGAGACGGCGTCCAGTATCAGAGCGCCCGCACAGAAGACGAGGGAAGCACTCTGATCCTTCATGTCCGCCTGCCCAGAATCGACGGGGCCATTCCTGCTCCCCTTACAGCGGACTGGAGCGGTCATACAGCCGTCTGGGATGAGGTAGATGGGGCAGACCAGTATGAAATACAACTTCTTAAGGACAGACGCACTCTTACCACCCTTACCAGCTCTGCTGCCTCCTGCAGCTTTGAAAATTGGATCAACAATGAAGGTTCCTATACCTTCCGTGTCCGGGCATATAACAGAAAAGACAGGAAAAACAGCGGTTGGTGTTCCGATGCAGAGCCCCTTGTCATCACCCCAGAGGAAGCCTGGTTCCACAGCGACGGCATCTGGAAGGAAGAAAATGGAAAACACCTCTTTCTGTATCCAAACGGCGCTTTCCCACAGATGGCCTGGAGGCAGATTGATGGAAAATGGTACTTCTTTGACGGCGCAGGATATATGGTTTCCCAATGCTACGTCCGTTCAAAATCCTCCGATCTCTATCACTGGATCGGAACAGACGGCGTGTGGGATGAAAACGGGGATACGAAACAGCCGAATCGGGCACAGTATGAGGTGTATTAGTTTCCTTTGCCGGAGAAACTTCCCTATCCTCCCAGCGTTACATCCTGCCTGCTATACCACTCAAGGGCCTCCTCCACATGGGAAGGCTTAAAATCCGGCCAGTAGTCATCTACTACATAGATATCCGAATACACGGACTGCACAGGGAGAAAGCCTGACAGCCGCCGCCTGCCGCCCCAGCGTATAATCAGGTCGATCCGGGACACTTCTGCGGTTTTCAGCTTCTCTCCCAGCAGCCCGTCCTTTAAGCCAAAATCCCACTCCCAGCTGTAATTTACAAGAAAATTGATCTTCATACCTCCCTTTCCGAAGCTGCGGCGGGTTGTATAGGGCAGAAATTCTCTGGGAAATACAGATGACTTCGTATTTCCCAGCACTAAAAGACTGGCATCCTCCTTTGATAGCTCCTCTACTGCTGCTATACAGGCAGCTGTAAATGCACGGCGCTGGACAGAAGGGCGTTTTGTGTTGTCCACGGTAAAGCCGTAAAACGTCATTTCCTCCACTCCCAGCTCCCGGCACATCCGAAACAGCTCCATTCCCGGAGCGATGCCGTGATCGTAGCCATCTGCCTTATCCATTCCCTCTCTCACCGCCCAGCGGCGATTGCCGTCGGGAATAATCCCGATATGTCTTGGAAGCCTCATGTTTGTGTACGTCCTTTCATGTTGATAGTGGGAGTATGGACGGGAAATTGGGGGGATATTCAATTTTTTCCAATCATATATACTATTGCCTAATAAAAACAAAATATTTTGAAATATTGCTGAAACAGACTGTAAAAAGATCTTGCTCTCAAATATTATATATCACCACGGAAAAGGATGACTAAACCAAATAAAACAAATGTACGAAAGACTTGACAAGATATCCCCCCTTGTATATACTGTCCAATACAGATATGGCTATGCAAGAGACGAACTACGAAAACGTTGAGCCAAAGTCATTCCCAGTACACAGATAGCGGAACATTACCTCTATCCAGTACCTGACAAGAGATTATTTATTTGTGCATACAAATTTTTTCCTACCTCCTTGTTAAAGTCATGTCTGATTTTGATAAGGAGTTTTTTTATGAACGATCAGAAAATTGCATCACTTATGCCGATAGAGGCATGCAAAAGACTTAAGTCTGCCCAATCCATTGTTGTAGTTGGTCCAACTTCCTCTGGAAAAAGTACCTTAATTTATACACTTGTAAATCATAAAATTATCCCATATATCTCTATAGGCGTTGGTGATAAATGCCAGACAACTATTATTCCCTGCGATTTTTTATTTGACGAGAGAATTACCAAAAATGAATATTTCGCATTACAGATTCGCATAAAAGACTTTTCTTTCAACCCTATTCACATTAAGTTCATGGAAATGCTTACCAAACTCTATGTTGCAAATGGTTATGACATTGAAGAAGCAATGGATGCATTCGACAGTAATTTTATGAATGGCATCTTGGAACCAGCTGATGCCTCATATCATCTTGGACGTATTGCTTCAAAAATCTCTATTGAATCCATTAAACAAATCGTTGAATCTGCCTTGCGCCACATTGACAATGCTGAAGAATCCTTTAATGCACGAGTTAAAAGAATAAAAGCAGCACCTGATAAACGCACTGTAAGTACGGAAGCGGTTCGTAGTATTGTAATGGAAGATATGTGGAGTGAATTGCCTGAAATGCTAATTAGAAAATACCAAAATTGGCTCATAGAAATTGGTGTTGCAATTCAAAACAGATTAGCACTATGTATGGGAATTGATCATCTCATTGATATCACAAGGGAATATAGTACTGAATATAACGATGTCTTACCCTATGGTGGAGAAGTACTGCAACATCTCTTTGATCCCTATGAACCCTATAGCCTTATTGTTGAAAATATGACCATGGTCTGCAGGCCCAGAGAAGTACTGATCCATGAACTTCGCAATATGTTTGATAAACGAATCCCTCTTCGTTTCTGCATCCGCGATACAATGGGATTGAATCAGATTAGTATGGATGGAAATTCTATGAAAGATGCTTTAGATATTGCTTTAAACTGTAGTCCAGATAATATTATTCTTTTAATGAGTCTGCAAGAACGAGATGATGTTATCTTCAAGTGCTGTGAAGCTATCAATTCCAAAAGCAGTAAAGCAAAAAAACTTGGTATTCCAATCAATGTCATTTTTACTAAAGCAGATATTGCAATCAGCAACATTATAAATAAATCTACCCGTGATACAGTTGAATTAATGCAGGAAGACTATACCAAACATATATTCCCTGCAATTTCATCCATTGAAAGTAAAATTAATGATTATATATCTACACTCAAAGAAGAAAGCACAAGCTGGCTTTCAATCCGGTACTTAGACGAAAACATTGACCCCATTCAGCTTGCATTGAATGAAGAAGAATCTGATACCCCTGAACTTAAGCAACAAAAATACGAAATGCGAAAGCATTTCAGAAAAGAGGGCCTATATAAAAAAATCAGCGATATATTATACAAAACTCAGCTAAAAATATTACCCAGTGGCATAAAATCGCCTTTATTTGTTACTGTCAAAAATACAGAACTTCCCGCTGTAGATATCTCTGTAGATAAAAAAACTCTCAATCAGGTATTTATGGAGATACAAAATACCCTTACTCAAGATAAAGCAACTGTAAACGGTTACCAGATAACTGATACACGTAGAATACATGGTCAAAGTGTAATTCGATACTATTCAAATCTTCAGATTGGTTTAGGATACACCACAAATGCATATGTATACGGGAATTTCAGCATTAATATGAAGGGGATGTTAAAAAGGGTTCTCAAAAATAATATTCCTGAATTTTCCAATCTTTATGAGAGTAAAGCCATCAAAACTCTGGCAGATAATATAGAAGAAGTAGAGTTAGACCGGCTTATAGAGGAGCTTGACAACACAAAAACTATGACAGACTCTGCATTTGCAGATGTAAATCCTGTTTTATTAGAATATTTGCCAACTAAAGAACAGAAATTACAAGTGTTACACTTAATATTTAGAAATTATTTTGCATCTTCTGAAAAATTTTATATGGTCTTTGATAAGGTAGCCTTTAATCTGTCTTATGGAAATATAAAAGTCCACAAGATGGTAAATGATATTTATCATGAACCATCTTTCACATATGATGAAATAATCCGAAAAATTCAAACAGGATTTTTAGAATTGTTTTCCTCTGAAAATTTCATGGAATTATTAGCCCAGGAAATCGGAAATGCAATGACCGAGCTTGTAAACAAAATGTTTATAATCATTTAATCTGTTGCATATGGATTGGGAGAAAACGCTCACTTAATTTATGTTTTCTCCCAACTATGAATAACAGTAATATTGCCGTATCTTTCTAATGCTTTTTATTTTCCATAACCTTATTCAAAAAATCCCTTCAAACTCTCCGCCATCTCAGCCTCAATCCGACCAGCCATTTCCATATCCTCCGCACTCACAGACAAATACACCTTCATCTTAGGCTCTGTTCCTGAAGGCCGAATCACCACAGAGCAATAATCCTCCAGCATAAATTTCAGTACATCCGATTTCGGAAGGCCATCCAGTCCCCGGGAATAATCAAGGCACTCCAGCACCCTTTTACCGCCAATCATATCAATCCCCTGACGCAAGGAAGCCATAATTTCCTTCATCCTCAAAAATCCGGCTGCGCCCTCAAAGGTAAAGGAATGGAGCGTATTCAGGCAGTAGCCATAGGTCTGATACAGCTCTTTCAGCTTCTGCCACAGGCTGATTCCCTGAGCCTTATAGTAAGCAAACATTTCACAGATCAGGAAAGCGGCATTTACTCCATCCTTATCCCTCACATAAGAGCCGCTGAGATAGCCATAGCTCTCCTCAAATCCGAAAATATAACTGCTCTCCTGCCCTTTCTCTTCCAAAAGACCAATCTGTTCCCCGATAAACTTAAACCCGGTCAGCACATTTTTCGTCTCAACTCCGTAATGAGCTGCAATCCGTTCCGCCATATCAATGGTCACAATGGTCTTTATCATAACCGGATGCTCGGGCATGGTTCCATTGGCTCTTCTGCGGCTGCAGATATAGTCAAGAAGAAGCATACCCGTCTCATTTCCGCTCAAAAGAACATGATTGCCCTGCTCATCCTTTACCGCGATTCCCACGCGGTCACAGTCCGGGTCCGTAGCCAGTAAAAGATCTGCATCCCGCTCTTTCGCATACTCAATTCCCAAAGCCATAGCCTCACGGATCTCCGGATTGGGATAGGGGCAGGTGGGAAAATGACCATCGGGGGCTTCCTGCTCCTTCACCACTGTAATATTCGTAAAACCGCTCTCTCCGAGAGTGCGAAGCACCGGCTTCAGACCGGTTCCATTTAAAGGAGAGTAAACGATTGCCACATCCTTATCAACCTGATCCAGAGCCCCCAGAACACTCTGTTTCTTCACGCAATCCACAAAATCAGCTGTAACCTCTGAACTAATCCACCGAATCCGTCCGCAATCCACAGCTTCATCAAAGTTCATTTTTAAAATGCCTTCAAATATATCAACCGCTTCAATTTCATCCAAAATTGCAGCCGCAGCCTCTGTGGTGATCTGGCAGCCATCGGAACCATATACCTTGTAGCCGTTATATTTAGACGGGTTATGTGAAGCGGTTACCATAATCCCAGCTTCACACCCCAACCTGCGAACCGCAAAGGACAAACAAGGGGTGGGCATCAGTTCATCATAAATATATACCTGAATTCCATTTCCGGCAAAAACCTGAGCTGCCACTCTGGCAAATACATCAGATTTAATTCGTGAATCATAGCTGACTGCAATCCCCTTCTTCTGGCCTCCATGATTTTTTACATACTCTGCCAGACCCTGGGATGCTTTTGCCACTGTATAAATATTCATACGATTGGTGCCCGCTCCGATCACTCCGCGCAGACCGCCGGTGCCAAATTCCAGATTGCGGTAAAAAGCGTCCTCCTGCTTAGCGCCATCCTCCTGCATTTCCTTTAATTCCTCGATTAAATCCTTATCCTCAACGGCATACTTCAGCCATCGGATGTATTCCTCCTGTATCTGCTGTTTTGTAAACATCAAGTCAGCTCCTTCCGCCAGTAATCCAATGTCTCTTCAATTGTCTGCTCCAGTGAAATCTCCCGCTTCCATCCGGTACACTCGCACAGCTTAGATATATCCGCCTCAATCACAGGCACATCCACTGGACGCAGGCGGCTTTGATCCACCTCAACTTCGATCTTTGCCTTGGAATAATTCAAAATCATATCCAGTATATCCTGAATGGCAACTGCATGGCCTGAACCTACATTGTAGCTTTCTCCCGCAGCCCCCTGCTCCATAAGCATTGTATATGCCCGAACCACATCACGGACATCGGAAAAATCCCGCTTTGCACTCAGATTTCCCACGCGGATCACTGATTCGCGTAATCCTTTTTCAATTTCTGCCGCCTGCCTGCAGAAATCTGCCACTACAAATACAGGTGTCTGATTGGGCCCCACATGATTAAATGCACGAACCATCATCACATCCATCCCATATGCCTGTGCATATATCTTCCCGATCATATTCTGACAGGCCTTTGTAGCTGCGTAGATATTCCCCGGACGAAGCACATTATCCTCATTTACAGGGATCTCATCCGGATGCACATGACCATATTCTTCTCCTGAACCGATCAGAAGAACCCTTGGCCTATAATCCAGCGCTCTGACTGCATCCAGTACATTTAAACTGCCCTTTATATTCACATCCACTGTAAGACCGGGATTCTTCCAGGACACAGCTACAGAGCTCTGGGCCGCAAGATGGAAAATATAATCCGGCCGCATCTCATCCAGCAGTGCTGCCACTGCCTCTTTATCCAGAATATTTAAATCACAGATCTCAATTCCCTGCTTCTTTATCGTTTCCTGCGGCATCTTAGTAACAACAATAGACCATACGCAGTTTTTCTGTATATGGTCTATTAAATAGCTGCCTACGAAGCCTGCCGCACCTATAATCAATGCTTTCTTCATAGTCTTCCTCAATATTTATTTTAAATTGGCAATCTTAATCTCTTCTTCAACCAGAGCCATATCATTGTCTACCATTCTGGTTACCAGCTCTGCAAATGGAATCTCTCTGATCCATCCCAGCTTTTCCTCTGCCTTGGCAGGATTACCCAGAAGCACATCCACCTCTGCCGGACGGAAGAACTTCTTATTTACTTTAACGATCACCTGACCGTTTTCAGCGTTGATTCCTACCTCATCTACGCCTTCACCCTGCCACTTTACCTGAATTCCCACATGGGCAAATGCTGTCTCTACAAACTCACGCACGGTTCTAGTCTCATTGGTAGCGATTACATAATCGTCTGGCGTCTCCTGCTGCAGCATCAGCCACATGGCGCGGACATAGTCCTTAGAATGACCCCAGTCACGCTTGGAATCCATATTTCCCAGCTCCATATACTCCTGAACGCCCTGCTTGATTCTTGCAACTGCATCTGTGATCTTTCTGGTAACAAACTCCTTGCCCCGGCGCTCACTCTCATGGTTAAACAGGATACCGCTGCACGCATAAAGTCCGTAGCTCTCACGGTAATTCTTAGTAATCCAGTGACCGTACAGCTTGGCAACACCGTAGGGGCTTCTTGGGTAAAATGGAGTTTTCTCTGTCTGAGGCATCTCCTGAACCAGTCCGAACATCTCACTGGTAGAAGCCTGATAGAAATGAGCAGAGGGCTTTACAGTGCGGATTGCCTCCAGCATATTGGTAACACCGATAGCGTCAATATCTGCTGTAGCGATAGGCTGCTCCCAGCTGGTTGCCACAAAGGACTGGGCTGCCAGATTGTAAACCTCATCTGCCTGAGAAATTCTCATAGCGTTAATCAGAGAGATCACGTCGGTCATGTCAGCATAGATAAAATGAATCTTATCCTTAATATGCTCCACATTGCCGTAATCCACAACGCTTTTTCTTCTCATAATTCCATAAACATTGTATCCCTTCTCCAGCAGAAGCTCTGCCAGATAAGAACCATCCTGACCTGTAATTCCTGTAATCAATGCATTCTTCATTTTTTTATCTCCTTAAATATATTCATCTCTGTTGCAGATTTTCAGATTTTCCAAAACCTTCTTTATATCACCGGCGCTGTCCTTGGCACAAATCAAAGTAGCGTCCTCTGTATCCACTACGATCAAATCATCCAGACCAACTGTGGCAATCAGCTTCTTTCCGCCCTGAATGATGCAGTCTCTGGTATTTACTGTGATAATATTCCCATTAACCACATTTCCAAACTCATTTGTTTTTTTGATCCGCTCCACTGCCAGCCAAGAACCCACATCATCCCAGCCAAAGGTACCGGGAAGAATATAGATATTCTCCGCCTTTTCCATAATGCCATAATCAATAGACTGAGATTCCATGGCATGGAATTCCTTATCAAGCACCATCTCCTGCTCCGGAGTACCAATAGACTCCTTAACTGTCATCAGATGGCTGTAGGTATCCGGCATAAATTTCTGCATATTTTTAAGAATCGAAGAAACCTTCCATATAAACATACCGCTGTTCCAGAGGTATTCTTCACTTGCCAGATACTCCTTGGCAACCTCCAGGGTAGGCTTTTCCACAAAACGGTCTACCTTAAAGGCCCGTCCCTCCATCTCACGGGAATCAAACTTAATATATCCGTAACCGGTTTCCGGATAATCCGGAGTGATACCGATGGTAATCAGATTGGTATTTTCCTCTGCCAGCGCACAGGCATCCTTTATCGTGGACAAATACATCTTATTAAATTTAATCAAATGGTCGGAGGGAAGCACTAGCATCACTGCATCCTCATACTTTTTAGAAATATGAACTGCCCCCAGACCAATACAGGGCGCTGTATTGCGGCCTATAGGCTCACAGAGGATGTTTTCCTCCGGAATTCCCGGCAGCTGCTCCAGAGCCAGCTGCTTGTAATCCTTATTCGTGGCAATATAGATATCCTCCAGCTCAACCAACGGCGAAATTCGCTCTACGGTCAGCTGAATCATCGTCTTTCCGTCATCTGTCAGAGATAAAAACTGCTTCGGCAGGCTCTTGCGGCTTCTGGGCCAGAAACGCTCCCCACGACCGCCTGCCATGATCAGTGCTGTAACTTTCATGATCGCACTCCATTCTACTGTATATCAACAGTATATTATAATACTTTCATTCCAAACCGTTTTAAACTGAACGTTTAATTATTATTCACATATAAAAACTTATACTATAATTTTTCTATATTCACAACTGTATATTTTTGTTTTTTAAAAACAAATCTTAAAATCAAATCCATATATTTTATAAGTATTGTGAGGATAAAAAACATAGCAGAAAAACCAGCAGATATCAACCCCATAATAGGTGCCCATCCTTCAACAGGCTTTTGTGCGCTAAAATATACGGCAACCGTATATACGCCTGTTCCAAACATAAAAAATGCCATGATAATAGAGAAGGCAAATGATACTTTATACGCAATATTTGTGAATAATATCAGAGAATCTAATGCTACATTTTTCTTTTGAATATCATTCTGTACTATTCCACTAGCTCTGTCTGTCAATGTATAATTTAAATGAAACGTTGATAGTCCAACTGATGCATATACAGCTTTTCTGTAGGGAATATTTTTATTATATCCCGATACTCTGTTCAATGCCCTTCTCGATATTATCCTAAAACGCTCCGTTGTTATTTTTTTTGTATTAGAAAAATAATTGTATATTCCATAAAATACTCTAGATGAAATCTTGCTTGTTGTCTGAGGAGGAGTAGCCGAAACAACATCATAACCTTCTAATAATTTTTTATATACATCTAAAATAATATGTGGATCGTAATCAATATAACAAGAATCAAATTCAAATACAAAATCTCCTATAGCAAGATCAATTCCTGCATTCATACATTCCTCTAATCCTTGATTTTTATCTAAACGAATAAAACTAATATTTACCTTTTCATAAATATCTTTAAATTGTTTTAACTGTTTAATGGTTCTCTCATCAAAATAATTTGACACACAAATTATCTCGTATTTTTTAAAATTAGCCTCTAAAACAGAATATAACATATTCAAAAATCTATCAATATTAGTTTCATCTTTTTGTAAATAGATAACCGCTGATATAAAATTATTTTCTTTATTAATCATTTAACAACACCTCATCCAAATCATACACTGTATTTATTTTTCCAGACAATACACTAACAAATTTTGGTGAATCAGAATGCTCTTTTATAACAGTTGGACGTGAATCATCTATTTCGGAAGCCTTTAATATTGGTTTCATTGAAAACAATGACTCACAAAATCTAAATTCATATTCAGGTTTCATATATTTGTGCGCTAAACCTGACATATATTCCCAAGAACTTTCTGGTTTAAAAGAGCATACATTGCAATTACCAAGTTGGTTAGGTGAACAAAAATCATTATGTGCTAATTTTTGACATGCAAAAGTTGGCACCTCATTATAACTTGTCATATGTGGTGTAAATGTAACCGAAGTAAGCGAATGATAACCCGTCTTTCCGAACGGCATTATTGAAAAAAAAGGACCATCCATAACAGTTAACCCAACATTTTTTAAATTAGGGCTTACATTACACAATATAATTTCACATAATTCATATTTAATTTCAAATGGTGTATACCCCATTTTAGCACAAATTTGATTTACTGATGCATATGTCGCATTTAGAATAAATGGTGTTGCGTATTCAATATAATTTTTATCAATAATATTATTTTCGACATGTATTTTTACAACATACTCTCCTGTACTCTTTACAATTTGATCAATTCTTGCGTTATAGATTAGTTTAGCATTGCTATACTTTGCAATTTCCGCTAATAACATATCCCTTAAAATTTTTGCATCGTATGTATATTCCTTTGTCAAAAAAGCCCCATCACATAAACCTTTTTGGAAATATTTATTGGGAGAAATCTCCTCACATTTAATTTCTGCATCTCTACAAAATTTTTTAAATTGCTCTGCGTTTGTCCACGAAAAATTAGAGGAGGTAGCATATATCTGATCAAAATCACTTAATATACATTCTGGATAATCATGAATAAACCTTTCAAAGTAATGTGCAGATTTAATTGCAGTGGAATAACTTCTTGGATAATGGTATCCCATATGAACACGAGCCTGATTAATATATGTTGCACGTTCAAATGAATTTGACTCATACTCCAGTAAAACTACATTCTGACCATTTTGGGCACATAAAAGAACTGAATATAATCCATAAAGTCCGCCGCCAATTATCACTTTATCAACTTCCATAACCCTACACCTTTCTTATATTGTATTAATATGGAAACATATTTGCAATTTCTTGTTCAATAAACTCACATAAGTCTTTCATAACTTCATCTTTAGTACAAATATATGAACCACTTAAATCACTGTATTTCGTAAATATATTGTAGTTAATTCTTTTTGTATCAATGGAAGTGGAAGTTGTTAAATAGCCTAGTTTGTTTAAAATTTCTTCTACAAATAAAGGTTCCGTAACAAAATTAAAAATAGTACCATTCAATTTCTGTATTTTCTGGATGTCATCCCATAAATTTCTCAAATCATAAAATTGATAACTACTTTTTATATTTGTAAAATTTAATGCATTAAATTCATTTTTTTTAAACCACTCACGTAACTTCCAGTTACTTTCTCGATCTAAGGAGCAAATTCTAAATAAACGATATACATCATCATAACTATATTTATTCGATATATATTCACATTCTTTCCTAAGTTGTTCATATACATCAACTGTAAGTATCGGAGGAATTAAATGAATAACATCGTATATAAAATTTTTTCTTATATTATCACCAAAAAGTGCTGGCAGACGCACAATTCGAACATTATTATAACTATTTAAGACTTTCTGCTCTAAACAATAACGATTATATCCATATGTATGAAGTTTTGTCTTATCCGGCATATAATCTTCATCCACAAACTCTAATTTGTCATATATATCTACAGTAGATATAAGAACTAATTTTTTAGGAGATATTTTTTTAATATTTTTAAATGCATCATTTATAATTTTCAGATCTTCATCCGGATATTTATTCGCAAGCCACTTAGTTCCTGTCACTCCCGCATAAACAAGTAAATCAGGCTCACTATCATAAGCCATTTCTACATTTTTAGAATTAACCAGCAAATCAAAGCAATGCTTTTTTGCAATATTAGAACCAACAAACCCTGTATACCCAACTAATACATCCATTATTTTAATTTCCTTTTCAATTGTATAATATGAACAAGGTAATTCCATGTGACTTTTAGGATTTTAACCTTAGTATGTTCCTCGAATATCCATGTAACTGGAAGTTCAAAAATTTTCAAATTTTTTCTTTCTGCTCTTAATAATACTTCTATCATTAAGAACCACCCAGCCTCACTGCTAGATTCTGCAAGTAACTCCTCTATTACGCTTTTTCTATAAAATTTAAAGCCGCATATAGCATCAGTTGCCTTCATTTTAAAAACTATCTTTAATAAAGCAACTAGAATGTATGAAATACTATTTCGTATTTTAGTTCGTCCAATTAATATCGAATTTTTATTGTATCGAGATGCATTAACAATATCTAGTTCTTTATCTTTTTCAAATTCTGCTTCCATTTTTAATATTGCGTTTAACTCTGTTGATAAATCAATATCCATATAACCCACAATATCGCAAATATTATTCTTAACTCCCTCTCGTACCGCTGCCCCAACTCCTTTTGTTTCTATATGTATTGTTTCTATATTAGAATATATTTTCTTCAAATTATTACATAATTCCCAAGTTTTATCTGTTGATCCATTGTCTACTATCGTAATATAAAAATTATTTTTGTTATTTTCTAACAGAAATCTTTCAATTCCCTCTATTCCCCGTTCTAATCGCAACTCCTCATTTAAAACAGGAAAAATAATATTATATGTCATCATAATGCTACCTCATATTAAACATTATTGTACTACCAAGTTTCCTTCGTTATATAAAAAAATGGTGTTCGTTAGATATAAACATATATCTTGTTCATTTCTCTTCAAAATACAAACTCTATACTTACTATTATTTAAATTCGATATCAAAATTCTTCCTACGAAACCTGAATTTTCATAATGTGTATCATTACCGAAATAATATGAAATATCCTCTCTTTTTTCCATCACAGTCGGTACTTTAATATATTCTTGATTTTCTAATTCCTCCAAAACCACCTCCATATTAAATATATTACTCTTGTCTTCCGTATCTATTTTCCATCCGCGAATTTCAACAATTTCTTTATTCAAAACAATCTCATCAACATGAACATTATCATCATCAATAATTTGATCTATAGTTTCAAAGTTCACAAACTTATTTTGTCTATTATTATAAAATAACATTAAAATATAACAATTACATATAATAAACAAAATATAATATGATATTATTTGTTTTTGTGTATTTTTTATCATAACTATTTTCCTTAATTATTTTATCTATATAATTCGATACTTACAATCTGATGACATACCATTAACATCGCACTTAAGATTAATACCCTTTTTACAAATAATTGCGTCCTTTTTCCAGTTAAATTGTTGTATAATAAGAAAGTACAAATAATAAGTGAAAAATACGCAAAGATAAAAGTTCTTTCAGCCGATGCATATAATGTAGGTGAAAATCCCATTGCAATACGAGAGCAAAAAGCAGCACCTAAAATAAAAATATTCATAAATGCTATTTTTTTATCATCAAATGATATATAAATACCCATAACTAAAATACATATTATCCATAAATAAATTAATAACGGAATGTACGAATTAAATCTTTCATAATTATTAGCATTAATCAAATTTTCATTTAGTAAAAAAATAATTTGATGATAACTTCTTGCTAATTCAGTAGAAAATAATCCAAATAGAATATTTATAATACAGGGAATCATTGTTAATGTTTGTATATATACATTTTTAATTTTCTCATTAACATTAAAAACTATAACTATACAAAAAAGAAAGAATATTACATCAAATCTTAAAAGAAAAAAACTCATAGTGCTTATAATTCCAGCATTAATCTTATCTATAAGTGTCAATGTAAAAAACTCCGGCATGTATTTTCCTGCTTCAATAACCATTCTATTTTTACTACCTGGTGAAAGTGTAATTATTGCCAGATTAACAAAATTTAATGATAAAATCATCCATGGAAAATACTGTTTCCTTTTTATTAATAAATTATAAATTATAAGCCCCACACACAGTGCAGTTATTACAATCCAACTCTGTTCTGTTGTTCCACAAAACATCACAGAAAGCACACAAATTACTTTTTGGGTCAACAATACTTTTTTTCCATAAAAAAATCGTTTTAATACAATTAATATAATTAAAGTAAATAGCAAAGGCCAACTATAAAATATATTAGTTATAGCCCATCCCGCTGTCCCCATATGTTCAAATGGATATATCAATATCAAGCTTAATAGAATTGCATAAGTACTGTCGGATGATTCATCATCACAAAATTTCACAAGAGAAACAAGTATCATAGACCACACTGCGATATCCAATATCTTCCATACAAATGTTGGAAATGCCAATAACAATGCTCCCAAACTTTCACTAACTACTCGCGAGGACCATGTATTATATCTATTGAACAGAAATGACCATAATCCCATATCATCCAATGTGTGCATATAATATAAATCATCTCTTGCTGGGAACATTAGACAATGATATATTAAAAGTATTATTATAAAAATTCCAATTACTCTTTCTCGTTTTTTATTCATACACTTTCCTCGTTTTTTAAAAATAGCCTATAATAAGCAAATATCAGATTTTTCACAATCCAATCTGTAATATATGAGCGCAAAAGAAACTTTAACTCTATATGTACATCCTTTCGAAGACAAGACAGATTTTATACACTTTTTCAAATCTGCTCATTTATGGTAATAACCATATATCTGTTAGAATTATTTGTTTTTCTCAATTTTATTAAATTTCAAAGATAATTCCTCGCATATCTCTCTATAAAACTCACAAATATCATTTTTTGAAATAGAAAATTCCATCGTTATTTCTATGCTCTTACCATTTGTATTATCAAATACAAGTTGTGGATCTTCCGAATCCAAAAGCATAATTTTATTTGAATTTTCTAAATATTCACTTATAATTTGTGCCTCTTCTAGACCATCTAGCATAGCACATAAGCCATAAACTACGCAGCCTTCTCCCTCTAACATATCATATCTAAGCCGTTGCACATTATCATCAAGTTTCTCTTTAATTTTTACATAATATCTTCCATTTTCATCTATATTTGCAATGACCGTTTTACTATCTACTTGTGAAAATCCATTACCTCTGTCATAATATAAACGTCCCAGACAATATCCTCTTTTTGCCTGCTGCGTTTTCCTGAATAAACCCTCTTTTTGCATATACTCTTTTTTCTTTAAGTTTAAAATAAACTGATAAACTTCCCCATTTATTCGCTGAGGTAATAATTCTTGTAGCAATTTCAAACAATTTTTAGAACAGCTTTGAAATTGCTCTGTTGTCCACGTTGGTATCGTTTTATATTGAAGATCATAGATTTGATACTCTGTTTTTCTTTCAAATTCTTCTAGATTTTCTTCAGCCCAAAAGTGTAAATGTGTATTATCAAGAATACCTATGTTGGTATAATCAAAATGATTATTATATAGCTTAATGAGTATATCATTATGTGCAACATTAGGTATTGATATTAAAACAGAACCATCATTTTTCAATAAGTCATATGTTTCACTTAATACCGACAAGGGATCTCTCAAATGTTCTAAAACGTCTGCGAAAATGATATAATCAAACTTGTGGTGTTTCCATCTACGTTTCCATTTTAATTGCTCAATATCACTACAAAGCCCCTTATCAGCAAATTCCATTGCTTTCTTAAAAGCACATCTTTCATATTCCACTATGAATACACAACAATCCATTTCATTTTTTAAAATTTTCGTCATTCGTCCTCCAGCCGAACCAAACTCAAGAACTTTACTTCCTGGACGAATCTGTTCCAATATTATATTGTGTGCTTCATTTGCGCCTTTTTCAATTACCTCTTCATACTTCATTTTCTATTATCCCATTATTAAGCTGCCATCTGTGTGGCATAGAAAAAGTCCCCACTTCTTTATTAATTTGAAAAACTTCAAATGGTGCAACTGTATCACAATAATCTATCATTTCATCTGAACCTACTGCAATACATACATCTACATAATATCTTCCCTGCATCAGCTGTAATTGATCAAATATCATAGAAAATTCACCATTTTCTCTCAAATCAATCCGTTTCATACCTTCTACAATCATATTGGTTCCATAGCATAGAGTTCCATCACTTTTAAAAATACTAAGACCAAAATATGCATCTTTAACTGTTTTTAACACTTTATAATTTACTTTAAATATAATTGCTTCACCCAGTTCAAATACACTTTGCTTTTCTCCCTTTTGATTTATTGTATCAACTTTTATTATCCTTGCTTCTCCCGACCCGCGACGATCATATACGCCAGAACTTTCTGACTTTTTATCCTCTGGCTCTTTAATGTTATTTTCCGCCTCATCGCTTATTTCTGGGATAATATCCTCCTTTGTTACTTCTTTTCTACTTTCACCCATAAATTTCAGATATTCTCTATGAACTTCTCGTGGAGAACCATCCATACGAATATATCCGTCCTGTAGCCATATGCTGCGGTCACAAACTCTTTCTATCTGATCTGTAGAATGGGAAACTAAAACAATTGTTGTTCCAGCTTTTTTGATGTCCATTAATTTATTAAAACACTTGGTTTGAAAATTAACATCTCCAACCGCAAGTATTTCATCAATTAATAAAATGTCCGCATTTACATTAATTGCAACAGCAAATGCCAGGCGCATATACATTCCCGAAGAATATGTTCGGACTGGATTAGTAATATATTCTCCTAATTCTGCAAAATCTACAATATCTTTTAAACGGGCATCTATCTCTTTTTTTGACAGTCCAAATATAGATGCATTAATGTATATGTTCTCTATTCCCGTCATATCTGGATGGAATCCTGCACCTAATTCTAATAAACTAGATACTCTGCCGTTAATTTTTACCTCGCCTAAATCTGGATACATAATCCTTGTCAGGATTTTTAATGTTGTACTTTTTCCGCAACCATTTTGTCCAATTAGCCCAATTGATTCACCCTTTTTTACATTGAAACTAATTCCATTCAACACCCATTTCAATTCATATTTATTTCTTTTCCAAGATGTAATACGTTCTTTCATTGTACTGCCTTTATCGGCATATACTTTGAATTTTTTTTTAACATTTTTGACTTCTATTATATACTTACTATCCATTACTTTACCGCTTTCTCGTATACTTTTCTTCTAATGTTTTTTAAAATCTTATATATCATTGGAAAATAATTTTTTAATATTGATATAACTCTGGTCCTAACACTAATTTTATACTTAGTAATTTGAGATGGCATATAACACCGATGGACTCTCTCAAGATATCGCATTTCCTCCCATCTTTGTTTTAAAACATCTAAATCAACGTCTTCTTTTAAAATCTCCTCCAAAGCCTTCTCTACTTCCTCTGCAACATTCGTCCAGGTACGTTCTTTATAATTGGCCCTGTCAAATTGTGGTACAGGGTCTCGCTTTATCTTATCTAAATACTCCTCAATCTCCTCTCCACCGTCAAACAAATAAATATTATTTTTATAATATTTCAAAACGTCCACTTGTTCTCTATTAAGAGGGTTATTATTAATTATAATTTTTTTATTGTAATTTATAGCATTTAAAATCGGTAATCCAAATCCTTCATAAACACTTGGGAATATAATTCCTATTGAATTTTGAAGAATACTATGCAAAAAATCATTGCTTAAATTCCCACTCTTATATCCAAAAATATTTTCTGTTATATTACCATCATTCTTGCTTCCAATAATAATAAAATTATGTTTAGAAGTATGCAAACTATCGATTATGAGATCAAGGTTTTTATGTTTATATTGATTACCCAAAACAACAAAATACTCCGTATATGGCAATTCGAAAACTGCATCTGTATTTTCAATCTGATCTTCTACACCCGCCAAATAAACAATTTTAGTATAAATTTTTCTTTTATCAAACTCCTCACTATAATAGTCCACCATATCATCTAATGAAAAATGACTGAATGGTACTATTCCACTACAATATTTAATAGACTTTCGGAAAACTGCTTCACGTTCCCAATCTTCTACCAACAAGTAACTACTTCGAATAGATATAATATCCTGCATACAGAAAGCATATCTAACACATACCCTATTTAAAATATGTAAATGTTCTATATGAATAATCTGGGAAGGTACATATGCGAGATGATATCTTTGAGTTAATTGTTCTGGCAAAAAAACATTCGGATAACGAGATGAAATGTCAAAAAAATCATTAGCTGCCGCATTAACTAAAACACCAATCTCATATTTATCTTTAAATAAACGATAAAAGTTTTCTAATAACAATAAACCATGCTGTGCAGTACCATTATACGCAGCTGGCATTTCATATAAACTAATAAGAATTCTCTTCTTAGGATATATCTCATCTGATAACAAATCTGCATAATAATCTACCACACTCATTTGTGCTGAAAAATACAAATCAACTCGATTCCAATAATATGGGTAGCGCTTAGATAATATACGCGCATGTTCCTCATCTAATTTATGCTTTTTTTCACCGAAGCTTCTTGATTCATGATGAAATACATAGGCTCTATTCGCCATTAAAACATTAAATCCATACTGATTAATTCTCATACAAAAATCATTTTCTTCATTATATCCAGGACTATATATTTCATCAAATAAACCATATTGTTTTATCAATTCTCTCTTAATGAGGAACGCAAATCCCACTCCTGTTGGCATTACCTGCTGTTTTGGAAGAGAATCTTTTATTTGTAAATAGACTGAGTAACTTTCACTTGCTGTGATATTTCTATTTAATTCATTTTTTACCGGTATTGTCAATAATGTAGCATTATTACTTCGAGGACATACTACTCCATGTTTTTCCGCAGCATAAAGAACACTCTGCATTTCTTCCAAAAATCCAGGTGTAACCTCTGTATCAGAATTTAATAGTAGTATATCATTTTCTGAATGATCAAGTTCAAAAACTGCTCTGTTGCATGTTTTAACAAAACCTAGATTTTTATCATTTCTAAAATATTGAAAATTTTCATAACCTTCAATTTCACTTAAAATATTGTTTTCTATCTTTTCCCAATCTGGCCCCATATCATTTATGAGTAACACCTTGTTTCTATCACTAACACAAGATTTTAATGAAGATATACATAGCTTCAATGTAGACCAATCTTTATATACTGGTATCACAATCGTAACTTTTTTTGTAACAACTACGCTCATAGCAGCTCTTATCCTCCACTGTTTATAATTCTTCTGCAAAACCTCTCTGTAATTTATCAAAAATAACAAATCCCAAAACTAAAAAAACAATCCCATATACCAACGCTTGGCATAAAGTCCCCATCTCCGGTATAGCCTTATAGTATAAAATATCCCTATATGCTTCCGTAATTGCCGTCATTGGATTTAAATTGAAAATTGGTAGCAACTCTCTTGGAACATCTTCTGAAGAGTACATTACCGGAGTCAGAAATTGCCACGCCATAGTAATAATTGTTAAAATATAAGATAAATCCCTTAGATAAACTGTAATTGATGAAACAAGAAAAACCAATCCTAATGTTAAAATAAATTCAATTACCATAATCATTGGTAAATATAATAAAGCTTGTATATTGAGTCCGAACCCAGAAATAATTAAAATCCCAAGAACTACCAAAAAGCTTAAAAGCATATTTACAAATCCACTTGTTACATTTGCTATCGGAAGAATTTCTCTGGGAAAATATATTTTATTTATCATATCTGATTGGCCTAAAATGCAAGTAGAACCTGTATTTAAAGCTGCACTGAAAAACATCCATGGTACTAACGCGACGAATAAAAATAAATAATATTTTTCAATATTATTTTTCATAATAACAGAAAATACAAGTGTATAAACCATTAGCTGAAATAATGGATTCAAAAATGTCCATAAAAAGCCTAATACGGAACCTTTATATCTGCCTTTTAAATCTCTGCGTACAAGACTATAAATCATCTCTCTGTATAAAACTAATTCTCTAATTTTTAATACTATATGCATTTTTTCTATTCCTCAATTAATTCTTCATATTTCTTTATCGTTCGCATCCAATCATAATATTTCCTTACATATTCTATCCCAAACCTCTTCATTTTCTGATAATCTTCTTCTGAATTTAAAAAATCTAAAATTCCTTTTTCAAATTCCAAATAATTTTCATAGATATATCCTGCTCCGCTTCTAATACAGTGGCCTTTTAAAACACTACTTCTACCATTAACTAATACCGGAACTCCCATCTCCAAAGCTTCTAATACAGATAAAGACAAACTCTCATACCGGGAGGGCAAAATTAATGCCCGCGCTTTAGACATCCATTTAAGTTTTTCCTCTTCCGAAACAAAACCAAGACAAATTATATCTTCCGTATTTGGCGGCGGAAGCATCATCTTTCCTAATACAATCAATTTTAAATTTCCTTGATGTCTTTTTTTATATTTTTCAAAATAACGGAATAAAACATGGCAACCTTTTCCACGATCAACTCGTCCAACATAAATCAAATATGGAAAATCAGTTTGAGGTTCTCCTATCTTGTTTAGAATCCCCTTCACACTATCTATTCCTACACCTGCTATCACATGTGGAATATTACTATTATTAAATAATCCTTCTACAAAAGCCTCTTCTTCAGCAGTTAAATAAGCAATCCCTTTAACATTTGTAAACATTTCTTTGTAAATATCAAAATGAATACAATATTCATTATGGGCAGTTGGAACTAAGATTGCTTTTTCTAGAACTTCTTTTATTCCCATCACTGTAGTATAGTATAAATATGTTACAAAAATAAACACATCATACTGTAATCTTTCTTTTTGAATATACTCTATCAATTCTGGACAAAAAGGCCCCTGCTCAACAAGCCAGCAATATTCCAATTTCGTTGTAAGAAACTTGGGCAAAATTAACATCAATAACTTTATTATTCTAAATTTCCATTTTCCGCGTTGTTTTTCAACTGGAAAGCGCAAAACATGCACACCATCTATTTTGCAAGCACCTTTTTCATAGTAAGGTTTCCAAGTATCATAGTCCTTTGCTGTTGTTGTTAGAACTTCCACATCATAAAATGGTGCCAGATGTTCTGCTAGCTTTTTTGTATAATACTCAGAACCGCCATTTACCTCTTCCCCATATCGCTGATTAATAATTGCAATCCGCTTGCTCTTCATATATTTCCTCAATCCTGTCTTTTATGATTCCCGCAATACGCTCCATGCTGAGCTTATCTTCAATATCAGCTTTTGCTCTGACAGCTATTTTTTTGCCATAATCCACATCTTCATACAGCTGTCTCATATATGTAGATGCCTGTTCTGTATCCGGGTCGGCCCAACGATTTCCTTTTTTAAAAAGGCCCAAATCTTTTTTAAGCTTCACCAACTGACAGTCTACCAGACAAGCCGTTTCTTTTGTCATAAATTCTGTATTGGAAGACCAATTGGTCGCGATTGTGGGGGTTCCAAGCATCATTGCCTCTGCCAATACAAGCCCAAATCCCTCTGCTCGATGCAGGGATACTACCGCATCCACACAGCGAATCAGGCTGTTTACATGATTCCTGTCCATGATCTGAGAAATAAAATATACATTTGGATACCCCTCCATCTCTTTTTTCAGTACCTCAATTTCCTCATTAGTGCAGTTATTGATCTTAATTACCAAGCCAGCCTGATTTTCCCCTGTAAATGCCTTTTTGTAGGCCTGTATAACAGCTTCCGGATTTTTCCGTTCCGTCATGCTAGTTCGGTCATACATCATAAGAAATAAATACATGTCCTCCGGCAGCCCAAATTCATCCCGTCCATACACCTTATCTAGGCATGTTTCCACATGATAAGGCACTGTCCGCACTGGAAGTTTGGTTTTCTTTCGGATCGCATTGCTGATAAATTCAGAGGGTGTCCAAATTTCATCCAGACAATGAAAACAGGGAATCCATTCCTCTGGAAATTCCTCCAACTCCCAAAGCCAAAAACCAATATTGTAATGCCTATCCCACATTTCATGATTTTCCAGGAATGCCAGTCCTAAATCATAGGGATTAATGTGTATCAGGTTTATGTTATAAGGAAGCTCCTCCGAAAATTTCTCTGCAAATTCAGGATAATCCCTTTCCATCACATCTCCCAGCTGATTATACTGATACAGTGAATACGGGATACCACTCTCCTCTAATTCCTTTGCCACCAGACGGCAGCTCTGTCCAAGGCCTGTTTCTGCCTTGATATTCCCAATAAGATTAATTCCATCCTTATATTTTTCTCTGCAAAAAGGTTCAATAGAAACCTTTTCCATCTTTTTAAAGCTGTTCTCCACCATCCTGCGCTTCATCTGCCTCAAAAAAGTATGAGGGAACAGCTTTAACAAAACTGGTTTTGCCTTGATAAGAACAGATAATGCAGCTTTAGTACCTTCCATACCCATCCGGCCTCTCTCTCTGATACCCTTCTTCCTCCAGCGCAGCTGTTGTCTGCCCTTCTGCTACACCTTCCGTACTTTCCTTCATAAAAAGAATCTTTACTGTCATGAAAATAAGCTTCAGATCCAAGCGAAAAGAATAATTTTCAATATACATCAGATCCAGCTTCAGCTTGTCATAGGGAGTAGTATTGTATTTGCCATAAATCTGAGCAAAACCGGTAAGACCTCCCTTTACCTTCAGACGGTAATCAAACTCCGGCATATATTCCCTGTATTCCGCCGCAATCTGGGGACGTTCCGGTCTTGGCCCTACTAAAGACATATCGCCTTTCAGTATATTAAAAAGCTGAGGCAATTCATCCAGCCGCACACGGCGAATTACTTTTCCCACTGGTGTTACCCGCACATCCTTTTCGGCTGAAAGCCTTGCCACTCCATCCTTTTCAGCATCCTTTATCATGCTCCTGAATTTATAAACGCAAAATTCCTTTCCGCCCATAGTCAGGCGGGTCTGCTTGTGAATCACTGGTGCGCCATCCTGAATCAAGATAGCCAGGGCAGTTAACAGCATTAACGGAGAAGTCAGAACGATCCCAATCAAAGACAGAATAATATCCATGGTTCGTTTCATCACCTTCTGCTCAAAGGTAAATCCCTGATTCCGGGCCAATAATAACGGACTGTCAAAAAGGTTAATATCATCCGCCCCGCGAAGCATAATATCTGAAATCTTAGGCAAGATATAGGTACGTATTGAGTGCTCAAAACAGTATTTTAAAATATGATTCCGGGCCTGACATGGAATATCTCCTATAATCACAGAATCGTATTCCTGAATACGACCAGCCACATACTCCATTCCCTGTTTTACATTGACCGTTTCACATATATTATATTTGTCATCTCTTGTGCGGATTTTGTTCATCAGGCCAAAAGCCGGACGCTCTCCATAAATCAGTATCATCTTTCTGGGCGGAAACATTTTGGAATAAATCCACTGAAAAAAGCTGGCCCACAATACGATAACTGCTATTTGCAGCACAGTTATAATAAATAAAGGTCCTGCATTTACAAAATGACGATCCAGAAGGCAGATCTGGATATAAGTTATGGCATTTACGCAAAAAAGGCCCAATATCTGTGAATAGATAATCTCCCCCTTTCGCAAATACCCCACCTTCAAACCACCGTAAATATGGACGAAAAAGAACAGAAGTACTCCATACAGAGCTACCATCAGCCAGTTTCCCTTTCTAAAAAAAGGAAGTTCAATATTACTGTTATAATGGTATAGCCAGACAATCCAATATAAGGACATCTGCATAGCTATCACTGTAAGAGAGGACATAAATTTGATAATGCGTTTAAACTGCTCTCTCTGATTCATAATATATCTTTTTCCTCCCTGTTTCTGCACATAATAAACCTCAATACAGTATAGCATTTAACGCTTTCAAGCGCAACTTTACAATAACACTAAAAAAATGGTTTTTCTTTAAAAATTTATTAATTATGCTGTATTTTTCCTATATTTATGTAAAAAGAAAGATCCCTGCAAGCCCTGCATCCGCAGGTTTAACAGGAATCTTTGCTGTTCTCTTTTTCATAATAGTCTGCAGGCATACCGTTTTTATACCTTGCATTCTCACGTTTATTCTCCAAATCATTTTTCTGAATGGATTCAACGATCGTGGTGATGTACTGTTCATCATTTTCAGGGAAAAAATATTTTGTAATAATAGTCAGCAATCCGATAATCAATGAGATAAAGGAAACACAGGCAGTAACAAATGCAACTACTCCCTGAACCTTAAGCTCATTTTCCATATTCAGCACCTTTAATGACAGGATGATCAGCAATACTGAAAAGGCTACAATAATTACGATACAGGGAATTAAGATCATATATCTGCAAATCTTACTGTGAAATACCTTGTCTTTATAAAAGGAAACATATTGGTTCAGCAGCCTTGTAATATCTTCATCCCGTTTTTTCTGTTCTATGGTAACAAAAGGATCTTTATATCCTAATTCATCTTCGCTTTCAGCCTTTGAAAACAGGGTAGTTTTTAAAATATTATTAAATTCATCCTGAGTTATTTTCATCACAGCATCCGATCCCAAACTTTAACATACTTCGTTGATTCGGCGTGAAACACTGTCAAGCGGAACCTTAAATATAGACGCCAGCTGCAGATACATTGCGTTTCCAGTCAGACCCTGAGTTTTAAACTGATTGTATAAACGCCGAAAGGATTCCTCAGGCATAAGAAGAGCTGCGGCAAAATAGTCAGCATCATTCTCATCACTGCCCTTTCCCTTTTTATTTTCACGATGTAAATATACTTCGCCCATTTTATAGTGAAGAACAAAATGTGCAAATTCATGAGCTATAATAAAACGTTTCCACTCCAGAGTACGTTTGGAATTAACTCCTATGATTTTATCATTTGAGATTTCATTTCCATTTTTCGCCTTATCGCCTGCCTGAATCGCCAGAAATCCATCTTCGCCATCATCCAGTCTGGCATTGCCAACAATGAAGCCAAGGCTGTGAACAAAATCTATGATATTCACATAATCGTCCTGATTAAACCTGTATCCGAACGCCTTCAAAAGTGTCCTTACCTGTGCCTCAATTTGTTTTTTTTCCATTTGTTTTAACCTCATCTCTGTCAGCACCATCTCTGTCTTACATAATCATAGATGGTATATTATACGCGGACATGGGATTGTAAAGACCTGCATATTGTAAATAATCAATTGTCAGTCACGATTGTTTTATCCCCAAAATTATAATAATACTATTTCAATCAAAAAGAGTCAAGTTCATTTTACTATACATTAATTAAAGTTACAAGAGTCAATTTTGATCCAAGTCAGATTTTCTGTTTTCTGAGCACCCCAGAAGCGCTTCATACTCCTTCATCAGCCCGGAAAACAACGCCTGCTCTGAATAATGTGTTTCAACGCGTTTTCTGGCCCGCTTTCCCATCTCAGCACGCTCCCGGGGATGTTCTTCCATCCATCTCAGTGCTTCTGACAGCTGAACCGGATCTTCTGGGGGAACTGTCAATCCCGTTTCCCCATGAATGCTGACCTCCGGCACCCCGCTTTTTAAATTTGTATTCACAACCGGGATTCCATAAGCCATTGCTTCTAATTGAACCAGTCCAAAGGCCTCACTGCGCTGGGTCGAAGGAAGCACAAATACGTCAGCCTCACGGTAGCACTGCTTTAGCTGCTCATCTGATACCTTTCCCAGAAATGTCACTCTATCCTGTATCTCCAATTCCCGGCATTTCTGCTTCATTTCTTCCTCTAGAACCCCATCTCCCACCACAGTGAGTTTTACCGATTCAGGAAGGCACTTTACTGCATCAATCAAAACAGCTATCCCTTTATAATATACAAGCCGCCCCACAAACAGAATCTGCATCCCCTTATTGTTTCGTGAACAGCCATATTCATCAATATATTCCCTGCCATCCCGGAGAATGCTTTCGCTTACCGCAAAGGGAACCACGTGACATTTATCCAGATAAGGTCCAAGATATTTTGATCCTTCAGCCACTCCCCTGGCTCCTACCAAAATCACATCTGCACGTCTTAAGAATGCTTCCATAACCGGCCGGTAGAATATCATCCATTTTTTTTGCTTTACAACATCACTATGCCAATAAGCTGCCACCTTTCCCTTATAACCGGATAACAGGCAAGCTAAATCTCCCAATGGAAAGGGCATATGGAACTGTATGAGATCCACATCCTGAGACATACGCCTTAATTTCCATATGAAGGAAAATGAAATTGGAACCGATGCAATTACACCAAAGCTTCCTGCACGATGTACCTGTACCTTATTTACACGTTCTGAAATTCCCCTTCCCTTTTTTTGGCATACCAGCACTTCCAGATCTGTCTTTTCATTCAGCCCTTCTGAAATCTGCTGCAATGTTTTTTCAATTCCGCCCACTTCCGGATAATACAGCTTATTTACCTGAAGTACCTTTATTTTTTTCATATAAAACCATACTCCTTTGGACCAATGCAATCAGGAATCCGATCTTCCTGCTGAAATCCCTATTGCTATCAAAAGCATCACAAGAGGCATTACCATAGGAACGCTTATGTTTACAACTGCCTGTACACAATAGCAGACCACACCAAATACAAATGCCATAATTACCGGTCTCTTCAAACCGGTTCGAATCATATGATACAAAGAAGTTCCCAGCATAGATACGTAGGAAATTAAACCTACAATCCCTATTGTGATCAGATACTGCAGATATTCATTATGGACATTTTCGAATTTCTGTTTGCTTATACTCAACATTTCATCCCAGAAATTCTGAACAGTAATCACGCCAAATGTATCCGGGCCATATCCAAACAACTTATGACTCAATGGAAAATCATCATATATTTTCAGGGCTAATTTCCATACATACCCTCGTCCTGTTCCCCACTCATTGTCGAGTATAACATAATTGGCAACAGCTCCATACCGCTCTCCATTTCCTGCGATATTAGCATCATAAAGGACAAAAAGAATCACTGCTGCTGCACAAATCACCACAGCCAGCCAGATATATCTATATAAATTAGTTGCTTTGATTTCGCGTCCCTTTCGTTCTGCTTTGCAATTATACAGATAAAATCCTGCCGTAATCCCCCATAATATCAATACAATTGCCCACATCCCAGGTATACGGGTAAAGAAATTAAATATACCGCTTATTTCCTGTACACGATCCCCAAATGCAGCTTCAATTTTATCAATAGCAAAAATAATAGTTAAAAATGTAGAAATAATTACTAAATATGACTGAATACCTTTTCTGTCTGCAAACAGATATAACGGAAGAAGTCCCAGCAACGCAAACAATGCAAGATATGCATTATCACTAACTCCCATAACCATAGCAGTTAATGCCATAACCAGACAAATATAATACCAGAGCTTTCGTCCTGTCTTCTTCTCAGCAGAAAACAGCACAGCACTCACTCCCAGTGGAAGAGCCAGATATGACGTATATGTGTTGATATTTCCCAGTGTTGAAACAAAAATATCATAATCATCCGGAGAAATTTCCTTCTTAAATCCCAGTGGGTCCAGATAAAAGAAATGCAGAATTCCCAGAATACATACAATCAGACCTGCTCCTAAAAATACATCTGCATACCATTTTTTAAATTCCAGGCAGCGTGTTACAAGAAAATAACACAGAATATAAAGCAGTATCAAAAATAATCCACAGTACCGCCCTTCATTTCCCCAAAATGACTCATATTTATATTCTGACTGAAGGGTAGAAATCGCTGCTGATAACGCAAAAGCAATCATCGCCCAGTCTACAACCGTCAAAGCAGATATCTTGACCTCACTGCGGATCATTTTCATCACTTCCCCGCCATAAAGAAGCCTGTCCCGGCGAATATAAATAACAGCTGCTATCGCTGTAAACACCGCCATCCCGATCACCATAGCGCAGTAATAATAATATTTCACAACCAGAATATTAAAATAATAATCCTGAAATACAATAGGAAGGCCGGCCAGAATCAGAAGGGTAAATACGCTGACAATCCTGCTGTTTGTCCTGCGCCACTCCTCCCTGAACTGGCCAATCTGGGCCTCCATGGAATATGAACTTTGATTTTGATCCATTTTCAACCTCTTTTCGATTTCACTTCTGTGTGGTATATTGATTTTCACGCTCTACAGTATACCATCTTGCCCTTAAATACGCAATGTATAAGCGTTTTCTCCTTGTGATTCTCCTTGTGATTCTTCGCAGTCAAAACGCTTTTATCCCCCCTCTCCTGCCATGTGGCGATAATTTTCCTTATCGGAAGTATAATCTACTCGTAATGCAATTAAGGAATTTCAAAAAGTATTTCAAAAACAAAAAGGAGAGTGCATTCATTATGAAGAAGCAGACAAAGTTAGTTGCTGTACTTTCAACAGCAGCACTTCTCGCTATCGGCGCTTCCATGACTTCTTTCGCAGCTACTGGCTGGGCAGAGGAAGACGGAACATGGGTATACTACAACCGTGACGGCGAGAGAGCAACCGATTCCTGGAAGAAGTCCGGAAACAACTGGTATTACTTAGACAGCGACGGTGAGATGGCAATCGATCAGCTCATCGAGGACGGCGATAACTACTACTATGTAGATATCAACGGCGTTATGGCTTCCAATCAGTGGGTTGCTATTGAGAATGAGGATGCCGGCGAGGATGACGAGCCAGAGCACTACTGGTATTACTTCCAGGCTAATGGTAAGGCTCTTACCAATGGCGACAACGCAAAGGTAGCTCTGAAGACCATCAACGGCAAGAAGTATGCTTTCGATGAGGAAGGCAAGATGCTGTACGGCTGGGTTGCAGAAGACAACGCAGAGCGTATTGACAATACAGACGGTGATGCTTTCAAGGAAGGCGATTACTACTTCGGCGGCGAGGACGATGGTGCAATGACCACCGGCTGGCTGCAGATGGATATTACATACGAAGAAGCAACTACCGATAATTTCGTTGCTCCTGTATTCAACGAGGATGAGGATCAGACCCGTTGGTTCTACTTCCAGTCTAACGGTAAGAAAGTAAAGGCAGACGAAACCAAGAACGATACTCAGAAAGGTAAAACCATCAATGGTAAGAAGTATGAGTTCGATCAGAAGGGTGTTATGACAGCGGAGTGGTCTCTGGATGTTGATAAGATTACTTCTTCTGCTGCTAACGATCCTGCAACCAGAGGTAATGCAGCAGAGAATTCAACATATGCTAAGTATGCACATCAGTGGAGATACTTCAACAGTGTTGAAGATGGTGCTCGCGTAAGCAAGGGCTGGTTCAAGGTAGTTCCTGCTGAGATGCTGAATACTGGCAAGTATGATGATGATGAAGACGCATGGTACTATGCAGATGGAAGCGGCAAGCTGTATGCCGGTGAGTTTAAGACCATCAAGGGCAAGAAGTATGCATTCCGTACAGACGGTCGTATGGTTAGCGGATTAAAGTTCATCAGCGATGATGGCAATGGCAATTTTGTTGTTAAGGCTGATGACAATGATGAGGCTGCTTTCGGACCTTTCGATACAGAAGATGATTTCTTAGCAAATGCTCCAGTATATGAAGCACAGGGTTACAAGTGCTACTACTTCGGTGACGGAGATGATGGTGCTATGAGAACCAACAAGACCAGCATCACTATCGATGGCGATAAGTTCAACTTCTACTTCCAGAAGTCCGGCGGAAACAAGGGTGCCGGTATTACTGGTGAGAAGGATGATAAGTACTATCAGTCTGGTATGTTAATGACAGCTGGCAGTGATGAGAAGTATCAGATCATCACACCAATTATGAATGGTACACAGTTAGTAGGCTATGACAAGTATGCTGATGTAGCAGATTTAGTAGATGGAAATATCTTCAGACAGGAGACTTCTTATACAGATGCTAGCCTGAGGACTCTTGGAATTAACAAGGACGCTGATGAGATAGCTGAGTTATATGTTCCTGTAGCTGCTGCTAGCGCACAGGATCATATCCTGATCAACACCAGCGGTAAGGTTATCGATAACAAGGGCAAGAGCAAAGATGGTAATGATTATTACTATGTTGTAAACGGCTCTAAGAAGGTTGTAGCTATTTATCTTGAGAACTAATTAGAATTAATCTGATTTTTTAGTCAGAGGGGGAATAGGCGTTGTAACTGATAGGGAAACCTCATGTTACAACGCCCTTTTCTATTATGTATAAGGAGGAACTTACACTCTATGTTTAAGAAAAAAATTGCAATATTGTGTATGACACTGGCAGTATCTCTTTTTTCTTCCATATCTGTTTATGCAAATACAACAACAGTTATGGAAAATAGTGGCGCTTATCTGTTTGAGTGGCGTCCCGTAGATTATGGAAATGGTACATCATTTGCAATTCTTGTAGGCGGAAATACTTTAAATGAAAAAGATGTTATATTAAATCGAGGATACGATTACGCCTATACCTTTGAATCATTAACATATCCTCGTCCTTGGGGAACCGTACCTGATTTAGTAAATATAGATGGCGTATGGGGTATCCCAGAAAACTGGGATATACTCCCAGAGGGAAGCCAGCCGACTATGACAATTGTTTTGAAAACAAATAATAAAAATCTTGATACAGATAAACGTTATATCCATGTAGTACATCTTTCAGATGGTGTCAATAAAGATGAACTTCCTCCAGAAGTCCGCAAATACCTGATCAATGTAGATGGCTCTGATGCAGGTGCATATGAAGGAACTATTACCGGCGGTTGGACCAGAGATGAAAGTGGAAATAAAAAATACCGCAAACCCGATGGCAGCTTCGTATCCGGCGGATGGCTTAGGGTAGATGACGAATCCTATTACATGGATGAAAATGGTGTAATGCTGACAGATACTATTACTCCAGATGGTATTTATGTAAATATTAACGGCGAAAAAACCAATTATATTCCCGGCTGGTATCAGGATGAAGGCGGTTGGCATTATATCATGAAAAATGGGTATTATGCAGGGGCTACATGGATTCAGGATACAGACGGAAAGTGGTACTACATCAATATCGGAACCTATATGGAGACCGATGATATTACCCCGGACGGCTATTATGTGGATGCTAACGGCGTTTGGGATGGTAACGCAAGTACTATAAACAATAAGGTAAATCTTGGCCCCGGTGTTTCCAAAGGCTGGGAACCTGTTGACACAGGCTGGAAATTCAAGCAGGAAGATGGTTCTTATCTTACCAACAGTTGGAAACAGGATACAAATGGCAAATGGTACTACCTCAATGAAGACGGATGGATGTTGAAGGATACAACTACACCGGATGGATTCTATGTAGACGCAGATGGTGTCTGGGATGAAAATACAGCAAATTGATAGTAAATAACGGCATATAAAAACAGGGTAAAGGCTATTTTTGTTATTAAGAGAATAGGACTTTACCCTGTTTCAATATGCCGATATCCAGATAACACACCAACTATCAGCATACCGTGTGCTATTTATTTCTTGCTTCTGAATCTATTGACCGCACTATTTTTTCAATATCACATATGAAATTTTGTACAATTTCTTTTGTGATAATATTGACTTGCGCATCTGTGTGGGCTCTGTCCGATTGATGTGCAATAATATTCCGTCTGCTAAACAACTCATTCAGACGTCTTTTCAGTTTATCTTTTGTGTTTTCTGTTTCCCCTCTTTGATAGAAAGCCCCATCTGCAACAAGCGCTAAATTGATTCCCAATAACCTAAGCTGATCTTTCACAGACTCATATGAAACCATTGTGACTGCACGATAATAACTGTTTATATATTCAAGAAACCAATCGATATCCTCTCCTGATTTTAATGCCACCTCTATAACTTTCATATTTACCTGAAGATTTTCATACTTATCTGTACGTTCCCAATTTTCATCATAAATTTCACATAAACCATATTTGGTTAACTCATGCATATAAAAATCAAGAGCACTTGCCAGAAATATAATCTGTGCGCGCCAAATGTTTTCCCCTTCACTAACCTTTCCTGATTCAAACAATTCATCCGCCACATTAAATTGTGCATTTATAACCTGTATAGATTCTGCAAAATGCTGCAATATTTGATCTAACTCAAATCTAATAACCTTCGTATGGAATTTATCTCGTGTATCTTCATTTCTTGCTATTAAGCCAAGATTTCTTTTCTCCATACAGTACCTCCTACCCTATAATATGTTCTTCCAGTTCATGAAAGAATTTTTTATTAAGCATAGGTATTGCACCATATTTTCCTGAAACATATCCCTTTTCCAAATTTTCAGACTTGCGTACATTTCTAATTTCAACAAGAGAATACAAATCTGTTGCACGTTCTTTATTCAGCTGTGTAAACCACACCTGATCTCTCCTGAACAAATCCGTATCTAATAAACTTGTGTCATGTGTTGAAAAAATTAATTGTGCAAATTTATCTTTCTGATAATGTTGAAACAACTGTACAATCTGGAAAATTACTGCTTCATGCAAACTGGCTTCTAATTCATCACAAATAAGTATTTTACCCTTATTCAAAATATCAATTATAGGACAAATCATTTGAAATAAACGCTTTACTCCAGTTGACTCTTCAGTCATCAAATCAACTTCAAACTGATCATATACTACTTTTGCATTTATTCTATTGCCCTCTTGACCCACCAGTAAACTTTTCAATGCGTCCGGTAATTGGAGCTCCTGTGGTAAATCTGCCAGCTTTATTTTTTCAAGTTTTACTTTTACATCTTTAGCTCCAGTTCCCAACGCTCTCAAAATCTCCACAAATACTTTTTTGATCGTATCGTTATTTTGCATTAACTCAACTGAATACTCTGTCCAGTTATTAATTTCCGGATTATAAACCACTATATCCGTATTAAAGAACATAAAAGCTTCTTCAATCTCTTTTATATTACTATAATTAGCGGCACAAGATAAAAACAGCCTATTATCTTTCAATATACTAATGCTTACATCAAACAATCGCTTGTATTTATCGCCGGGTCTGATCTCAAGTCCGTTACGTTCAAAAATTTTCACCTGTTTTCCCTTTGGAAAATAATACAGGTATTCATCTTGTATCAAATTTTGTTTCACAGAAAAGCCATATGCATATCTAATATCATTGCGTACAAATTGGATAGCATATTCACTCGGCGTCTCTTCTGAACTCAATTTATGACGCGCCTGAAATACTCCTTGTCCTGGCTGATGATTGATACTATTGCTAACCAGATCGCGCATAAATGACAGGGCGCTGATAAAATTACTTTTTCCAGACCCGTTTGGGCCATATATAACAGCAGAACGCAAAACCCTCAAATTGCCAAATTTTTTTAAAAGTTCTTCCGATGTATTATCACTTCCTGCAATCATGGAAAAAATCACTTTTTCTTTGATTGATTTATGATTTGAACATTTAAACTCTAATAACATCTTTGACACCTCTTTCGGTTTATATATGTTCATATTAATCTCCTTTCAATGTTTTGTCAACGGAGTTTGCTGTTTTTCTGCAATTTAAAGATTTTAAACATCGTTTTTTGCTTTTATTATAATATATGACTAACAATTGATTTTAATCTCAAAAGAATCATTAGAAACAAAATTATATCGTTTAATTGTATTTCTCAGCAAATTAATTCCGTAATAATCACGATATATATGTGGCTCTGTAAACCGTCCGCGATAATTTTCATTATCGGAAGTATAATCTACTCGTAATGCAATTAAGGAATTTCAAAAAGTATTTCAAAAACAAAAAGGAGAGTGCATTCATTATGAAGAAGCAGACAAAGTTAGTTGCTGTACTTTCAACAGCAGCACTTCTCGCTATCGGCGCTTCCATGACTTCTTTCGCAGCTACTGGCTGGGCAGAGGAAGACGGAACATGGGTATACTACAACCGTGACGGCGAGAGAGCAACCGATTCCTGGAAGAAATCCGGAAACTACTGGTAGTACCTGGACAGCGACGGTGAGATGGCAATCGATCAGCTCATCGAGGATGGCGATAACTACTACTACGTAGATATCAACGGTGTAATGGCTTCCAACCAGTGGGTTGCTATTGAGAATGAGGATGCTGGTGACGACAACGAGCCAGAGCACTACTGGTATTACTTCCAGGCTAATGGTAAGGCACTTACCAATGGCGAGAACAGCAAGGTAGCTCTGAAGACCATCAACGGCAAGAAGTACGCTTTCGATGACGAAGGTAAGATGCTGTACGGCTGGGTTGATGAGGACACAGCGGAGCGTGTTGACGATGTAGACGGTGACGGCTTCAAGGAAGGCGATTACTACTTCGGCGGCGAGGACGATGGTGCAATGACCACTGGCTGGCTGCAGATGGATATTACATATGATGAAGCAACTGATGACTATGAGATCGCTCCTGTATTCAACGATGATGAGGATCAGACCCGTTGGTTCTACTTCAAGTCTAATGGTAAGAAAGTAAAGGCCGAAGGCGGAGATGATAAGCAGAAGAGCAAGACTATCAATGGTAAGAAATATGAGTTTGACCAGTACGGCGCTATGACAGCAGAGTGGTCTCTTGACGTTGATTCTATTACTGCTGCATCTAAGGCAGAGGCTAATGGATTTAATACTGACTATACAGATGGTGCTCTTGGAACTCACAGTACTGCTGATAGAAACGGAGTTAGTGCTCAGTACACTAAGGAGTGGAGATACTTCAACAGCGTTGAGGATGGTGCCCGCGTAAGCAGAGGTTGGTTTAAGGTAGTATCAGCTGAATGGCTGAACTATGACAAATATAACGATGATGAGGATGCATGGTATTATGCAGATGGAAGCGGTAACCTGTACGCAGGCGAGTTCAAGACCATCAAGGGCAAGAAGTATGCATTCCGTAACGACGGTCGTATGGTTAATGGTCTGAAGTTTATCAAGGGCGAAGGAACCGGCAGCTTAACAGTTGTAGCTGATGACGATGGTGCTCATCCATTTGATGATGAGGATCGTTTCGATGAGAATGCTCTGTGGTTTAACGCTAACGGTTATCGTTGCTATTACTTCGGTGATGGCGATGACGGTGCCATGAGAACTAATAAGACTAGCGTATCTATTGATGGCGACAGCTACAACTTCTACTTCGAGAAGTCTGGCAGCCATAAGGGTGCTGGTAAGACTGGTGAAAAGGATGATAAGTACTACCAGTCTGGTAAGCTTGTAAGAGCTGGTTCTGATGAGAAGTATCAGGTAGTTCAGTATGTTAACGAGGGCGAATCTTCCACAGGTGCTGATGATGCTAAGAAGGGATATCTCAAGTTAGATGATGCATCTAAATTTATCGATGCTATCCGTGCCGATGATGATCACAATGTAATTTCAACTGGCACCGTTGAAGATAAACTGGATCAGCTTGGTGTAAATAAAAAAGCTGAGGATATTCAGGAAATCGCTGTTATTTCTAGAACTATTACCAAGGAAGACGGAACTACAGAAACTAAGATTGGTACAAATCCAGGCGAGTTCTTCTTAGTGAACACTTCCGGTAAGGTAATCGACAGCAAGTCCAAGAATAAGGACGGCAATGATTATCAGTTCGTAGTGGCTAAGGGCGGCTCTATCCTTGGTTACTACGTTGAAGACTGATCTTAAATCAGATATTGACAATTAAACATTAGGGGGAGAGCGTTGTGGCTGATATTGTTATTAGCTACGGCGCTCTTTCTTTTTATCAAAGGAGGACTACCATATGATAAAACGTAAATTAAAAGCTGTTCTATTGGCAGCTGCTCTTTCCATATCGTCAGCTATTACTGCCTTTGCAGCGAACACTACAACGATGGAAAATTGCGGTGCTTATCTGTTTGAATGGCGTCCGGTAGACTGTGGTGATGGACATTCTTTCGCGATAATCGTAGGAGATAATACAATCGTTGAGAGAAATGTTATTTTACGAAGGGGGTATGACTATGCATACACCTTTAATCCAATGAAATATCCCCGTCCCTGGGGACAGGTTCCGGATCTGGTAAATATCGACGGCGTATGGGGAATCCCGGAAAACTGGTCTTCTCTTCCCGAAGGAGCACAGCCTGTCACACGCATTACCCTCGTAACGAATAACAAAAACCTTAATACCAATGAACGCTATGTAGATGTAGTCCATCTTCCGGGAAATGTGGATTCTTCCACCCTTCCAGCAGAAGTTCGTAAATATCTGATCAATGTAGATGGAACCGATGCAGGAGCCTATAATGGAACTATTACCGGTGGCTGGTTTATCGATGAAACAGGAAAGAAAAAATACCGTAAGCCAGACGGTACCTTTATTACCAATACATGGCTGAATGCAGATGATGAAACCTATTACATGGATGAAAACGGTTATATGCTGACAGACACGATTACGCCGGACGGAAAGTATGTAAATGTAAATGGCGAAAAAACTAACTACATTCCCGGATGGTATCAGGATGCAGGCGGGTGGCACTATATCATGAAAAATGGCCGCTATGCAGGGGCTACATGGATTCAGGACACGGATGGTAAATGGTATTACATCAATATCGGAACCTACATGGAAACGGATGATGTTACTCCTGACGGCTACTATGTAGATGCCAACGGCGTTTGGGATGGAAATGCAAGCACTGTAAATAATAAAGTAAATCTTGGACCGGGCGTGACAGACGGCTGGGAGCCTGTTGATACAGGCTGGAAATTCAAGCAGGAGGACGGAACCTACCTTACCAATTCATGGAAGCAGGATCCGGACAGCAAGTGGTATTACTTAAATGAGGATGGCTGGATGTTAAAGGACACTACAACTCCAGACGGCTACTATGTAGATGCCAACGGTATCTGGAATGGCTCTGCATCTTCGGAAGAACCTGTACAGTAAATCTTATTACAGCAGTTAATATAAAACAGGGTAAAGTTCTATTTCTTTTATAACAGAAATAGTCTTTACCCTGTTTTTTATATGCCGTTATTTACTGTCAATTGGCTGCATTTTCATCCCAGACACCATCTGCGTCTACATAGAATCCATCCGGTGTAGTTGTATCCTTCAGCATCCATCCGTCTTCATTGAGGTAGTACCACTTTCCGTCCTGCCCCTGCTTCCAGCTGTTAGTAAGATAAGTGCCATCTGCCTGTTTGTATTTCCAACCAATATCGACAGGTTCCCATCCAATTGCAACACCGGGGCCAAGATTTACTGTTTCCTGCGTTTTAGTGGAAACATTTGCGTCCCAGACACCGTTCTCATCTACATGATAGCCATCTGGCGTATCATCATTTACTGCCATCAGAGCCGCCATGTTGAAGTAATAATATTTTCCATCGGTATCCTGATACCATGTGTTAGCCATATAGTACCCATTCTTCTGGATGTAGCGCCATCCCTCCGTATCCTGAAACCAGCCGGGCATATAGGATACGCGCTTGCCCTCAGCAGTTACATAATATCCATCTGGTGTAATGGTATCCTTCAGCATGACTCCGTTTTCATCCATGTAATACTGATCCTCATCCAAAGTGAGCCATCCGGTTATGTAGGTTCCGTCTGGTTTTAAATACTTCTGGGAACCATCTGCTTCTGTCTGCCATCCGGGAGTAACGGTGCCATTGTAGGCGCCGGCATCAGAGGTATCTACATTGATCAGATACTTGCGGACTTCTGGCGGGAGAGAAGAGGGGTCAACATTTCCCGGAAGATGAACCACATTTACATAGCGTTTATCTGTATCAAGGTTTTTATTATTGGTTTTAAGGACAATCTGGAGTACGGGCTGAGTTCCCTCCGGCAGAGTTCCCCAATTTTCAGGGATCGCCCAGACTCCGTCGACGTTTACCAGATCCGGTACCGTTCCCCAGGGCCTTGTATAGGTCATGGGATCGAACGTATAGGCATAATCATAGCCTCTGTTTAAGATTACATCGCTCTCTGTTAAGGTATTTCCACCCACCAGAATCGCAAAGTAATTCCCGTTTCCGCAGTCAATGGGACGCCATTCAAAGAGATACGCGCCGCAGTTTTCCATAGAAGTGCTGGAAAGGGATGTATTTACAGCAGCAAAAGCCGGAAGAGAAGGGGACGTAGCTATCACAGCGGCTAGCCCAAAGCATAATAAACGTTTTCTAATCATGAAAAGCCTCCTTTTGGTATAGTTATGAAGGGTATATTGAAATATAAAAAGAAGCGTTACAGCCAACATATTTCTATATCAGCTATAACGCTCCCCCTTATATTAGATTAGTCGATATGAGAAAGAACTTTAAATTAGTCCTCTACATATACACCAACAATGTGGCTTACGCCGTCCTTTTCAGACTTGGTTGTTACATAAACGTAATCGTTGCCATCCTTGCTCTTGCTGTTGCCATCGATAACCTTACCAGATGTATTTACAAGGATATACTCTTTTTCAATAACATCTGTTTCTGTTGGAAGCTGTGTATAATCGAAGGTATATGCCTCAGACAGATCCTCGAACTTCTTATCGCTGCCATTTCCAAGATTGATATTGTCATTTGCCTCATGATCACCTGCAAGAGAATCTACTTTAGCATTACCAACGACCTCTAAGAATTCCTTAGCATCTTCTAACTTAGCATAAGAAGTATATTCATCATGATCAGCAGTTTGAGCATATGTCTTCTTTTCGATAACAATGTACTTATCATCGGAATCAGCTCTTAACAGCATACCGGACTGATACAGCTTATCATCCTCTTCTCCGGTCTTTCCAGCACCCTTGCTGCCGCCGGACTTCTCGAAGTAGAAGTTATGATTCTCGCCATCAATCTCAACAGTTGTCTTGTTGGTTCTCATAGCACCGTCTTCTCCATCGCCGAAGTAGAAGCACTTATAGCCTTCCGGCTCATAGAACTCAACTGCATTCTTGAGGAAGTCATCTTCATTATCAAAGTTGTAGGCGTCATCATCGTCAGCATATACGCTCAGACTCTGTGTATCTTCATCTTCTTTGATGAACTTCAGGCCACTCAGCATACGTCCATCGTTACGGAAAGCATACTTCTTACCTTTGATGGTCTTGAATTCGCCAGCGTACAGATTGCCGCTGCCATCTGCATAATACCATGCATCTTCATCATCATCATACTTGCCGGAATTCAGCATCTCAGCAGGAACAACCTTGAACCAGCCCTTGCTTACACGAGCACCATCCTCAACGCTGTTGAAGTATTTCCATGCCTCAGTGTACTTAGCGTAGTTTCCATCACCAGCCTGTGCATTGCTGAAGGATGCAACCTTGCCATCATCAATTGCAGCCTTAGATGCAGTATCTTCATCGTCCTTATCCAGAGACCATTCAGCTACCATTGCACCATGTTCATCAAATGCATATTTCTTTCCGTTGATAGTCTTATCTTTAGTTCTGTCACCGGGATCGGCAGCAACCTTCTTACCATTAGATTTGAAGTAGAACCAACGGGTCTGATCCTCATCATCGTTGAATGCAGCAGCAACATACTTATAGCTGTCCTCTGTTGCCTCATCGTATGTGATATCCAGCTGTAACCAGCCAGTAGTCATTGCACCATCGTCCTCGCTACCGAAGTAGTAATCGCCATCCTTAAAGCCATCACCATCTACATTGTCAACGCGCTCTGCATTGTCCTCGTCAACCCAGCCGTACAGCATCTTGCCTTCGTCATCGAAAGCATACTTCTTGCCATTGATGGTCTTTAAGGAAACCTTATCGTTGTCACCATTGGTTAAAGCCTTGCCGTTTGCCTGGAAGTAATACCAGTAGTGCTCTGGCTCGTCATCCTCGCCAGCATCCTCATTCTCAATAGCAACCCACTGATTGGAAGCCATTACACCGTTGATATCTACGTAGTAGTAGTTATCGCCATCCTCGATGAGCTGATCGATTGCCATCTCACCGTCGCTGTCTAAGTAATACCAGTTGTTTCCGGATTTCTTCCAGGAATCGGTTGCTCTCTCGCCGTCACGGTTGTAGTATACCCATGTTCCGTCTTCCTCTGCCCAGCCAGTAGCTGCGAAAGAAGTCATGGAAGCGCCGATAGCGAGAAGTGCTGCTGTTGAAAGTACAGCAACTAACTTTGTCTGCTTCTTCATAATGAATGCACTCTCCTTTTTGTTTTTGAAATACTTTTTGAAATTCCTTAATTGCATTACGAGTAGATTATACTTCCGATAAGGAAAATTATCGAAGAGTGGATTTTTTACCATAAATAGTATATACTAATTATATAATTACTAATTGTTTAATTAGCAAAAAGGAGTGGGTAAAATGTTTGTAGGACGATCAAAGGAACTGAAAAAGCTACAGAAGCTTTATGAAAGCGATTCATTTGAATTTGCGGTATTTTATGGCAGACGGCGGGTAGGAAAAACCACGCTGATTAACGAATTTATCAAGGACAAGAAAGCAGTCTACTACATGTCTGTGGAAGGCACCAGAAAGGAAAATCTGGCTGGACTTTCAAGGGCACTTTTGTCAGACCGACATGGGGCTGCACCTCAGTTTCCCGATTTTGAAAGCTTATTGGGATATATTGACCAGCTGGCTGTGACCGGGGAGAGAATGATTATAGCCATTGATGAATTCCCATATCTGGCAGCTTCCTATCCGGCGATTTCTTCCATGCTTCAAAGCCATATTGATCTGCACTGGAAAAACAGCCATCTTTTTTTGATCCTCTGCGGCTCATCCATGAGCTTTATGGAGGAGCAGGTATTAGGCTATAAAAGCCCTCTTTACGGCCGCAGAACCGCTCAGTTTAAGCTACACCCGTTTACATTTTTTGAAGCCCGTAAAATGCTTACCGGATTTTCACCAGAGGAGCAGGCGGTTCTTTATGGTATGACAGGAGGAATCCCGGAGTATCTTTCAAGAATTTCACAGACCCAGACCATGGATGAAAATATTCTGGAGTTATTTTTTGATGAAAGCGGAAGATTATTTGAGGAACCTGTAAATCTGCTAAAGCAGGAGCTGCGTGAGCCTGCTTCCTATCATTCAATCATTTCCGCGATTGCCGGAGGCGCCAGCCGTATCAATGAAATTGCGACGAAAACGGGGATGGAAACCAGCGGCTGCAGCAATCAGATTACTTCATTGACAGCTCTGGGCATTATCCGAAGGGAAACGCCCATTACGGAGGGAGCTTCCAGCAGAAAGACCATTTACCGCCTGGAGGACAGTATGTTTCTGTTCTGGTACCGTTTTGTGCGTCCAAATATGAGCGGAATTATCCAAAATGCGGGAGAAACGATTTATGAGCATATGGTGAAGCCAAATATGAGCGATTATATGGGAAGAGTATTTGAAGATATATGCCGGCAATATTTATATCATCCCCAGATTTACGCCACGCTGCCTTTTCTGCCGGGAAATATCGGAAAATGGTGGGGAACAGATCCTGTGAAAAAGCGGCAAGAGGAAATTGATCTCATGGCCATTCAGGAGGATCAGGCTCTTTTGGGCGAGTGTAAATGGAGGAATGCGCCTGTTAATCGGGAGATTCTAGAACAGCTGCTGGATAGAGGACGCTTATTCCATTATGATAAAATCAGGTATTTTCTGTTTTCAAAAACAGGATTTACGGAGGATGTTTTGGAATATAAAGAAACAGATCCATCGCTGTATCTGGTGTCTTTTGGGGATATCTGTGATCTGGAATAGATTAAAGTGATTTTGAAAGGATTTAGAACAAAAATATTGTTTTAATCTGTTTTTGGATTGTAATAATATATGGATTCTGGAGAAGGAGGGTATGTTTCATGAAATTATTAAGGGTTTGTGCATCCAACTAAAAAACTGCTGTGACGAATTTACAATTGATCTTGTGGCTAAGTCTAAGAAAACAAGTGAAGATAAGGAATATGAGCTGCAGGAGGTTTCAGAGAATCTATATGTGTTTAATACAGCTGCATTTGTTGGAAAAAATTCTTCCGGTAAAACGTCTGCAATAGAACTGCTGGAGTGCTGTTATTCAATCCTCAGCGAATTTTGTCTGGAAGATAAGCATTATAATTATGATAATGTGAAATTGGAAATTGTATTCTATCAGAACGATTATATTTTCAAATATAATACTATCTTGAAAACTGATCCAAACCTGGGAAGTAAAGCGAATTTCACAGAACAGCATATTTACAGAAAAAAATACTATAAGTCTAAGGTTAAGGAAATTTATACGGATGATGGATTTGAAGAACTTATTGATTTAGGTGAACTTCCGGAAGATACATCTATTGTATTTTTTGTTTTGAAAAGGAAACTCCCCGCGCTGTTTATTTTAATTGTGAGGGTGAAGGAATAGACACTTATCGTCTGATATTCAGGGTAATGAATACTTATAAAATATCAAAAAATGTTCTGACAAAAGTTATTAAGATTTTTGACGATAACATCAAGAGTTTGGAGATGGTCGATGAAAAACATTATAAGATTGCATTTCAGGATGATGTAAAGGAGCTTTCTGATTCTGAATTGATTTATATGCTTTCCAGTGGCACAACAAAAGGAGTTCTTCTCTATATTCATTTAGACAATATGTATGAAAGCTATAACATCCGACCGGAGCTTTTAAAGAGCCGCCAGTTTTATAATAATGCTTTTGATACTTCTGTAAATTATGAAGACCTCATGGCATTGAAAAAGGAGCTGATGAGATGAAGTATCTGGTTATATGTGAAAGCCCAAATGAACTTGATAATACAAAATTATAATTGTATAAAAATCGGGTGAAAATTCCTGCTTTAACAACGGAATTTTACCCGATTTCTACTACATTTTTTAAAAATTATTCAGCTGATGAAGCAGTAACCGGCTGTCCATTCCAGATACCATTTCCATCCACATAATATCCATCCGGAGTGGTAGTATCTTTTAACATCCATCCATCTTCATTCAAATAATACCATTTTCCATCCGGATCCTGCTTCCAGGAGTTGGTAAGGTAGGTACCATCTTCCTGCTTAAACTTCCAGCCAGTGTCAATCGGTTCCCAGCCGTCAGCAACACCAGGGCCAAGGCTTGTAGTATCTTTTACAGTACTTGGATTGCCATCCCATACGCCATTTGCGTCTACATAGTAACCATCTGGTGTAATGTCATCGGTTTCCATGTAGGTTCCGATGTTGATATAGTACCATTTTCCGTCGGTATCCTGAATCCAGGTGGCGCCTGCATAATATCCGTTTTTCATAATATAATGCCAGCCGCCTGCATCCTGATACCAGCCTGGGATGTAGTTGGTCTTTTCGCCATTTGCATTTACATACTTTCCGTCCGGTGTAATCGTATCGGTCAGCATATAGCCGTTTTCATCCATGTAATATGTCTCATCATCTGCATTCAGCCATGTATTGGTAATAAAGGTACCGTCTGGCTTCCGGTATTTTTTCTTTCCTGTTTCATCAATAAACCATCCACCGGTAATGGTTCCCTCATATGCCCCGGCATCTGAACCGTCTACATTGATCAGATATTTGCGTACTTCAGCAGGAAGAGAGGAGGAATCCACATCACCCGGAAGATGGACTACATCCACATAGCGTTCATTCGTATCAAGGTTTTTATTATTCGTTACGAGAGTGATACGTGTGACCGGCTGTGCTCCTTCAGGAAGGGATGACCAGTTTTCGGGAATACCCCATACACCGTTAATATTTACCAGATCCGGAACCTGTCCCCAGGGACGGGAATATGTCATTGGATTAAAGGTATAGGCATAGTCATACCCTCTTCTGAGAATTACATCGCTTTCATTGATGGTGTTTCCTCCTACTAAGATAGCAAAGGAATGACCGTCTCCGCAGTCTACCGGACGCCACTCAAAGAGATAGGCTCCGCTGTTTTCCATAGTTGTTGAAGTAGCTGCAAACGCAGTAAATACAGTTGAAACGGAAAGTGCTGCCGCTAACAGAATAGCTTTCAGTTTTCGTTTGATCATTCGGTTATCCCTCCTTCTGGAATATAAAAGAAGAGCGCCGTGACTAATAAACATCAGCCACAACGCTCTCCCCCTTAATTTTTAATTGTCAGCTTCTGATCTAAGATCAGTCCTCAACGTAGTATCCAAGGATAGAACCACCCTTAGCAACTACGAAGTTGTAATCATTGCCGTCCTTGTTCTTGGACTTGCTGTCGATTACCTTACCGGAGGTATTTACTAAGAAGAAGTCTGCTACCTTAGTACCTACCTTGCCGTCTGCCTTTCTGGTAAATACAGCCAGCTCCTGGATATCCTCAAGCTTCTTGTTTACGCCAAGAGCATCAAGGTTAGCCTGGCTAACAGTTGTATCTACATCGTAATCAGCATGAGCTGTGAGTGCTGCAACAACTTCAGCTGCATCATCTAACTTATCGTAACCAACCTTATCGTTAGCTACATCATCGATGTGCTGAACAACCTGGTACTTCTCATCAGAACCAGCTCTTACAAGCTTACCATTCTGGTAGTACTTGTCATCCTTCTCGCCAGTCACACCAGCACCCTTGTTGCCGCCGGACTTCTCGAAGTAGAAGTTGTAGTTATCTCCATCGATAGCTACGCTGGTCTTGTTGGTTCTCATAGCACCGTCATCGCCATCACCGAAGTAGTAGCAATCGTAATCATTAGCCTCATACCACAGAGCGCTCTCATCGAAACGATCCTCATCATCAAATGGATGGTTATCATCATCATCAGCTTTTACAGACAGACCGGTAACTCTATTCTGAGCATCCTTATTGATCTTGATGAACTTCAGGCCGTTAACCATACGACCGTCATCACGGAATGCATACTTCTTGCCCTTGATGGTCTTGAACTCGCCTGCGTACAGGTTGCCGCTTCCATCTGCATAGTACCATGCATCCTCATCATCATTGTACTTGTCGTAGTTCAGGTACTCAGCTGCTACTACCTTGAACCAGCCCTTGCTTACGCGGGCGCCATCTTCAACGCTGCTGAAGTATCTCCACTCCTTAGCGTACTTAGCTGCTACACTATTGGTAGAAGATGTGCTGTTGCCATCCTTTACGCCATCGTTAGAAGCCTTCTCAACATCCAGAGACCACTCTGCTGTCATAGCACCGTTAACGTCGAACTCATACTTCTTGCCGTTGATGGTCTTGCTCTTCTGAACATCTCCATCTTTAGCCTTTACTTTCTTACCATTAGACTGGAAGTAGAACCAACGTGTCTGATCCTCGTCCTCATTGAATACAGGAGCGATTTCGTAGTCATTGGTTGCCTCGTCATATGTAATATCCATCTGCAGCCAGCCAACAGTCATAGCACCATCGTCCTCGCCGCCGAAGTAGTAATCGCCTTCCTTGAAGCCGTCACCATCTGTATTGTCAATGCGCTCTGCGTTGTCTTCTGCAACCCATCCGTACAGCATCTTGCCTTCCTCGTCGAAAGCGTACTTCTTGCCGTTGATGGTCTTCAGAGCGATGTTTGTGTTATCGCCATTGGTAAGAGCCTTACCATTAGCCTGGAAGTAATACCAGTAGTGCTCTGGCTCGTTGTCGTCGCCAGCATCCTCATTCTCAATAGCAACCCACTGATTGGAAGCCATAACGCCGTTGATATCTACATAGTAGTAGTTATCGCCGTCCTCGATGAGCTGATCAATTGCCATCTCACCGTCGCTGTCCAGGTAATACCAGTTGTTTCCGGACTTCTTCCAGGAATCGGTTGCTCTCTCGCCGTCACGGTTGTAGTATACCCATGTTCCGTCTTCCTCTGCCCAGCCTGTAGCTGCGAAAGAAGTCATGGAAGCGCCGATAGCGAGAAGTGCTGCTGTTGAAAGTACAGCAACTAACTTTGTCTGCTTCTTCATAATGAATGCACTCTCCTTTTTGTTTTTGAAATACTTTTTGAAATTCCTTAATTGCATTACGAGTAGATTATACTTCCGATAAGGAAAATTATCAATACTTTTTTTGCATTTTTTGCAAAAACTGCTTATTTTTAGGAATATTGATATTTCCCGGATGAATAACCAGCTCCATCACATGACATAGTATATTATAAATTCCGAAAAAAAGCCATAACTTTTACCTGTGCATTTTCTTACGTAATTATTACAAAAGTATTGAATAAGTGTATTATTGTATTTATCTGTGTACATGGATGTAAATTTAATGAAAAGAAAACGGTTTCCGTTGCTCTTGCGTCTTAAATAGCCGGATGCTATAATCAAAACAGGAGTGCGTGGGAAAGGACGGAATGAATTTACAAAACACATATACGGCTAATACAATTCTTTCGGCGGGTCCTGACGCCCAGAAAACAGATCATGTATGCAAGGCAGTTCTAAAGTCGCGGTGGGTTCTGGCAAATATACTGAAAGGTGTTATCCCTGAATACGCGGATACACCGATCCATGAAATTGCCGAAGCCTATATCGAACCAGATCAGATAGAACTTTATCTGCCGGTAAATGGTTTCCCGGAACAGATCCAGGGACTCGATAAGGAAGATACTGCTTATTTACAAACCACGGTATATTATGATGTCCGGCTGCGGGCGCTGCTGCCAAACCGTACGAAAACTCAGGTGTATTTGTATATTGATGTGGAAGCCCAGAATGCTGCGCGTGAAAGCCGTCTTGGATATCCGCTTGAAAAATGGGCCATTTATTATATGTCCCGTATGATTTCAAATCAACTTCAAACGGTTTCAAGAGATACGAATTATAATGTGATTCAAAAGGTCTACAGCATATGGATCTGTATGGGAGATGATATCCCTAAAAATATGCAGCAGTCTATTACAGGGTTTACCATAGCCAAAAAGGATATTTATAGGAAAATAGATATCCCTAAGAAAAACTATGATCTGATGAGCGCTGTTTTCATACGGCTGGGGCATGGCGAAACAGAGGAACATCTGCTTGGAATGCTGCAGACCATTTTCACAGATAATGCACCGCCGGAGGAGCGGCTGAAAAAGCTTGAAACCGGTAAATACAAAACCTACTACGATCTCATTTCTGATGGGACTTTGACCTTAAAACAGGCAGCTGAAAAGTGCAGTCTATCCCCGGATGAATTTCAGAAGAAGCTGATTGAGTTAAAAATCACAGAAGCATGATACATTGACACGTATATTTGGAGAGGTTTTAAAACAGGTCCGGCGCATGCGGCAGGATGTATTTTCTGCTGCGTCTGCCGGGCTTTTTTACTGCATTTTTTAATTGACAGAATTTGACAACGGATATACTATATCATTATGAAACGTTAGTTTTCAGACGATTATCAGAAAGGAGAAGAGTTATGAAACGTTTTACAAAAACAATGGCTGCTTTGGGGTTGGCAGCAGTGATGGGAACCGGATCTGCTTTTATAAGTCTGGCAGATGTAACAACTTCTGTAAATCCGGTGGCTACTTCCAGAAAATCAGGATGGGTGGACGTACAGAATCGCTGGTATTATTTTGATGCAAACGGAAATCCCGTGAAAAACCAGTGGATTCAGGACGGAAATAACCGCTACTGGATGCAGGAAGACGGAGAGATGGCAAAACAGAAATGGATCTATACCGAAGGACAGTGGTACTGGGTGAATGCCCAGGGAGCTCAGGCCAGCAACATCTGGGTAGAGAGCGGAGAGTCCTGGTACTATATGGGCGGAGACGGACGGATGATGACCAACACCTGGCTGGATTATGCAGGAAAATGGTATTATCTCACAGAAACCGGCGCTGCTGCCAGAGGATGGAAAGAACTGGGAGGAAAATGGTATTTCTTTAATGATTCCGACTGCAGTATGGCAAAGGATACCATGGTCGGCCAGTACCGTGTAGATGTAAACGGTGTATATATTCCTTAGTATAAAAAAGAACCGCAGGATCCATTTTCACAGATCTGCGGTTCTTATTATATCCGTTGATACAGAAATGATATCTCAGGACGTTATCAGCGAAAAGCCTGATTACTTCAGAGTAACCTTTGCTCCCTCTGCCTCTAACTTTGTTTTGATATCCTCTGCCTCTTCCTTGGAAGCGCCCTGCTTTAATACCTTTGGTGCGCCGTCAACTACGTCCTTAGCTTCCTTCAGGCCAAGACCGGTAGCTTCACGAACAACCTTGATAACCTTAACCTTGTTAGGACCAACCTCAGTCAGCTCTACGTCGAACTCAGTCTTCTCCTCAGCTGCTGCTGCGCCAGCACCTGCTGCTGCAACTACAACGCCTGCTGCTGCAGATACGCCAAACTCTTCCTCACATGCCTTTACTAACTCGTTCAGTTCTAATACGGATAATTCCTTGATAGCTTCGATAAACTCAGCGGTTGTTAACTTTGCCATTTTAATTTCCTCCTGTTTATTATTTACTTTCGATAATATGGTCTTTCATCTTATGCGGCCCATGCCGGTCTAAGCGGCTGCGGGCGGCCAAATTTTGCATTGAAGCTTATGCTTCTGCTGCGCCACCGTTCTTTTCTGCGATCTGGTTGAGAACGCGTGCCAGATTGGTGATTGGGGACTGGATGCTTCCAAGCAGCTTGCCAAGAAGTACCTCTCTGGATGGGATTGTAGCGATCACCTGAGTACCAGCCTGATCGTAGTAGGTTCCTTCTACTACGGAGCCCTTCAGTTCCAGATTTGGAGCTGTCTTTGCGAACTCAGCAAGGATTCTTGCAGGTGCAGTAGCATCATCTTTGGATACTGCAAGAGCAGTAGGTCCTTCCAGATGTGGATCCAGAGCTGCGAACTCTGTTCCTTCTGCGGCACGCTTGATCAGGGTATTCTTGTATACCTTGTAAGACACGCCAGCTTCTCTTAACTGCTTACGCAGTCTTGTATCCTGCTCAACTGTCAGGCCGCGGTAGTCAACAACAACTGCGCCGCATGCGCCGTCCAGCATAGCCTTGATCTCGTCAACGATTGGCTGCTTTAATTCAACTTTTGCCATGAATGGTTTACCTCCTTATAGTATTTGTGCATTGAAAACCATAGCATGGGAACGGATATAAAAAACCTCCCTGCCGCATGGACAGAGAGGACGCAAAATCTCGATCAGAGTTTTGTATGTTCCTCGGCAGGCGTTAAACTTACACCTTACGGTACCTGCTGTCTTCGGGCATTCAACACTTGTACTAAGATAGCACATTTATTTTAAAATGTCAACTTATTTTTCAAGAAAATATAAAACAGCGGACCCGCAAAAATGCGCTGTCCGCTGTGATTCTATATTCTGGACTCCAAATTAGTTGGAAAGCTTTGCTACGTTCAGCTTTACGCCAGGACCCATAGTAGAGGTAAGAGCTACGCTCTTTAAGTATGCGCCCTTTACAGTGCTTGGCTTTGCCTTTAAGATAGCGTCCATAAGCGTCTGGAAGTTGTCCGCTAACTGCTCCTCGGTGAAGGAAGCTTTTCCTACTGGCACATGGATAATGTTTGTCTTGTCAAGTCTGTATTCGATCTTACCAGCTTTGATATCGTTGATAGCCTTGGTTACGTCCATGGTTACGGTACCAGCCTTTGGGTTTGGCATTAAGCCCTTGGGTCCAAGTACACGGCCCAGACGACCAACAACGCCCATCATGTCAGGAGTTGCTACTACAACGTCGAAATCCAGCCATCCTTCGTTCTGGATCTTCGGGATCAGCTCCTCAGCTCCTACAAAGTCAGCTCCTGCTGCCTGTGCCTCGTCAGCCTTTGGTCCCTTTGCGAATACCAGAATACGAACGGTCTTACCGGTTCCGTGAGGAAGTACAACAGCACCGCGGATCTGCTGATCAGCGTGACGTCCGTCACATCCTGTTCTGATATGAAGCTCTACAGTCTCGTCAAATTTTGCAGAAGCGTTCTTCTTAACGATAGAGATAGCGTCTGCTACGTCATAAAGTGCAGCGCGGTCTACGTTCTTCATAGCCTCTGCATATCTTTTTCCTGATTTCATTTAAAATAACCTCCTAGTGGTATTGACGGGGAATCTCCCTCCCACGTTCTCTGTTGCAAATACAACGGGTATTCCTATTACTCCTCGATGGTAACGCCCATACTTCTTGCAGTACCGGCTACCATGCTCATAGCTGCTTCCAGGCTTGCTGCGTTTAAGTCTGGCATCTTTGTCTCTGCGATCTTCTGCAGATCAGCCTTCTTTAATACGGCAACCTTGGTCTTGTTAGGAACGCCGGAACCGCTCTTAATGCTGCAGGCCTTCTTGATCAGAACTGCTGCAGGCGGAGTCTTTGTGATGAAGCTGAAGCTTCTGTCAGCGTATACGGTAATAACTACAGGGATGATCATGTCGCCCTGATCTGCTGTTCTAGCATTGAACTCCTTGGTGAACTGTACGATGTTTACACCGTGCTGACCAAGAGCCGGACCAACTGGCGGAGCTGGTGTAGCCTTGCCTGCTGGAATCTGTAATTTGATATATCCTGTTACTTTCTTTGCCATCTTAGGCACCTCCTAAAATCATGTGGTATTGTCGGGAATGTCCCTCCCACCAGCCTTCGCACCCGCAAAAGCTGATCTTTTTGTCTGTTCCACAGATCTGCTTACATCTTCTTGACTTCAGCAAATCCCAGCTCGACCGGTGTCTCGCGGCCGAACATTTCTACATTGATGGTGATGGTCTGTTTACTGTCATTGACAGCCTTAATGGCGCCTACAGTATCCTTCCATGCACCGGAGATAACGGTTATCATATCTCCCACTTCAAAATCGACTAAGACATCTGTCTTTACGAAGCCCAGACTTGCCATCTCTTCTTCTGTCAGAGGAACCGGTTTGGAGCCCGGACCAACAAAGCCTGTAACGCCTCGGGTATTGCGTACTACGTACCATGTGTCATCATTCATGACCATGTTGATCAGTACATAACCCGGGAACATCTTTTTGTCGGCTTTCTTCTCCACGCCGTTTTTCAGCTCTACTACAGGGAGCATGGGCACAGACACTTCAAGGATCTGATCCTGAAGATTTCTGTTTTCAATGGTCTTCTCGATATCGACTTTGACTTTGTTCTCATAACCTGAGTAGGTATGGACTACATACCAATGTGCTTCTGACATACAATCACCCTCGCCTTTGAATTAAAGAATAAAACTTAAACCGAATTTCATAACCATGTCCAGTACGCCGATCAGTACACCGATGAAAATGGACATGATCACCACTGCAACTGTCTGCTTGGCTACGGTTTCCTTATCAGCAAAGACGATCTTTTTGTACTCTTTTTTCAGGCCCTTGAAAAAGCTTGGCTTTTTCTCGTGCTTAGCCGTTTTCTTGTCAGCCCTGGCCGCTTTTTCGGTGGTTTCTACAGCAGTATTCACTGTATTTTCTTCCATAATTTCACGTCCTTTACTGAACAGGATTACTTTGTTTCCTTGTGTAACGTATGTCTCTTGCAGAATCTGCAGTACTTCTTGGTCTCCATGCGGTCCGGATGAGTCTTCTTATCCTTCGTCATGTTGTAGTTACGCTGCTTGCATTCTGTACATGCCAGTGTGATCTTTGTGCGCACGACTTCCACCTCCATTTAATTTATCGTAAATCATTGAGTTGCTTCAGGTCTTAATTTTGAGCATAAAAAAAAGACCTGTCTTCCATTCGCCCGTATAATATAACACAAAAATCCGGCGTTCGTCAAGAGGAAGGACGGTCTTTTTTATGAAGAGTTTTTAACGGCCTGAGCCGATACAGATGACCGCAGGGATAATCCGCTCTGCCCCGGCATTCTTTAAGGCTCTGGAGCAGGCTTCCATGGTGCTTCCGGTGGTGTAGATATCATCCACCAGAAGTACGGTGCGTATTCCGGACGGGAGCCTGCCGCATACAAAGGCCTGTTCCAGATTTTTGAGGCGTGCTCCCGCATCCAGTTCCTTTTGGGGCAGAGTCTTTTTTGTACGTTTCAGAAATTCAGTTCTCATGGGAATCCCGGTCTTTGCTGAAAGGCGGATCCCCAGCTCCTGAGCCTGATTAAATCCCCGCTTTTTCAGGCGGCTTTTATGGACGGGCACAGGGATAATGCAGTCAGGAGAAAGGCGGCAGATCGCCGGGCCAAAGCGCCGGAACATGGCCTCGGAATAAAAATCCAGATATTCCCTGCATCCGTGGTATTTGATCAGGGCCATGGAACGGCTGGCTGTATCATTGTAATTGATCAACGCCATCCCTGAATCAAAGGAATGGGGATGTCTGGTACAGTCAAAGCAGTATTCGGCCTCAGGGTTTACAATCTCTTTGCCGCAGCATTTGCACACAGGACAGCGGACAAAGGCCAGCTTTTCCATACAGTCTGGGCAGATCAGATTTCCTTTCGGCATGACAATTTCAGAGCACACAGGGCACCGGCGGGGGTAGAGAAGATCCAGAAAGCCGGCATACAGACGGGACAGGGGCATTATTGGGGGCATGATTCCTCCTTATAGATTTCTTCGATTCGCGCCTTTAAGCCGGAACAGCGTTCCTGTTCCATTGCATTTGAGGCCATGGTATAAAATGCATCGGGCCGTCCTACCAGACAGACACAGGAACGGGCTCTGGTGACGGCGGTATAGAGGAGATTTCGGGTCATAAGCATCCGAGGGCCAGAATACATGGGGATAATGACAGCCGGATACTCGCTTCCCTGGGATTTGTGGATGGTAATGGCGTAGGCTAATTCCAGCTCCTCCAGCTGCTTAAAGCTGTATTCCACCAGTTTCCCTTCGTCAAATTCCACGGTAAGGAGCTCTGCATACTCGTTGATTTCCCGTATCATCCCCATATCGCCGTTGAAAACGCCGGAGCCCTTGTCAATAGGGATACCGTAACGGTTGCGGACTTCCCACTCCAGCTGATAGTTGTTGCGGATCTGCATGACCTTGTCTCCGGTGCGGTAAATAATCCCTCCGGCCTCTTTTTCCTTTTTCTCCGGCGAAGGGGGATTCAAATGGTTCTGCAGGATCTGGTTCAGCCGTTCTACCCCCAGAGCGCCTTTCCGCATAGGCGTCATGACCTGAATTTCATTTTCCTGTGCCTGGACGTAGCCGGGAAGCTTTTTCTGAATCAGAGTAATGGCGGCACTTATGACAGCATCAGGATTGTCGCGGCGGATGAAAAGAAAATCCCGGCTTCGCTTGGACAGATCTACCGTCTCGCCTTCGTTGATGCGGTGAGCATTTACAATGATATCGCTCTGAGCTGCCTGACGGAAGATACGCGTCAGCTTTACTACATTAAAACAGCCGGAGCCTATGATATCTTTTAAAACATTTCCGGGGCCTACGCTGGGGAGCTGATCCACATCACCTACCAGAATCAGCCGGGTTCCCACGTTGACAGCTCTCAAAAGAGAGTGCATCAGGCTGATATCCACCATAGACATTTCATCAATAATGATCACGTCTGCATCCAGGGGATTCTCTTCATTCCGGTCAAAACGCATACCCGCTGTGGAATTGCCGGAGGATGCGTTATTTCCAGAACCGGTTATCCCGATGGGAACCAGCTCCAGCATGCGGTGAATGGTTCTGGCCTCCCAGCCGGTAGCTTCGGTCATGCGCTTGGCTGCACGGCCGGTAGGCGCTCCCAGAAGGATTTCCATGCCCTCAGCCTCAAAATAACGGATGATCGCGTTGATCGTAGTAGTTTTTCCCGTACCTGGACCGCCGGTGATGACTAAAAGCCCGCTGTTCACTGCCTCGTAAACCGCCTGCTCCTGAAGCTCGTCCAGGTGGATCTTTTCCTGCTTCTGGATTTTCAAAAGGTTGGTTTTAATCTCTGTTTCCGGGATATCGCCCCGGATGTTTAAGTCGTGAAGCATACGGGCAGTATTTAATTCCAGATAGTAATAATGGGAGGAGTAGATCAGCGGATCAGCGATCTGGCCTTCTTCGCAAAAGGGCATTTTTACTACCAGTTTCCGGTCGATCTGCATATCCATCAGGTGCTTGTCCATGGTTTCGGGCGCCACCTTTAAAAGCTCCGACGCCTGTTCAAACAGCCGGCTCTTTGGCAGATAGGTATGACCATTTGCAGACGCCTGCAGGAGCACATACAGGATACCTGCTTTTATCCGGTAATCGGAATCTGTGAAAATTCCCACTTTCCGGGCGATTTCGTCTGCCATTTTAAAGCCAACGCCGGGAATATCGTCCGCCAGACGATAGGGATTTTCCTTGATAATGCTGTACAGCTTCGGGCCATATTCCTGATAAATTTTAGCAGCCAGATTCAGGGTGATGCCGTAGTTTTGAAGAAACATCATGGCCTGACGCATATCCCGCTTTTCCTGAACCTGTTCTCCGATAGCCATAGCCATTTTTTCGCTGATGCCCTTAATCTCTGACAGGCGTTCGGGTTCTTCCTCCATGATCCGGAAGGTATCTGCCTTAAAACGGCGCACGATCCGGGCTGCCAGAGCTGCGCCTACCCCCTTGATGGCTCCGGAACCCAGATAGCGCTCCATAGAAGCGGCATCTTCGGGGTTTTTCAGCTCATAACTTTCAATCTGAAGCTGTTCACCGTAAACAGGGTGCTCTGTCATACGGCCTGTGGCCTGGATCATATCGCCTTCTGCGGCATAGGAAACCGTTCCCACCATCACAACTTCGTCTCCGTCGCTCTGATCGATGACAGTCATAATGGTGTAACCGTTTTCTTCATTCCGAAATTTTATTTTTTCAATAAATCCTGTGATGGTTGCCATAGTAAGGATACCGCCTTTTGCTTCTGTATGGATTCTGCCCTCTGATGGGGACCGGTGATAAAAAGAACCCGGCTGAAATCCGGGTTCTTCTGTGGTTTATAAAGCTTTAATAATCATCCCGCTCTTTGCCGCCGCCGATTCCCATGGAAGCCTCCAGAGCAGAAGTCATACCATGAGCAAATTCGATGAATTTACCGGTTCCGATGGCTACGGCTGTCAAAGGATCCTCAGCGATCACAGTGGTAATGCCTGTCTTTTCTTCAATCAGCGCATCCAGACCGCTTAAAAGGGAGCCGCCGCCTGTCATAACAATACCGCGGTCGAAAATATCCGCTGCCAGCTCCGGCGGAGTACGCTCTAATACATTGTGTACCGCGTCTACAATCTGAAGAGCCGGCTCTCTGAGCGCTTCCAGTGTCTCCTCAGAGGAAACTACAATGGTTTTTGGAAGGCCTGTCACCAGGTTCCGGCCTCTGACCTCCATGGTCAGAACCTCCGGACGGCGGGAGGCCGCACCAATATTGATCTTGATCTCCTCAGCAGTACGCTCACCGATCAGAAGATTGTGTTTCTTTCTCATATAACGAACCAGAGCCTCGTCAAAGTCATCACCGGCAATTTTGATGGAGGTGCTTACAACCGGGCCTCCCAGAGAAATCACAGCGATATCTGCGGTACCGCCTCCGATGTCAACGATCATATTTCCGCAGGCCTTTCCAATGTCAATGCCTGCTCCGATAGCTGCGGCTACGGGTTCCTCAATGATGGCAACCTCACGGGCGCCTGCCTGGTAGGTTGCATCCTCTACTGCCTTTTTCTCTACCTCAGTCGCGCCGCTGGGAATACATACGCTGATGCGGGGCTTCCTTAAGGTACGCTTGCCAACTGCCTTGTTAATGAAATACTTCATCATCTTTTCCGTAATCGTGTAATCGGAAATAACGCCCTGACGCAGAGGACGGACTGCTACAATATTGCCGGGAGTACGTCCGATCATAAGACGGGCTTCCTCGCCGATCGCCATGATCTTATTGGTATCCCGGTCAATGGCAACTACTGACGGCTCTTTTAATACAACGCCCTTACCCTTGATATATACAAGGATACTGGCGGTTCCTAAGTCGATTCCAATGTCATTTGACATCATTGAAAACATATGAATATTTCCTCCTCATTATCTCCAGGTGCAGTGCGGAAGCATTCCGCAGGGCAGGCAAAAACAGCCCGGCTCAGTTTTCATCTGTGCAAAAGGCTGTGGATAGTTACGTTTTAATTGATAGTACCTATTATATACAATATTGTCCAGTTTTCAAAGACTTTTTTTCTTTATTTATTTTATTTATGATTTTTTAATAGTGTGTACATCTTTTAGACATAATTATTGTTTATGATGAACACTGTTCACCGAGAGGTGGACAGGCCTTTGTTTCAAGTGATTACTTGAAATCACAAAGCTTTTTCATACTCATACCGGACGGAGTGATCCGTCCGGCCCCCCTAAAATAACATCCCCCTATTTATGAATGTATCCCGTCCGGCAAGTCCGGACGGGATTTTTATATTGTGCTTCACTGCAGTTTTGCGTTGTAATTTTCCCGTAATAATTTTATAAGGAATTTCATCTTTTTTTTATAGAACGTCCATATTTTTATCACATTTTTAGGGCATACTATAGAAGAATTAGTTACAAGCTTTTTCATACTCATACCCGGACGGAGCGATCCGTCCGGTTCCCCCTTTTTTAACATTTTCTTTTTTATTATACCTACCATTCCATTGCATGACATTTGTCAGGCAGAACCGCCCTCCGGTACGCCAACACCGGAGGGCGGTTTTTTGGTGCACTCCCTATATTTTTCCTTATCGGAAGTATAATCTACTCGTAATGCAATTAAGGAATTTCAAAAAGTATTTCAAAAACAAAAAGGAGAGTGCATTCATTATGAAGAAGCAGACAAAGTTAGTTGCTGTACTTTCAACAGCAGCACTTCTCGCTATCGGCGCTTCCATGACTTCTTTCGCAGCTACTGGCTGGGCAGAGGAAGACGGAACATGGGTATACTACAACCGTGACGGCGAGAGAGCAACCGATTCCTGGAAGAAGTCCGGAAACAACTGGTATTACCTGGACAGCGACGGTGAGATGGCAATCGATCAGCTCATCGAGGACGGCGATAACTACTACTATGTAGATATCAACGGTGTAATGGCTTCCAACCAGTGGGTTGCTATTGAGAATGAGGATGCTGGCGAGGATGACGAGCCAGAGCACTACTGGTATTACTTCCAGGCAAACGGCAAGGCTTTAACCAATGGTGACAACGATAAGGTTTCCTTAAAGACCATCAATGGCAAGAAGTACGCTTTCGATGACGAAGGCAAGATGCTGTACGGCTGGGTTGACGAGGACAGCGCAGAGCGCGTTGACGATACAGACAGTGACGGCTTCAAGGAAGGCGTTTACTACTTCGGCGGCGAAGATGACGGTGCAATGACCACTGGCTGGTTACAGCTGGATATCACATACGATGAAGCAACCAACGATGACTACAAGTACACCGCTGCTGCATTCAACGATGATGAGGATCAGACACGTTGGTTCTACTTCAAATCCAATGGTAAGAAGATCTTCGCTGAGGACGGCGACAGAACCAAGGATAAGACTATCAATGGTAAGAAGTACGCTTTCGACCAGTACGGCGCAATGGTAGCTGAGTGGTCTCTGGATGAGGATGATCTGGGTACCAATCCTAACGCATTCACTTCCAATGTAGCTTCTTCTGCAGAGGTAATTACCGGTAAGGCATTCGATTCCAAGTATACCGAGTCCTGGAAGTACTTCAATAGTGTTGAAGATGGTGCCCGCGTAAGCAAGGGCTGGTTCAAGGTAGTTCCTGCTGAGTACCTGAACGAAGATAAGTACAATGATGACGAGGACTTCTGGTACTATGCAGATGGCAGCGGCAATCTGTACGCAGGCGAGTTCAAGACCATCAAGGGCAAGAAGTATGCATTCCGTGATGACGGCCGTATGCTGAACGGTCTGAAGTTCATCAAGGAAGATGAAGCTAATCAGAGCCTGAGCGTATACGCTGATGATCATGATACCTACAACTTCGATAACGAGGATGACTTCCTTGATCATGCAGCTGAGTTCTACGAGCCAAACGGCTACAAGTGCTTCTACTTCGGTGACGGAGACGACGGCGCTATGAGAACCAACAAGACCAACGTTGAGATTGACGGTGAGAACCACAACTTCTACTTCGAGAAGTCCGGCGGCCACAAGGGTGCTGGTGTAACCGGTGAGGAAGATGACAAGCTGTACCAGTCTGGTATGCTGTTAAAGGCTGATTCCGATGACAAGTACATCGTTGTTGAGAAGACCAGTCACTATGAGGGTGATAAGGTTAAGTATACTACCTACCGCAAGCTGGATGACGCTAAAGAATTTATGAACGCTGACGGCGTACAGGTTAAGGATGAGTTAGACGGCAAGAATGGTAACGACGCTGTAAATATCGGAAATGGCAATACCAAGAAGGCTGAGGATCTGTCTGAGGCTTACTCCATCACATACAAGGATAAGGACGCTAAGGGCGACAAGAAAGAGTACATCCTTGTAAATACCTCTGGTAAGATCGTTGATGGCAAGGGCAAGAACAAGGACGGCAGCGATTACTACTATGTAACCGAGAAGAAGGCTAACGGCGAGAACAGCATTGTTGCTATCTACGTTGAGGACTAATCTTCGGATCAACATTCAGTCAGATTTAATATGACATAAGGGGGAAGCGTTATAGCTGATATAGAGATATGTTAGCTGTAGCGCTTCTTTTTATATTTCAATATACCCTTCAAAATGATACAAAAAGGAGGCTCGTCATGATCAGAAAACGTTTATTATGCTTTGGACTGGCCGCTGTGATGGCTGCGTCCTCTTCTCTTCCGGCTTTTGCTGCCGTAAATACATCCCTTTCCAGTACATCTATGGAAAACTGCGGCGCTTATCTCTTTGAATGGCGTCCCATTGACTGCGGAAATGGAAATTATTTTGCAATTCTTGTAGGCGGAAATACCATTACTGAAAGCAATGTGATCTTAAACAGAGGCTATGATTATGCCTATACCTTTGACCCCATGACCTATGCAAGACCATGGGGTACTGTGCCGGATCTGGTAAATACCGATGGAGTCTGGGCGATTCCTGAAAACTGGGGAAGTCTGCCGGAAGGCACTCAGCCGGTGCTCCAGATCATCCTTAAAACTAATAATAAAAATCTGGATACGGATAAACGCTATATCAATATAGTCCATCTTCCCAACGGCACTGACACCTCTTCTCTCCCGCCGGAGGTACGCAAATACCTCATCAATGTAGATGGTTCCGATGCCGGCGCTTACAATGGTACGGTTACTCCCGGATGGCAGACAGAAGCAGACGGCTCGAAAAAATACTTAAAGCCCGATGGAACCTATATTACAAATGGCTGGCTTACTCTGGAAGATGAGCAGTATTACATGGATGAACGCGGAGTAATGCTTAAGGATACCGTTACGCCGGACGGCCATTATGTAACGCCGGAAGGCAAGCGCGTGTCCTATATGCCAGGTTGGTTCCAGGATACGGACGGCTGGCGCTACATCCAGAAGAACGGCTATTATCTGGCAAACTCCTGGTTCCAGGATACAGACGGAAAATACTATTACTTCAATATGGCGGCCCTGATGGCTGTAAATACAGATACTCCGGACGGATATCATGTAGATGAAAACGGCGTATGGGACGGGAATGCTTCTACGGTTGTAAAAGAAACCGTAAACCTGGGGCCCGGCGTCGCAACCGGCTGGGAGCCTGTCGATATCGGCTGGAAATTCAGGCAGTCTGACGGCTCTTATCTCACCAACAGCTGGAAACAGGATCCGGACGGAAAATGGTATTATCTCAACGAGGACGGCTGGATGTTAAAGGATACTACTACGCCGGACGGCTTCTATGTAGATGAAAACGGTGTATGGCAGCAGGATGCAGCTGCTCCTGAGACAGCTGAATAAAACAAAATCAAATACCGACAAAATAGAAAGGCATGGGCGAATCGTTCTCATGCCTTTTTTCAGGCACATAAGATGACAGTTTTATTTATTTCTGTCTATCTTTGTTAAATTTTCATAAAACAGATGACAAATATACTATTTTTATATATTTTTTGTACTTTATTAACAATTTGACTATTTCATTTTCAATTGTATCTGTGATATTATCATTTTCAAAATTTATTTTAAGGAGGCACAGCATGAAACAGCTGCCATCTAATGTCACAGGGAAAGACGCCATGGCGGAAACGCTGACCGCCTTTCAAATCTTTCTTCAAAACCGTGATATGTCCCCAAATACAATTTCCTCTTACATGTTCGGAGCCAGGGATTTTCTTGAACGGTACGGCGAGATCACCCCGGAACATATCAGCCTTTACAAAGCCTATCTTATCGATCACTACCGTCCGCAGACTGTAAATGCCAGAATACGTGCTCTGAATTCATTTCTCAGATTCCAGCAAAAAGAAAATATGAATACGCGGCTTTTAAAAATTCAACAAAAAAAATATACCGAATATGTGATCAGCCAGGGAGACTATGAGTATCTGAAGCAACGGCTTCTGGAGGATGAACAATTGACCTTTTACTATATCGTGCGTCTGATCGCAGCCACAGGCGTACGGGTCAGCGAACTGGTGGAATTTAACTGCGAAGACGTCGCCCACGGATACCGGAACATCATTTCAAAAGGCAATAAAATAAGGCGTGTATATATTCCGTCAGGACTGCAAATCAGGCTGAAGGACTGGCTTTCCAATGAAGGCCGAAAAAAGGGGCCTCTTTTTTTGAATCACAGCGGATGCCGTATGTCTGTCTCAGGAGTACGCAAACAGTTAAAGGTACTTGGATGCCGCTATGGACTTGACCCAAGAGTTGTATATCCCCATTCACTGCGCCACAGGTTTGCCAAAAATTTTATTGAAAGCGGCGGAGATATTTCTTTTTTATCCGATCTTCTTGGACATGAAAGCATTGAAACTACCCGAATTTATCTGCGGCGGACCAGCACTGAGCAGGCGCGGATTTTCAATCAGGTCGTAAACTGGTAGGAGGCGGGATGTATCATGGGACAACGAAAAAAGCCGAAGGAACCGGAGGAGGAATTTATCCTGTATCTGAAGGAGCATGGGGCATCAGAACACACCGTTGACAGCTGTCTGGCTGCTCTCCGGCTCTTTTTCAGGCTCTATGGAGAAATCAGCGCAGAGAATCTGGATGCATTCAGACGGTATCTGATGGAGCACTATAAAATTTCTACCGTAAACAGCCGGATCTATGGTATAAACCGCTTTCTGGCTTACTGTTCTGAGTGTAAAAACTCTTATGAAACAAGTGGGAAATGGGCACTTCCGGAAAAAAATTTCCGCCTTGGCGTAATCCGCAGCCAGAATCCTCCATTTCTGGATAATATTATTTCAGAAAAGGATTATGAAAAGCTTAGAGACAATCTGAAAAAAGATCGGGATATGAAATGGTATTTTGCAGTGCGGTTCCTGGCCTGTACTGGAGCCAGAGTCAGTGAACTGATCCAGATCAAACGGGAGCATATACAGCTTGGATATATGGATCTGTATACAAAAGGCGGAAAGGTGCGCAGGATTTATTTCCCCGACTATCTCTGTTCAGAAGCTTCCGGGTGGATGGACTCGCAGAACATGGGATCCGGTTTTCTGTTCCGCAACCGAAAAGGCGGAGCCGTTTCTCCCCGCTGGATCAACAGCCAGCTTAAGCTCCGTGCCAGACAGTATGGTATTCCGGAGGAAACAGTATATCCACACTCCTTCCGCCACCGGTTCGCTAAAAATTTCCTGGCCCGCTGCAATGATATTGCTCTGCTTGCGGATCTGATGGGACATGAAAGTATTGAAACCACGCGGATCTATCTGACAAAATCTTCCCAGGAACAGCGTGAGATCATTGATTCTATCGTAACCTGGTAGCTATCCAGCCCCCACACTTACATTTTCTAAAAAATCGGTCTAGGATGGATGAAAAAAGGAGGATTCATTATGAATGCGATTACAAAATCATCATCTGTCCGGGGATTGGAGGTTTTCCTGGAGCACCTTCAGGAGAAAAATATGTCCGATAACACCATCTGCGTTTACCGCTATGCTGTGGAGCAGTTTTACAGGCTCTATCCCCAGCTTACTTCCAGAAATCTACAGCTTTACAAGGTTTATCTGCTTGAGCATTATAAGCCCCAGACTGTAAACTTAAGACTCAGGGCAATAAACTGTTTTATAGAAGATAAAAAGCTCCGGTCTTCTCCTGCCCCCATGATACGGATCCAGCAGAAAACCTGGCTGGATAAGATTATCAGTCAGGCCGATTATGAATATCTGAAACAGAGGCTTTTAGAGGATGAGGAAATGGTCTATTATTTCCTCGTTCGTCTTATGGCGGCTACCGGAGTCAGGGTCAGCGAGCTTGTAACCTTTCAGGTAGGGGATGTACACTGCGGTTTTAAGGATCTGTATTCCAAAGGGGATAAGATGAGGAGGATTTATATTCCTTCAAATCTTCGAAAAGCCTTTTTTAAATGGGATGACTTTACAGCCCGTACAGATGGAGCCCTGTTTTTAAACCGCTTTGGAGCTCCTATTACTCCCTCCGGCATACGCTCGCGGTTGAAAACCTTTGCCGCACGGTATGGATTGGATCCGGAGGTAATGTACCCCCACTCTTTCCGCCACCGGTTCGCCAAAAACTTTATTGAAGCCTGCGGGGATATTTCTCTGCTGGCAGATCTTTTGGGACATGAGAGCATTGAAACTACGCGGATTTATCTGCGCAGAAGCAGCGCGGAGCAATACAGGATCGTAAATAAGGTAGTAGACTGGTGAAAGGAGACATATGGGATGAATGTGAACAATGGAAACTCCCTGCTCCCGGAGGATCGGATCGAGGAATTTAAAAGCATGCTTTCAGAAAATGGAGCGTCGGAAAATACGGTAAGGGTATATGCGGCGTCTGTGCGGGAATTTTATAAAAATCATCAGGAGCTGACCGTAGACGAATTACAGGACTATAAAAGAGAGCTTTTGAAAAAATACCGGCCTACAACAGTAAATACACGGATCTATGGGATCAACCAATATGTGAAGTACCAAAAAAACAGTGGAATTCCGGAGGATTTCCGGCTTCCTCCTGTGCGGTGCCAGCAGAAACCATTTCTCAACAATATAATCTCAAAACGGGATTATGAAAAACTGAAAAAGGGACTTTTGAAGGATCAGGATCTGTTCTGGTACTTTGTAGTGCGGTTTCTGGGCGCTACAGGAGCCAGAGTAAGCGAATTGGTTCAGATCAAGGCAGAACACATTGCCGTAGGCTGTATGGATCTGTACACGAAAGGGGGAAAAATGCGCCGTATTTATTTTCCCAAACAGCTTTGCAGGGAAATGGCTGTGTGGCTAAAACAGAGAGAACTGTCATCCGGATATATATTTACCAGCCGCTGTGGAAAGCCCATTACTCCCAGAGGGATCGGCTTACAGCTTAAAGTGCTTGCAAAACGATACCGGATCCGGCCTGAAACGGTATATCCCCATTCCTTCCGCCATCGGTATGCAAAAAATTTTCTTGAAAAATTCAATGATATTTCCCTGCTGGCAGACCTTATGGGACATGACAGCATCGAAACCACGCGCATCTATCTGACCCGTTCCTCACAGGAACAGCAAAAGGTGATTGACCGGGTAGTAACCTGGTAATATAATACAACCATTAATGGAGGATAATTATATGTATCAATACACCTGGTATCAATGGCTGTTTATTTTCTATCTATACTGTTTTTTAGGGTGGATCTTTGAATCATCCTATGTTTCTCTAAAAGAAAGGCGTCCTGTAAACCGGGGATTTCTGCGGCTGCCTCTGCTCCCTCTGTATGGTACGGGAGCTGTGATGATGCTGTGGGTATCCCTCCCTCTGAGAGAACATCTCCTTTTGGTCTTTCTGGCCGGCATGACCGCTTCTACTGCTCTTGAATATATAACCGGCTGGTGCATGGAACAGCTGTTCCGGGTACGCTACTGGGACTACAGCAGCCAGGCTTTTAATTTACACGGATATATCTGCCTTTCTTCTTCTATTGCCTGGGGGGTTCTTACCCTGCTTCTGACAGAGGTAATCCATAAGCCGGTGGAATTCTGGATCGTAAACACCTCACAAGCTCTGCTTTTGCTCTGGGTTCTGTTTATATCCGTATTTTTCATCCTTGATACCGTACAATCAGTACAGGCTGCCCTCAATCTGGCAAAGGTACTGGATTCCATGACCCATATGCTGGCAGAACTGGAAGATATACAGGTGCAGTTAGCCCTGCTCAAAGCAGAAACAAACCAGAAACTTGCCAATATCCAGGAAGAGGCTTCCCATAAGCTGGCTGCCGCAAAAGCCGAGGCTGCACTTTACAGGACTTCCAAAGAAGAGCAGATCCGCTCTCTTACCAGGAGGATGTCTGAGCTGGCGCATCAGAGACAGCATATGGCCCTCCACATAGATTTATACCAGAGAGGGATCCTGAAACGTAATCCGGGAGCCCGTTCCACACGGTTCGAAACCGCATTTAAAGAACTGCGGGAGATTGCAGAAAAACAGCTTCACAAATAAACGTCGATCAGCCGCCGGACAGTACGCACTGCCCGGCGGCTGATCTTTATACTGCTTTTATATTACATCATCTTATCTACCATAGCCATAACAGCTGCTCCAAGGTCTGCTTCCTTCTGGTCTGCATCCTCTAAGGAGGTTCCCTTTACGCCAAAGTAGAACTTGATCTTCGGCTCTGTACCGGAAGGTCTTACGCAGATCCATGCGCCGTCCTCCAGGTCATAGTACAGTACATTGGAGGCCGGAAGTCCGGTTGGCTTTACCGCTCCTGTCTCCATGTCCCTGATCGTATCCAGCTTGTAGTCTCTTGCTGATACTACCTTGTAACCGCCTACCTCTGCAGGGGTATTATTTCTCAGAGTTTCCATGATGGACTGGATCTTTGCCAGACCTTCGATGCCGGATAAACCGATAGACTTGACAGAATCCTTGTAATAGCCGTATTTCTCATACATGGCTACCATGGCATCCCACAGGGTCATTCCCTTCTGCTTATAGTAGGCAGCTGCCTCGCAGAGAGCGGCCGTAGCGGAAATAGCGTCCTTATCACGGGCATAGGTGCCGATCAGGCAGCCATAGCTCTCTTCCATGCCAAAGAGATAGGTTCCTGTTCCTGTGGTTTCATTTTTAAGGATCTGCTTTCCGATCCACTTAAAGCCTGTAAGCACCTCGATCAGCTCTGCACCGTAGGCTTTGGCTACCGCGTCGATCAGATTGGTGGATACGATGGACTTTACAACCTGTCCGTCTGCCGGGATTTTGCCCTCAGCCTGCTTCTGGCTTAATACATATTCGCACAGCAGGGAACCGGACATATTTCCGGTCAGAGGAATGTATTCGCCGGACTTTGCATCCTTTACATATACGCCCAGGCGGTCGGCATCCGGGTCTGTGGCAAGTACAAGGTCGGCGTCCTTTTCCTTAGCCAGCTTTAAGCCCAGTTCAAAGGCTTCTTTGGCCTCAGGGTTTGGGTAGCTTACAGTAGGGAAATTTCCGTCCGGAAGCTCCTGCTCGGGAACTACATATACGTGAGTAAAGCCGATCTCCTTCATCACTCTTCTGGCAGGAATATTTCCAGTGCCGTGAAGAGGGGTATATACAATGCGGATCTGATCCTGCATCTCATCAATGGCCTTCTGGTTTACAACCTGAGCCTTTACCTGAGCGATGTACTTGTCATCGATCTCTTTTCCGATAACCTCATACTTGCCCGCTGCGATGGCAGAAGCCTCGTCTGTGGTCTTTACGCTGGACAGATCCTCGATGGCAAGAACCTCCTCTGTCACGCCCTTGTCGTGAGGCGGTGTAAACTGTGCGCCGTCCTCCCAGTATACCTTGTAGCCGTTGTACTCCGGCGGATTATGGCTGGCAGTGATGTTGATGCCTGCCACGCAGCCCAGCTCGCGGACAGCAAAGGACAGCTCCGGTGTGGGGCGCAGGGATTCAAACTTGTATGCCTTGATTCCGTTGGCTGCCAGAGTCATAGCCGCCTCCATGGCAAATTCAGGAGACATATTGCGGGAGTCATAGGCAATGGCTACGCCCTTGTCTGCAGCGCCCTGCTTGATAATGTAGTTTGCCAGTCCCTGTGTGGCCCGTCTTACTACATAAATATTCATACGGTTGATTCCTGCTCCGATGATCCCCCTAAGGCCTGCGGTTCCGAACTCCAGATCCATATAAAAACGCTCTTTGATCTCGTTCTCATCGCCTTCAATGGCCTTTAACTCGGCTTTGGTGGCTTCATCAAAATACGGATTGGACAGCCATTCCTGATAGATCTTCATGTAATCTTTCATTTCTATACTCCCTCCTGATTTCCCATGCATCGTAATACCTGCATTTTTATGCTTTTGATTATACTACACCAGGAAAAAAAAGGGAAGTAGATGCCAAGTAAAACTTCCCTTACAGCAGGCGTATCTTCTTTACCATTTCGCAGAATTCATAGTTATTTCTTGTCTTGGAGAAAAGATCCAGGATACGCTCTACGGCTTCATCGGGCTTCAGGGAATTGGTGGCTTTCCGCACTATGTCTACGGCCTCTGCTTCCTGCCGGTTAAGAAGAAGGTCATCCCTCCGGGTACCGGATTTTAAAATGTCAATGGCCGGGAAAATCCGCTTTTCTGACAGGCGGCGGTCTAAAACCAGCTCCATGTTTCCGGTTCCCTTAAATTCCTCATATACTACATCATCCATACGGCTTCCTGTATCTACCAGAGCCGTAGCCAGAATGGTAAGGCTGCCGCCCTCCCGCATATTTCTGGCGGCTCCGAAGAAACGCTTCGGCATATAAAGAGCAGCCGGGTCAAGGCCTCCTGATAAGGTACGGCCGCTGGGAGCTACGGTAAGGTTATAAGCCCTTGCAAGACGGGTAATACTGTCTAAAAGGATAATCACATCTCTCCCGTGTTCTACCAGGCGCTTTGCCCTTTCGATCACCATTTCTGATACACGCTTATGACGGTCCGGCTGCTCGTCAAAGGTGGAATAGATAACCTCTACGTTTGGCCCTACGATCGCCTCTCGGATGTCCGTTACCTCCTCTGGCCGTTCATCAATCAAAAGGATCATCAGGTGCATATCCGGATGATTTACAGTAATTGCTCTGGCGACCTGCTTTAAAAGGGTGGTTTTTCCTGCCTTGGGCGGAGAAACGATCATGCCTCTCTGGCCCTTTCCAATGGGCGATAAAAGATCCAGCACACGCATTGCTACAGAGTTACGCTCTCCCCGTGTTTCCATATGAAGACGCTCATTTGGGAAAATGGGAGTAAGATCTTCAAAATTCGGGCGGCGTTCTGTGGCGCTTAAGGGATATCCGTTCACTGTTTTGATATAAAGAAGGGCGGCGAATTTCTCCGTTACTGCTTTGATCCTTCTGTTTCCTACAATGATATCACCTGTTTTTAAATTGAACCGGCGGATCTGTGAAGGAGCCACATAAACGTCATTTTCTCCCGGAAGGAAATTTTCGCAGCGGATAAAGCCAAAGCCATCCGGCATAACTTCCAGAATACCGTTTGCCTCAATTCCGCTGTCAAGCTCTGCCATATCCTGACCGGCAATGCCGGAAGCGTCACTGCGAGGCTCTGGACGGGATTCGCGGACGTCTGCCCGTGTCTCTCTGGTGTCACGAATGTCTCCTGTTTCCCTGGATTCCCGGCTCTCTCTTGACTCCCTGTTGTCTCTGGATTCCCGGCTCTCCTTTGGCTCCCTGCTTTCTGCTGAATCCCTGGAAGCTTCTCTGGAATTTTGCTGCCCGTATGAAGTCCGGGGCTGTCTGACAAAACGGGTTTGACGTGAGGAGTCACGCTGTGGGCGTCCATCGCGCGGCTTTCCGCTGTCCCGTGACTTTTCGCTGTCCCGCGGCTCACCGTTTTCTTTGCTGCTTTGGGGTTCACGGCTGCTTTGTGCCTCACGGCCTTCACTGGAACCGGAATCCGGCTGCAAAACAGCTTCAGACTGTGCGGCCGCCTCATTTTCCCGGCACAAAAGTTCTATGATCTCAGCTTTTCTGAGGGTGCTGATGCCTTTAAGCCCCTGAGATTTCGCCAATTCCTTGAGCTCCGCTAAAGGAAGGGTCTGTAATTTTTCTCGCATATGATTCTCCTTAATTTTACGAACAGTTGTATTGATCCTGAATTATCTAAATGTAATCAAAAGTGGGAATGGTACAAAACCGGAACGGTTCTGACCGTGAATGAGTCCGGGCGCTGATATCTCAGACAGAAAGCCCCTGGAATATGCGGGGAAAGCGCCCTGATTGCTTATACAGACATTATAAACGCTCTCCCCTGTGATTGTAAAGTTTAATTTTTAAGCCATTCCATATGGGCTTTCATCTGTGTTTCATATCCATTGTCCGACGGCCTGTAAAAGATACGGCCCTCCATGCCATCAGGCAGATACTGCTGGCGTACATAATGCTTGGGATAATCATGGGCGTAGAGATAGCCGTCTCCATGTCCTAAGGCTCCTGCGCCCTTATAATGCCTGTCCTGAAGATGCACGGGAACAGGCATGGCACGCTCCGTCTTTACCGCCTCCATGGCATCCTGAATAGCGCAGCAGGCCGCATTGCTCTTGGGTGCACAGGCCACATAGGTCACTGCCTGCGAAAGGATGATCTGAGCCTCCGGCAGACCGATGCGCTCTGCGGCCTGAGCGGCGCTTACCGCTACTGTCAATGCCTGGGGATCCGCATTTCCCACATCTTCTGCAGCGCAGATCATAATCCGGCGGGAAATAAACTTAATATCTTCACCTGCATAAATCATCCGCGCCAGATAGTACACAGCTGCATCCGGATCAGAGCCCCTCATACTTTTTATAAAAGCGGAAATGGTATCATAATGGCTGTCTCCGTCCTTATCGTAGCGCACAGCCCGCTTTTGGATGCATTCCTGAGCCGCTGCCAGATCAATGTGGATCTTCCCGTCCGGGCTTCGGTCTGTAGTAAGTACACCCAGCTCGACTGCATTTAAGGCAGCTCTGGCATCTCCATTGGCCGCATCTGCCAGGAACCGGGCTGCATCCGGCTCGATCACTGCATCATATGTACCCATCCCCCGTTCCACATCCGTAATGGCCCTTTGGATCAGTTCCAGAATATCCTGCGTTTCCAGAGGCTTCAGCTCAAAAATGCGGGATCTGGAGATAAGAGCGCTGTTGACCTCGAAATAAGGATTTTCCGTCGTAGCGCCGATAAGGATCAAGGTGCCGTCCTCTACAAAGGGAAGAAGATAATCCTGCTGTCCCTTGTTAAAGCGGTGGATCTCGTCTACAAACAAAATGGTTCTTTTGCCGTACATTCCCCTGCTGTCCTTTGCGGCGGCCACAATCTCCTCCATATCCTTTTTTCCGGCCACTGTGGCGTTGATCTGCTTAAATTCAGCGCTGGTGGTGTTGGCAATAACCTTTGCCAGCGTGGTTTTTCCGGTTCCTGGCGGGCCGTAGAAAATAAGAGATCCAAGTTTGTCCGCTTTGATGGCGCGGTAAAGGAGCTTGTCCTTTCCAATGATATGCTGCTGCCCCACCACCTCATCCAACGTCCTTGGGCGGAGACGGGAAGCGAGAGGCGCTTCCTTTTCCATTGTATTTTCTCTCATATAATCAAACAGATTCATCTTTATCTCTCTTTCAGTCAATCATCAGTTCATCGGCTGTAACAAAGGTATATCCTTCTCTCTGGAGGATATCGATCAGCTCCAGAGCCGCTGACACAGATGTATCAAATATATCATGCATCAATATAATATCCCCATCCTCAGCTTCTTTCAAGACCTTCTTTACGATACGCTTCTGGTTTCTGAGCTTCCAGTCCAGGGAATCCACAGACCAGAGGACTGTCGTCATGCCGGACTGACACTCCAGCTCCTCGTTCCAGTCTCCGTAGGGCGGACGCATATATTGAGGTCGGGAGCCCGTAATGTCCTCGATCATCCCGCTGGTGCGGTCTACCGCCTCACAGACAGCCGCAGGACCCGCTTTTGTAAGGCGCACATGATTATAGCTGTGATTTCCGATCAGGTGGCCTTCTTCCTGCATCCGTTTTACCAGAGCCTCGTTTCCCGGTATACAGCTTCCCATGAGAAAAAAGGTAGCAGGTACTCCCCGTTCCTTTAAACCATCTAAAAGAACCGGCGTATGGACGGGATGGGGGCCGTCATCAAAAGTAAGAGCGAGATATTTTTCCGGCTCAAACGTACCCTCAGGTGCTGATGCCTCCCTGACCGTAACCGGAGCAGCCAAAAGGCAGATCAGATATGCCAGAAGGATAAAATCGGCGGACAGAACAGCCGACAACAGATGGACCCTGTGTTTCCACTTCACATTCAGGCCTCCGGGCAGATTGGTAGATTGATTTATTTATATGAGGGAGAATGTAGAAATAGACGGATCGCTTCAAATAATTTGAGGCCCTGTTTTTTCATAAAAATGAAGCTGCTGCTCCAGTAGATTATTTATCTGCTTTTGCAACAGCCCCGTTCCATATAACACCAGACAGCTGACACTGCCGGGACAAGATTAACGTTTGCTGAACTGAGAACGCTTGGCTTCTCATTACTCCTCAGAACACCTCGAAACTACATGTGTTCAATATAAAATTCATCCTGACAACTTCTCCCTTCATTTTTTAATAGTAATTTATGCTCGTCATAGGAACGCATTCCATTCACCCGAAGTATTTCTCCTATATTCTGTCTGCTACTTGGAATAATTCTACTCTGTACCCAACGCATACTCCAGTCTGAATTCATGGTCCGGATACCTTTTTTTAAAAATAGCGACATCATAAACGGAGTTTCCTTAGGAGTAACATTTTCTGGAATATCTATTGTGTATTTCTTTGTTCTTTCATCATAATTTAATATTCCGACGATTTTATTTCTATTATTTCTCTTGATTGCGTACCTGTTCAAAAAAACACCACCTTTTCCAAATCATTTCCCAGATTTTATTCCTATGAACCTCTGATAAAACATGATCTATACCATTGAAAATATAATCCTGATCTTCTATTTTCAGTTTCCAAATCTGTAAATCGTATTCTTTTGGTATCAATAACAGATTATACTCTAGAGATTTTGAGCCGATATAATTATTAACTGGAAAATCTCTCATCACGTCTATTTCTTTCAGAAGTTTTTCATCACCATATGTTGAAAACAATAACGATACTCCCTGATCAAACAAAGGTGCCATTCTCACACTGTCTTCTTCATCATTTCTTAACACTTCCAGATTGCTTCCGTGCCGATCTCTATTAGCAATCAAATAATCAATACAGAACATCTGGTACATATATAATCCCCAACCGTTTCTTATTGCAAACTCTAACGGAGATTCATTACCTTCTTTTTGCAAATCATAATACAAATCATACGCCAGCTTTTCTTCATTGTCCTTACGAAAATTTTCTGAAACAGAAACCCATGTTTCTTGTTCTTTACCATCAATAACAATCCTTGCATGTATCAGTTTATACTTTACATGCGGAATTCTCAAAACATCCATCACCCGGCTTACAATCAATTCATTGACACACTCATGACCAAATACCCCACGATAACTATCATAATTCGATAATTTATAATATAATCTTTTCCCATTCACTTCTTCATACGCCTTCAAAAAGCACCCTGGAGTTCCCGGTGACATTTTTTTTGCCGCCCAGTCCAGATGTTTCATATCCTGTAATTCACAAATAATATCCTGCACTATGTCACCTCATCTCAAAGATTTTATTGTTCATCTGGCTCAAATTGATCTGGATAACTGTCACTTCCCCCATATCCGCACACCCCCATCCTGGGAGAATTACAAACAGGCAGCAAAAATTCCGGTTTATAATATTCTCCCTCTTCATCACTTTCCGCCTTTAAACACTCATCACACCAAAAAGGCTCTCCTTCATAATATCCTTCTGGATTAACCCATTTCGCCTCATTTTGTTCGCAGTTACTGCAAAGAATTTTAGGAGGATTATTTCTTGATAAAATTACAATTTCATTATTCTTTTTTTCTCCATCGCGGCAGCTATGTATACTTAATACCAATTCTGTGGTTGAACCAAAATCATATTCATATAAAAAGTTATCGCCGACATCCACAACGTCTTTTAATCGATAATTCATATTTCTGGAAGGTTTTCCCCAAAAAGAATCCGTATCCGGATTGCTTTCATACTGTTCTCCATGAATCGTGAATGCGCTCAGATGTTCGCAGCATTCTACCCATATGTCGCGAATAAACCAATCCAACTCTTTTAGCGTAGTATTCTCACTTGCTTCTACGATTAACCAATAATCTTTTTGATATTTTCCAGTAATAACAACCTGAAAATATTGACATATTCTTTTCCTTTTTTCTTCAGTAAGCTTTGCGCTTCTCTTTTTGCACGCCTGCAAATGGCGCAGCATACCGCTTTTTGTATACTCTTTTCCACAATACTTACAAAGTCCTTTTGTTTGAACCGCCATTCTTCTATCTCCAATCCATCTGCTTTTTCGTGTATATTAGCATCTAATACACATCCACCATTTTTCCTATAAGAAAGTATAACATTATCTTATTAAAAAATACATAGAAAAAGGGGCTGTCTGCTGCAAAAGCAGATAAATAATCTACTGGAGTAGCAGCTCCATTTTTATGTCCTAAAAACAGAAAACGGACTCCGAAGAGTCCGCAATCCATAGTATAATAAGATCGGTCGAGTAAATTTTTTGCATATGCCCCTTCTACACTCCCGGCTTCTCCCCCGCCGCTACCTGCCCCTGGGAGGGAGCAGAGCTGACACCGGGGCCGCCGTTGATTCCTGTAACAGGAGCTGAGGGCTCTGGAACGTTTTGGGAGGAAGAGCTGTTTCCGCTTCCGTTTGACGGGATAATAATGGGGTTAGAGGATGTGCCGGAGCTGCCGGAAGCCGTTCCTGCACTGTCGGACGCGCTCTCCTGGTTTGTGGAACCGCTTTCCTCCTGCCCCTGAGGAATCAGATGGCCGTCTGCTGCTGCCTCATAAACAGCGCCGCCGATCTCCAGCGTCTGTCCTGCAGCCATGCGTCCTGTGGAGGGATCCATATAATAATGGAGACCGTTTACCTCGATCATGCCCGTGGTCATCGCTCCGCTTCCGTCAAAATAATACCAGGCTCCATCCATCTCACGCCAGCCGGTCGCCATCACGCCGGAGCCCTTCAGATAATACCGCTTTCCGCCTTCACTCAGCCAGCCGGTCTGCATCACGCCGTTTGTATCTGAGCAATACCAGGAGCCATTATCCTGGATCCAGCCCTTTGCCAGGGCACCTGATGCGTCCAGATAGTACCATTTGCCGTTTTGGTTTGTCCATCCAACCGCCATTTTTCCGGAAGACTCCATATAATACCGCTTTCCGTCTGCATCCAGCCAGCCGGTCTGCATGATACCGTTGGAGTCTGTATAATACCAGGCTCCATTGTCCTCTATCCAGCCTTTTTTAACAGCTCCTGAGCTTCCCAGATAGTACCATTTTCCCTGATCCTGACGCCAGCCAGTCTGCATCTTTCCCGTGGTCTCGTCCAGATAATAACGGCTGCCGGATACCGTGATCCAGCCCGTGGACGCAAGGCCTTCGCTGTCCATATAATACCAGTCTGAACTATCCTGAGCCCAGGCGTTTTTCTGTTTGGCATAGTTGCTGTAATAATACCGTTTCCCGTTAATGGTACGCCAGGTATTGGCCGGAATCTGGCCGGAGAAATCCTTAAACTGGAAATCAATATCCACATTTCCATTGATTCCCTTTACAGAACCGGTGCTGGTCGCCTGCCACATAACAGGGTTCTGGTAGCTGGGACGGGCAGAATAACGGGCTACCCATACGGGATAATCCATCAGGCTCATATCCAGCTTATTTTTCAGCCAGTTTTCATTTGCATAGATAATCGGATAATATCCGGAATCGGATATCTTTTTGCAGAACGCATTTGCGATCGCTGCCAGCTCCTCTTTTGAAAGGTTTCCCTGAGTAGAATCCTCCATATCGAAAGCTACAGGATAGGAAACAGGATAATCATGGATCAGATCCAGCACAAAATCGGCCTCTGCCTCTGCCATTTCCACCGTTACCGCCAATGAGTAAATATACACGCCCACCTTCACGCCGGCGGCGCTGGCCTGCTGGATATTCCGGTGAAAATAGGGATCTACCGCTCCCTTGGAACGGGTTCCCAGCATCACGAAGGACACGTCATCTGCTGCGACCTGGCTCCAGTTGATCTCCCCCTGCCATCTGGATACGTCAATTCCTCTGGCAAGCACATTTTGAATGGCGCTTCCGTCCGGCATCTGATAGACGCCGTTTACCTTTTTCCATGCATTTGGATTGGTCTGGTCTGCTCCTTTTGCATTCTCAGAAGTGCTGGAGGCAGAAGGCACATTGCCGGTTCCTCCGGATCCTCCTGTTTCTCCCGGGCCTCCTGCAGCAGACGCTCCAACAGACGCCGGCATTTCTCCCGGCCCTGCAGCGTAGGCCGTATACGCAGACCCAAGGGTTCCTGCGCCCAGAATTCCAGCCAGGACAAGTGCCTGGCAGCGCTTTCTCATCTCCTGTCTCTTTTTCATTTTCCTCTCCTTATATCGTACTGATAGCAAAAACGGAGGATGCTGTCAGCCAGTCCCGCCGCAGCATCCCCCTTTATCAACTTGTCCTTGTCACATGTTTCCATATCGGATTTCTCTTATCAGCCTGGTCCATCTGTGCGTCCGGCTTCCAGAGAGCCGCTGCTGGAAGGACCGCTGGAGCTGGTGGTTCCGGAGCTGCTGGAACCTGGACCAGATGAGCTGGAACTGCCAGAAGTTTTTGATACGCCGGGGCCGCCGTTTTCACCGGTTACGCCGCCTCCGGAAGACTGGTTTCCTGCAGCCGGCGTTTGTGCAGATACGCCGTTTGCATTCTGGCATACGCCGGATGCGTCAAAATTGTAGGAGGTACCGTTGATATTTAAGGTAGTTCCTGCTGTCATCACGCCGCCGTCTGCCGGATTTAAGTAATAATACTTGCTGTCGATCAGGATCCAGCCTGTCATCAGGTGACCGTTGCTGTTGAAGTAGTACCACTTGCCGTCGATCTGCTTCCAGCCTACAGACATCTTTCCGTTTGTCATATCCATATAATACTTGCTGCCCTCGCTGTCGCTGAGCCAGCCGATGAGCATACGTCCGTCTGTATTCAGATAGAAGTAATCCTGGTCTACCTTTGCCCAGCCGGTCATCATCTTTCCGTCTGTGCCGAACAGATACCAGTTGTCCTGAATCTGAGCCCATGCGTTCACAACACACTTGCCGTTTTCCTGGAAATAATACCAGGCTCCGTCCATCTCACGCCAGCCGGTTCCCATGCTGCCGTCGCCGCGCATAAAATAGTAATCATCGCCAATACGCAGCCAACCCGTAACCATGGTGCCGTCCTCCAGCATATAGTACCATTTGCCGTATTCCGGATTGATCCAGCCCTTTGCCATCAGGCCGCCCGGACGGAAGAAATACCATTTTCCATCAATCTGCTTAAAACCAGTGGTCATATAGCCGGTAGAAAGATCCATATAGTAATAACCCTCGCTGGTCTGAAGCCAGCCTGTGTGGGTCTTTCCCTGGTTAATATAGGTCCAGTGATCGTTTGTCTTGGTCCAGCCGTCTGCCGCATAGGATGTAACCGCCATTCCCAGGGCCATGGCGCTGATCACGCCGGCTGCGGTCAAAGCCGCCAGACATTTCTTACGTTTCATGCCTTTTCCTCCTCATTCTTCTGTATATAAGCCCCTTTGTCTGTTTCGGGTTTTCATCCTTTTAATTATAGCACAGATTATCTGTAAGGAAGGTAACAATTTTATTACAATTTCCGTAAATTTTCATACCTGCTACAGAGCCTTTAATTTTTTATAATAGCCCTTTGCATACCGGTACATGATGATAGTATATTCTCCAAATTCCTCTCCTAAAGCTGCCTTGTATACAGCCCACAGGCACCAGAGGAAACCGCCCAGGGCCGCATTTGCAAATACGGAATAATATTCTTCCTTTGAAGGCTTTCTCTTTAAATAAATCTCTAAAAGCTTTTCCGTCTGCTCTGCATCATAGTAAGAATAAATCGCCGACATGGAAATATCCATAACAGGGTCGCACATTCCTGCATATTCCCAATCCAGCAGTTTTGCACTGCCGCCCTCAAACATCAGGAAGTTATCCACATTTGCGTCAATATGGCAGAGACATTGTGGACGATCCATCTGATCCAAACGATCCATCAGCTCATTCATCCAGCCTCTGACCTTCTCATAATCTTCAAAAGGGATTCCTCCATGCTGCAGGCAGAGCCTTTCATAAAAATCTATCCGTTCCCGAATATCAAAGGAATGATCTACTGTAAGACCAGACTGGTGAAGCTTTCTTACAATACCCATACAGATTTCCATATCTTTCCAGTTATCTGCCGCTGCATTCCGGGCGTTTTCATAGTACCGTGCAATCTTATAGCCGGTATCCGGGTTCATGTACAGCACTTCTTCCGTAATCCCCAGAGAGGCTACGGTATCATAAACCTCTTTTTCCTCCCTGCGGTTGATTAAAAGCTCTGTCCCCGGCCCCGGAATCCTGCAGATGCAGTGAGCGCCATCCACCCGGAACAAGAATGATTTATTTGTCATTCCGGCTTTCAGGCAGCGGATATCTGTAATATGGGACTCAGGCACCTTAAATACCCTGGATACCAGATCCATTGCCGCATTATCCGAATGGTTCTGATAGCGTTCATCAAACAGGCGCAGCTCCTCCAGATTTTCAAATTCATACACCTGGTTTTCAGGCTGACGGTTTACATCCATCTCGATCTGATCCCACTGAGACGCCTTCCAGCCGGAAGTCTCTTCTGCGCGGGCAAGAAGCGTTCCCCCTTCTGCCTCCAGACGGCGCTTTGCCTCTCCCTTGAGCATATCTACAAAGGGCTGCTCCCAGTAAAACTGTTCCGTTCCCGGAGTTTCATAGTAGGCTTCTAATACCGGAAGGAACCGGGCTGAAAATTCTCTGGACAGATAGACCGGGCCGTACATCACCCACTGATCCCTTCCGCCTACATTTACATCTGTAATCCTTCCCTTTTTAGTAAAGGTAAAGCACCACTCCTTGGTATCCCCTTTCTGGAAGGAGGCGCTGTACCAGGCTCCGCACTCATAGGCGTGGTACATATTGTCCCGCAGCCAGTTATCAGAGGATAAAATGTACATATTGCGGCCCTTTAACAGATGTCTGGCTCTGTAAACCGTAGCCAGGGTATTTTTGCAGGAATACTCCGGATTGTAGAGAAGCTTTACATCATATTTGTCGATCAGATATTCAAATTTCTCTTTCAGATACCCGACTGCAATGGTAATATCATATACTCCGGCCTCATGGAGCTGGCGGATCTGGCGTTCGATCATACGCTCTCCAAATACCTCTAAAAGCCCCTTGGGCGTTTCAAAGGTAAGAGGGACAAAACGGGAGCCAAAGCCTGCGGCAATGATCAGAGCTCCGTCTACCTTATAGGGCGCTAAAACAGCCTGTCCCGTTTCTGTAAGAGCAAGCCGTTTTCCTCTCTGATCCTCATCTTCTCTGATATAGCCTTTTTCCGTACATTCTTTGATCAGCCCGTTAATGGTCCCTAAAGACAGCTCCATTCTCTTTGCCAGCTCCCGCTGAGTAATATATGGCTCCTCCAAAATGTTTCTGCATATCAACCCCAATCTGTCCATATGATCCTCCATTCTTCATCCTGTATATGCACTGTCAGCGGACAGAGAAATCTTTGCTCCCCTGTCCACTGACATTTTTGTTCATTTATATTATATTTTTATTTTATATGAACATTATAGCACGGACGCAGGGAAATGCAAGAGCTAATCCTCTGTATTTCCCAAAACAATGGTATTTACTGCCTCGATGAGATCCACTGCCTGAGATCTGGGAATCAGAGAGACTGTCTTTCCATCTGCCTCTGCCAGACAGCTGCTTCCGTCATAACGGTAAAGGACGATCGTTACCTGGGGAGAAACTTCATTATCCAGATGGAGGGTCAGGCGGATTTCCTCCTTTTGTCCCGATTCCTCTTCTGTAAAGCAATCTGCTTTTAAGCCTTTCAGAGCAGAGAACAGTTCATCTGTCTCTATTTCCTCCTCCTGATACGTCCAGGTGCGGTCATCCTTTTTGCCTTTGGAAGTAAGGCTGTAGTCAGCTCCCTCTAAGGAAATGTCAATTCCTGTGATCTCCTCTGTATCGCCCCAGAATACTTCTTTATGGCGCAGGTCATCATATTTCATGGCCATCAGGCCTTTATAGTCCTCCGCAGTCAGCTTATAGGCGATCTGGGAATTATTTACTCTTGCGTATGCGGTAATTTCTTCCTCTTCCCCGTTGTTTTCCTCAGAGTTCTCCTTCTTCTCTGCCTTTTCTTTTTCCTTCGGATCACGGCTTACGCTTACGGTAAACGTACCGGATACGTTCTCTTTGTCCTCATTTTCAAAGGTATAATCGGCCTCTAAGGACAGCTCCGGCGCATCCAGTCCATAGGTGCTCCACTCTTCCTCTGAAACATAGTAGGAAGCGTAGTCAGACAGATCCAAATTCTGGAGGGTTCTGATATATTCATCCACCTGCACCGGATCTAAGGGAAGCAGGTTTTCCTCATCCTTCTTAAAATAAACATCCTCGCTGCTGTAGGAAGCCCCGCTGTCCTCTATGCGGACTGCTTCATAGGTCTCCGGTCCTGTAAACCGCAGGCTGCTTACTGTCTCAAGCTCAGGGATCTCATCCTGCTTCAGCATATCCTTTAACACCGCGTCAAAATAATTCAGAGGATCGTCTTTTACCAGATAAGCTTTTCCGTCTCCGATGGACACATAGCGCTGGGAATCCATATTGCTGAAATTGCCCAGCTTTATTTCAAGCTCCTGCTCCCCATTTTCCAGATGAATCGTGCAGACAGGATCATTCAGACCGTACTGACTGTAATCCTCTACCTCTTCGATCACAAAGGCTGCTGCAAATTCCTCAAAGGGCTCTAAGAGTTCTTTTATCTTTTCTTCGCTCACAGGAAATTTTTCATCCTCATCATAGGTCCAGACTCCGTCCTCTCCCTTATGGAACGAAAGGCTTTCCGACTCATTTTCCCACGAAAGGGCCGTGACACCCTCATAGGGAATCTGAAGGATGGTTTCACCGCTGTCTTTGATCTTTTCCTTATGCTCCTCCCTCTGGATCACCGCAATGGCCGCCACGGACAGCACCGCCAGAACTCCCAGAAGGATATATAACCGTTTAGCCCGCTTCATTCTGCATTCTCCTCCTTCTCATTACCACACAAATGCCAATTCCCAGGTATGCAAGCGGGAAAACACCGATCATTACCGCCTGAAGCATGGCAGAAGCAGATTCGCTGATGGTAAGATAATTATAGTTTAGGGATTTGCTCCGAATCGCCATGGCCTCGCTCTCTCCGATCATGGAAGAAAGGGCATTCATTCCCAGATCCCCGTTTGCACCAGAGGAAAGGGCATTATACATATCCTCTAAAAAGTCTGAGGAGCCAAACCACAGGATCCGTCCTTCATTTTCACAGGAAATAGACACGGCTGCCGCAAATGGGCCATCAACGTCTCCTTCCTCCCGTTCATAGGTGGAAAGCTCATAGCCTGCCATCTTGCTGAAGGCCTGGTCTGTAGTTGACAGAAGGGTTGTCACCCGGCCTGCGGCTTTCGTTTCATCTACCTTTAATCCCTGGACAATGGGAAGAATGGGATAATAGTGCTCTTCAATGAGAGCATCTGTAATATCGCTGCTCTCCATCTGAGGAAGAAGGGCGTAAGGCGTCTGAAGAGCATAGCGCTCTCTGTCTCCCTCTACTACGATCCCGTCCTGGGCGGTAACGCCGTATTCCTCTAAAAGGCCGTGAAGGTTGTCAAGACTGCCTTCCTTTACAGGCCCTGCCGCCGCAAAAAGCTTTCCTCCCTTTTTGGTGTAATCTGCAAGCATGGTCTGTTCTTCTCTAGAAATGTCGCTGGAGGGCGCATAGATCATAATTCCGGCTGCATCCTCAAGAATGGAATCTACATTCAGAAGAGACAGCTGCTCTAACTGGATATTTTCCTTTTCAATCTGCTCCTTGAAGGAGGCAGGAAGTTCTCTTTCCCCATGTCCCTCTAAAAGATATACTTTGGGCTGCTCTTCATTTACCACATAGTCAATGGCAGAAGTAATGGCTCCCTCTCCGTCAAAGGAGGTATTGTAGGAATAGGAGTAGATATCTGCCTCCTGAACATAAATATCATCATAACCGATAAAACGGCTGCGTTCGCCGCATTCTACAACCAGGCTGTTGTTGGCGGCCTCTTCATCTGTGTACTGCTCTGCAAAGGTAGGATATACATCCGGATTTTTCTTTACGATCTGGATATGGTCTGAAAGGCTGTCGTATTTATTTAACAGGTTTTCAATAACCGCATCCTCTTTGTCTGCCTGCACGATCCAGTAAATGGTTACATCCTCATCCAGCCCGTTTACCACCGCCTTTGTATTGCTGGTAATGGAATAGAGCTTTGCCGCGCTGATATCGTATTTTGTCAGATTCTCCGGAAGGGCGTTTACCAGTATATTGACTACAATAAGGATTGTAAGAACCACTGCGGAAAGAATCAGGGAATAGGCTCCGCCGCAAAAGGCATTACGGTTCTGTTTCATCAGTTATACCTCCTTTTTTCCAGTGACTGCACCGATAAAAACAGGAAAAATGCGGCAAAGGTCACAAAATATACGATCGCAGTGAGATCAAACACCCCGTTTACAAACACATAAAAACGTTCAAACAGGGAAAGCGTTTTCATAACTGAGGGCAGAAGTCCGGAAAAAGCTTCCGGGTCTGCCAGATATAAAATAAGCACTGCGCCGCCGGCCAGGAAATAAAATCCATAAGCCAGATGTTCATTTTTTGTTAAATGGCGTATTACCACTCCCAGGACGATCACCAGGGCAAAGGCTGCGATCAGGGCGCCTGCCGGAGTAGAAGATACATACTCGGACAGACTGGCGCTGTAGTAGTTGAGTAGGATCACCGCAATGCCGATTCCTGCCGCAAAGCCCTGATTGTCTGTCAGGGAGGAAATGAATACTCCCAGAGCGATCAAGGCTGCGCCCAAAACAAAAAAGGCAAAGATAGAGCCGTAGGAGGTCAAAAGGTATACATCTCCATAGCGGGCAAATATCAGCGGATATACGGAAACAACCGCCAAGGGGATCAGATATACAACAAGAAGCGCCAGATATTTTCCCAGTACAACCTCTGTGGTGGTAATGGGAAGGGAGTATAACAGCTGGTCTGTTCTCTGCTTCTTCTCCTCTGCAATGACGCGCATGGTTAAAATAGGTACAATTACTACAAATACCAGGCTGCCGAAGCTTAATACAAACTCAAAATTGCTTACTGCTGCCTGAAGATTATATAAGGTGGCTCCCAGACCGATAAAGGCCAGCAAAAATGCGCCGAATACATAGGCGGTCAGGGTATGGAAATAATTGCGGAGCTCATGCTTTAATACGGCGGTCATGCCATTTCCTCCTCTCCTGCTTCGGATTCCTCGGTTTTAATATCTTCTGTTTGGGCGCTCTCTGTCAGCTCAATAAATATTTCCTCCAGATCCGCCTTTTTCACATTCATTTCAAGAAGGGGTTTGCCGGCGGCTGAAAAACGCTTAAACAGGGCTTTTGACACCTCATAGATATCCTCGCAGTCCGAATGGAGGGTAGCTGCGGTCCGTTCTATCTCCTTTTCTTCTATGGTCTGTTCTGTAATGTGCTCCATACCGGAGAGAAGTTCTTCTGTTTCCCTGGCGTCCGCCTCTGCTACCAGAGTAATCTCTCCCGGTGAAAGGAGGCGTTTTTCAAGGTTTTCCGGCTCGTCAAAGGCGATGAGCTTTCCTCTGGCAATAATAAGGATTTTCTCACAGATAGTCTGAACCTCGGAAAGAATGTGGGAGCTGAAAATGACCGTATGCTCTCTTCCCAGATCTTTGATCAAATCGCGGATTTCTATGATCTGTAAGGGATCCAGTCCTACTGTCGGCTCATCCAGTATGACCACTTTCGGATCCCCCAGAAGGGCCTGAGCGATCCCGACTCTCTGTTTATATCCTTTAGACAGGGCGCTGATCCTGCGGTTTCGCACATGGTCTAGACCTGTCCTCCCGATCACACTGTCAATCTGGCTGTGCAGCTCTTTTCTCTTAAGCCCCTTTGCTTCTCCTACAAAGCGCAGATACTCTGCCGGTGTCTCGTTCATATAAAGGGGCGGCTGCTCCGGAAGATAGCCGATCCGTTTCTTTGCCTGGGCCGGTTCTTCAAAAATGTCGAAGCCGTCAATCTTTACGCTTCCCTTTGTGGCTGACAGACATCCTGTCATGATGTTCATGGTGGTGGATTTTCCTGCGCCGTTTGGACCCAAAAAGCCGTATACATGGCCGCCTTCTATCTCAAAGGACAGATCATCTACCGCTGTCACATCCCCATAGCATTTTGTTAAATGCTCTACCTGTATCATGGTTGACCTCCTGATTGGATTTTTGTTTTTCTGGCATTATAACAATTTATGCTGAAATGGGGCTGAAAATTTATGGAATACGCCGCCTCCCGTCTGCTCCCTGAGGATTTTCCATGTGGACTGGGTTTCTTTTGCCTCTTCATAAATGGTTTGTTTTTCCTTTACCGGGGTGATGTCCTTTATAAAAAGAAGGATCAAAATGGTGAACGACAGGGTCGTGAGCCCGTCAATGGCGTAAGCAAGGCCCAGATGGTTCTCAAACAGGATTCCTCCTATGGTTGGGGACAGAATAATCCCCAGATTGAGTCCCAGATACATAAGGCTGTAGGCCTTTTCCCTGTTTTCGGCGGTGCTCAGATCTGCTACCAGCGCGTCATAGGACGGATTTTCCATTGTCTGAAAGATTCCTGCTGAAAAAAACAGCAGGATCTGTGCCATGGATACAGGAAGAACCGCTGCTGTCAGGTAACAGATGACCGTTACCAAATCGCAGATAATGATGAGCTTTTTCTTATTGCAGCAGTCTGCCAGCTTTCCTCCCAGCAGGTTTGCAGGAAACTGTACCACTCCCATAGCTATGGTGATCTTGGCGATCTCCTGTGCATTCATTCCCAGTTTATTGCTCAAAATCAGCGTCAGCATGGGCCATATCATAGCTCCCATATTTGTTGCTGCCTTTCCCCAGAAAAGAATATATAATTCTCTTCTCATACCTCTGTACTGGCCGAACATTTTCTCAAATATTGTTTTCATTTCTAATTATCCTCTTAAAATATATGCTGCTATATGCTTTTCCACCTGTGTCAGACCGCACTTTCCTGTGAAATAAAAAAACAGAGACCCTCTGCTGCCAAAGGATCTCTGCATAGTATCTTCTCTTTTAGATAGGGCCGGGCCCAGCAGCCAACCGCCCATTGAAAGCTGGGCGACCGGCGTATGCGGTTAATATACAGCATAAAAAAGAGAGAACCTGGTGTACTGATCCATTTTGGCAGCATGAAATAACAGGACGCTTTCATGGTACTGCGCCTGCATTCACAAATCTTCATGCGTCAAAATAAATGGATCAAATTAACATCTGGCCTCTCCTTTAAAAATCTGAAGTATGGCTTCAGTATAGCACTGGAAATATATGGATGCAAGAGGGAATCATCCGACTTTATAGCCGGAAACCGTAGCCCTGCACACCAGGCCCCAGAACACAGGGCAGCTCCACCCAAAATCGATTGATCCCATCCCTGCTTTCAGCGTGTATTTTTCCGTGATGAAGCTGTACGGTCTTTTCCGCAATGGAAAGGCCCAGGCCGTAGCTTCCGGAGGTATTGCGGGCGGGATCGGCGCAGTAAAAGCGTTTGAAGATCTGGCTTAAGTCTTCGGGATCAATCGAAGGACCCTGATTTTCTACAGTGAGTATGCAGTGGCTTTTTCCCTGTTTTTTAAGCTTTACCCAGGTGGTTCCGCCCTGGCTCGAATATTTGCAGGCATTGTCTAAAAGAATATCCAGAAGCTGGCTCAGTCTGTCCTTTAAGCCCCAGATCAGAATACCTTCTTCTATTTCTGCATAAAGCGTTAATCCCTGTTCAAAATAAAGGGGTTCAAAAAGAAGAAGCGAATCCTCTGCTGTCCGGCTTAAATCCACCTGTTCAAAAGCTGCTTCTGCCTGTCCGCTGTCAGCACGGGCCAGATCCAGCATCTGTTCGATCAGCCCCCTCATCTGCCGTGACATGGCAAGGATGGCTTCGGAAAAACGTCTCTGCTCTTCTTCCCCACAGCCGGAGGACTGCAGAAGCTCCGCATTGGTCATAATTACAGTCAAAGGCGTTTTTAACTCGTGGGAGGCGTCGGCCACAAACTGGCGCTGCTGTTTCCAGGCCTTTTCCACCGGCCGCACCGCCCAGCCGGAAAGCCAGATGCTGATGGCTAAAAATAGGATAAAACTCAGACCCGCGATCAGGGCGCAGGTTCTCACCAGCCCCTTTAGCGCCGCCGTTTCACTGGAAATATCCGCAAATACCAGGCTATACCTGTAGGGCGTATTGGTCTTATAGTACCGAAAGCCGTATTCCTTTATCACTCCTACCTTTTGATGGGAGGAACGTGCCCTTACAATGAGATCCATGAGAAATTCCTGATCAGACAGATCAAAATAGCCGCCGCTGCTGGCGATCAGTTCTCCCCCGGTTCCCAGATGCAGGATAAAAAAAGGAAGACGGATCTGCTCGCTCTGTTCTCCGGGCATCTCAATCTGAAAGGGTCGGTTTGCAATCTTTTCCATCATGCGGATGCTCTTTTCTTCCAGATCTGCTCTTGTAAAATGGTACACCAGGCCGAATACCACACTCATCATCAGAACCACTATCGTCATGTTGATAACTACAAACTTCACTCTCAGCCTATAAATCATGTTCTGCCACCTCCAGATGATATCCCATTCGCCGGATGGACTCAATACGTACATCTGACCCAATGCTTAACAGCTTTTTCCTCAAAAAACCAATATAAACCTCTACATGGTTTTCCACTGCATCTGAATCATAGCCCCACACCTTTTCCAGGATCATTTCCTTAGAAAGATTTCCTGCCCCGGACTGAAATAAAAGGCGCATAATATCAAACTCTTTCGCAGAAAGCCGGATCTGTCTGTCCCCGCAGCTTAAAACAGCCGTCGAAAGATCCAAACAGGTCTTTCCCATCCCTACCTCATCCACCTGTCCTCCCTGGCGGCGAAGCAGGGCGCGGACGCAGGCAGTAAGCTCTCTGGTGTCAAAGGGCTTTGTCAGATAATAATCTGCCCCGGCATCCAGCCCTGCGATCCGATCCTCCAGAGCAGAACGGGCCGTAAGCATTAGAATGGGCGTTCCCAGACGGCTGGCCCGAAGCTCCCTTGCCACCTCATAGCCGCTTTTTCCCGGCATCATCACATCCAGTATGATCAGATCATAAATCCCGGTGCCTGCATATGTAAAACCGGTTTCTCCGTCATATACAGCCTCGGCCTCAAAACCCTGGATCTCTAAAAGATCTTTTATAGAACCGGCCAGCAGCCGCTCATCCTCTATGATCAGAATTTTCATATACATCCCCTTACTTACTGATAATATCCCTATTATACAGCAAAGCGGCCAAAGAAAACAGCCTGCAGCTATCCCCTTCCGGGCAGCCGCAGGCTCTGTCTTCTAAAATGACCAGTTAAACAATTGTCGTATTACACTTCAAAAATCAGATCGCCGTAGCTTGGCATGGGCCACAGATCCTTGTCCACCAGCATCTCCAGACGGTCTACAGGAGTCCTTAAGGCCTCCATGGCAGGAACGACCTCACTGTGGTATGCCAGTGCCTGATCCTTTCCGCTTTCCATGGCTGCGCAGCGGGCCGTTGCATCTTCCAAGGCAGACAGGGCTGTTTTTGTCTCAGCCAGAAGGTCTGAGGATTCCAGCAAAAGCTCTGTCTGTGTGCTCACGTCTGCCTCCGGGCAGGCATTTCTAACCGCGGAAATGGAACCTGCCAGCTGGGTGGTGTAGCGGATCACTGCAGGAATGATCTGCTTTCCTGCCATATCGATCATGGTCTTTGCCTCAATGTTAATGCTCTTTGCATAGCTTTCGTATTCTACCTCGGCTCTGGACTCCAGCTCGGCTCTAGTGAATACGCCGAACTCCTCAAACAGCTTTACCGCCTTGTCTGTCACAAGAGCCGGGATCGCGTCTACCATAGAGCGAAGGTTGGGAAGCCCTCTCTGTTCGGCTTCCTTTACCCACTCCTCAGAATAGCCGTTTCCATTGAAGATAACTCTTCTGTGAGCTGCCAGAAGCTCTTTAATGAGGTCATGGACTGCCATATCAAAGTCCTCGGCCTGCTCCAGCTGATCAGCCGCTTCCTTAAAGGCTTCTGCCACAATGGTATTTAACACCGTATTGGCAGATGCTACGGAATCAGAGGAACCTACCATACGGAACTCAAATTTATTGCCTGTAAAAGCAAAGGGTGAGGTGCGGTTCCGGTCGGTAGCATCCTTGTCCAGATCCGGCAGGATATTTACGCCGGTGCGCAGAGTTCCGCCCTTCTTGGAATGGGTCGCTTCTCCGGTGTCGCAAAGCTGGTCGATCACATCCTCCAGCTGCTCGCCCAGGAAAATGGAAATAATTGCCGGCGGAGCCTCGTCTGCTCCCAGTCTGTGATCATTTCCCACATCAGAGGCAGATTCACGGAGCAGATCTGCATGGCGGTCTACAGCCTTGATGATGCAGGCTAAAACCAGAAGGAACTGGATATTCTCATGGGGCGTATCGCCGGGGTTCATCAGGTTGGTGCCGTCGTCGGCAGTCAGGGACCAGTTGTTGTGCTTACCGGAGCCATTTACCCCATAGAAAGGCTTTTCGTGGAGAAGGCAGGCCATGCCGTGGCGTCCGGCTACCTTTTTTAATGTCTCCATCACCAGCTGATTGTGGTCTACGGCCTGGTTCACGCCCTCATAGATGGGAGCCAGCTCATGCTGGGCCGGGGCTGCCTCGTTGTGCTGGGTCTTGGCAGGCACTCCCAGCTTCCACAGTTCCTTATTTACATCGTTCATATAGGCGCCAATCCGCTCTCTGATGATGCCGAAATAGTGGTCGTCCATCTCCTGCCCCTTTGGCGGCATAGCGCCGAATAAGGTGCGGCCGGTATAAATTAAATCCTTTCTCTGCAGATACTTCTGGCGGTCAACCAGGAAATACTCCTGCTCTGGTCCCACGGAAGGATTGACCCGTTTTGCAGTGGTGTTTCCAAACAAGCGCAAGATCCGCAGGGACTGCTCATTGATGGCCTGCATGGAGCGCAGCAGAGGGGTCTTTTTATCCAGAGCCTCACCCTTATAGGAACAGAAGGAGGTAGGAATACAGAGGGTCACGCCGATAGCGTCCTCTTTTAAGAAAGCCGGAGAGGTACAGTCCCATACCGTATAGCCTCTGGCCTCAAAGGTTGCGCGCAGGCCGCCGGAGGGGAAGGAGGAAGCATCCGGTTCACCCTTTATGAGTTCTTTTCCAGAAAACTCCATGATCACACGGCCTTCAACGGGAGCGGAAACAAAGGAATCGTGCTTCTCAGCCGTAACGCCTGTAAGAGGCTGGAACCAGTGAGTAAAATGGGTTGCACCATGGTCAATCGCCCAGTCTTTCATAGCATGAGCTACCACATCTGCAATACTGGGATCCAGCTCTGCGCCATCCTCAATGGTCTTTTTCAGCTTCTTATATACGCTTTTAGGCAGACGGTCTCTCATCACGGCATCATTAAACACATCCTTGCCAAACATCTCTGTAACACTTATTACTTTGCTCATAGATTCTCCATCCTCTCTTTTCATGGTGTCCCCTTTCCCCAATGCACCCCAAAAGGCGGTTTTGTACAGCAAAAGGCGTTCTCTCCTTTTTCAAAAAGAGAACGCCCTCGTTCTTTTGTTATAAAATAAACCATTTCCCGTGAAAATGCAAGCGGTTTTTCCAAAAACAGAATCAGTTTATTCTAATAAGTTTTAATTCACAGAGCTTATGCATTTGCCTTTCCAACAGAACCAAACAGCTCCATCTTCTCTTTTACAGTTGCGCGGATTGCCTCTGCGCCAGGAGCTAACAGCTTTCTTGGGTCAAAGCCCTTGCCCTGCTGATCCTTTCCTGCCTCGATGTACTTTCTGGTAGCCTCTGCGAAGGAAAGCTGGCATTCTGTATTTACGTTGATCTTTGCAACGCCCAGGCTGATAGCCTTCTTGATCATATCCTCGGGAATACCTGTACCGCCGTGAAGAACTAACGGCATATCGCCGGTTGCTTCCTTAACCTTCTCCAGTACGTCGAAGTTTAAGCCCTGCCAGTTCTCCGGATACTTGCCGTGGATATTTCCGATACCTGCTGCAAGGAAGTCAACACCCAGATCAGCGATAGCCTTGCACTCTGCAGGATCTGCACACTCGCCTGCGCCTACCACGCCGTCTTCCTCGCCGCCGATAGAGCCTACCTCAGCCTCTAAGGACAGGCCCATTGTATGAGCGATCTTAACCAGCTCTTTTGTCTTCTCCACATTCTCTTCGATCGGATAATGAGAGCCGTCAAACATAATAGAGGAGAATCCGGCCTTAATGCACTTGTAGCAGCCCTCGTAGGAGCCGTGGTCTAAGTGAAGTGCCACCGGTACGGTAATATTTAATTCCTCAAGCATAGCAGAAACCATAGCTGCTACGGTCTTAAATCCGGTCATGTACTTGCCTGCGCCCTCGGATACACCCAGGATAACCGGGGACTGAAGCTCTTCTGCAGTCAGAAGAACTGCTTTTGCCCACTCCAGATTATTGATATTGAAGTGACCTACTGCATATTTGCCTGCTCTTGCTTTTTCAAGCATATCTTTTGCTGATACTAACATAATATTTCCTCCTTATACTTGGGCGCTCCCCCAGCTGCATGAACCCGGAACCCGGATAACAGCCCTGGAACGCAGTTCTACTTTGTTATGTTTTTAACAGTTTCGAATTCATTATAAACCATACCATCCAAAAATGGAAGAACTTTTATGAAATCCCAAGGATATTCTTAACGGTTTCCTCCATCTCATCCACAGCGCACTCTCTGTCATGGCGGATGGGCGCAGTACGTATCTCCTCTACCGCTTTTGGAAGCACAAGGCCGGCAGCTGCAGCCAGCTCATCGGCCACATCAAACTCATCCTTTCCCTCTGTGGCCGCTTTACCCTTTACAGCATCCATTACACTGCGTGAGAACTTAAAGGGACTGGCCGTGGACGCAATAACCGTCTTTGTCTGATCGCCTGTTTCCTTTTTATACTGTCCGTATACGGCCGCTGCCACGCCTGTATGTGTGTCGATGAGATAGCCTGTATCCTGGAAAATGGTCCGTATCGCAGCTTCATTTTCCTCCTCTGTGGCAAAACCGCCCTTAAAATCAGCCATAAAGGCCCGCATCTCATCCGTAATAGTATAATGGCCATCCTCTGCCAGCTCCTTCATCAGAGCGGCGTTTGCTTTCGGATCCGGGCCTGTACTTAAATAGATCAGGCGCTCCAGATTGCTGGAGATCAAAATATCCATGGACGGAGAATTGGTAAGAATAAACTCCCTTCTGCGGTCATAAGTGCCTGTGGTGAAGAAATCGTACAGCACCTTATTATCATTAGAGGCACAGATCAGAGTACGGATGGGAAGCCCCATTTTCTTGGCAAAATAGGCTGCGAGAATGTTGCCGAAATTGCCTGTGGGAACCACCACATTGATCTCCTCCCCGGCAGCGATCTCCTCATTTGCCAGAAGCTTTGCATAGGCGTATACATAGTACACAACCTGAGGCACCAGACGGCCAATGTTAATGGAATTGGCGGAGGAAAACTGGAATCCCTTCTCTGCCAGCTCCTTTGCCAGCTCCTTGTTATTGAAAAGATTCTTTACTCCGGTCTGGGCGTCGTCAAAATTGCCGTGGATGGCGACAACTGCCGTGTTCTCCCCCTTCTGGGTGCGCATCTGGCGCTCCTGCACCGGACTTACGCCGCCTTTGGGATAAAATACGATGATACGGGTGCCGGGTACATCCGCAAAGCCTGCCATAGCTGCCTTTCCGGTATCGCCGGAAGTAGCCGTTAAGATCACGATTTCCTTATCTGCATGGTTCTTCTTTGCCGCAGTGGTCATCAGATGAGGCAGAATAGATAATGCCATATCCTTAAACGCAATGGTGCTCCCATGGTAAAGTTCCAGATAATAAGCGCCATCGGCCTTTGCTAACGGAGCGATCTCCTCTGTGTCAAATTTGCTGTCATAGGCTTTCGCAATACAGGACTTCAATTCCTCTTCCGTATAATCTGTGAGGAAAAGCTTCATCACCTCATATGCGGTCTCCTGATAGGTCATTCCGGCCAGCTTTTCAATAGAAACATCCAGCTTCGGAATTTCAGTGGGCATAAACAGGCCGCCGTCGGCAGCCAGACCCTGAAGGACGGCCTGGGATGCTGTGACCCCGGCCTGTCCGCCTCTGGTACTCTGGTAAGATAATGCCATAATCAATTTCCTTTCTTTATGCGATGTATACTTTGAGGGACTGCCAGTCTGAACGCACAGCCCCGGACCCTTATTTGCAGAAAGTTTAGCATATTTTAATGAGAGGTGCAACTGTTAAGGGGCAGGAACGGGAATTTTTCTTGAAATTACTGTTGTAAAAGAAGAAAACGGCCGCAGGAAACACTTGCGTGAACCCAAAATTTGCCTTATTATGATAGCCGAAACAAAAACCGGATTTTTCCGGAAAAATGAGGTTGACATGAGATATGAACATACAGTGAAGGGACGTTTTCTGGAACGTCCCAATCGCTTTATCGCCTATGTGGAGGTAAACGGCCAGCGTGTTATCTGCCATGTAAAAAATACAGGACGCTGCAGAGAACTGCTTACCTCCGGCTGTACCGTGGTGCTGGAATTTCACCCCCACGCCAGGGAAATGGGAAGGAAAACAGAATTTGACCTAATCGCGGTCTATAAGGGAAACCTTCTGATCAATATGGATTCCCAGGCGCCCAACCGGGCTGCCCTGGAATGGATGGAGAACCTCTCCCAAAAGGAGCCAAACGACAACGCGCTCCGGATGCTCCAGCCCTTTGATCCATCTGGGAGCATCTGGCTGCCCCGTAAGATCCGGCGGGAGGTAGTCCACAAAGATTCCCGGTTCGATCTGGCATTTATGCTGGAAAACCAGCAGACCGGAGCCTTAAAACCTGCCTTCATGGAGATAAAGGGCGTAACCCTGGAAGAAAATGGAATCGTCCGCTTTCCCGATGCTCCCACAGAGCGGGGTGTAAAGCACCTTCAGGGCCTGTCCGAAGCTGTTGCCGAAGGCTTTGAGGCCTTTGTGCTCTTTGTCATACAGATGGAAGGAGTAAGGGAATTTCGTCCCAATGATGAAACACACAAAGCCTTTGGGGACGCCCTGCGGGCAGGAGCCAGAGCCGGACTGCATATTCTGGCCTATGACTGTGAGGTAGAGGAAGCTTCCATGAAAATCCGCAGAGAGGTAAAAATCAGTCTCTCTTAAGTCCTGTTATCATATACTATGGTATCAGGGTCAAAAGGATGGATAAAACATGGTATTTCCCTTATGCGATCTGAAAGCCGGCGAAACAGCCCAGGTGGTCTGGATCATATCCGAACCTGCCATGGAGCGCCGTCTGAGCCGCCTGGGCTTTCGCTTCGGAGAGCCGGTAACCTGTATTTTTAAAAGCAGAACGGCAGGCTTGTCGGCATATCGTCTTCATAAACGGGTCGTTGGGATCCGCCAGCGGATCACCCGTGAAATTCTGGTACGGAAAAACACTTAAAACACGAAAGGATTTATATATGAAGGATCTTACAAAAGGCACACCGGCCCGGATCATGATCAGCTTTGCTGTTCCCGTAGCCCTTGGAAATATGTTTCAGCTGTGCTACAGTCTGGCTGATACCCGCGTAGTAGGAAGCGCCCTGGGAGAAACTGCTCTGGCAGCTGTGGGGGCCACCGCCTCCATCAGTACTCTTTTTATCGGCTTTCTGTCCGGCCTTACAAACGGATTTTCTCTGCTGATCGCCAGAGAATTCGGCGCAGGAAACGAAGAAGGAGTAAAACGCTTTGCCGCAGGCAGCCTGCTCCTTGGAGCTTTAACTGCCCTGTCCCTCACACTGGCCTGTCTCGCAGGCCTCCCATGGATCCTCGGACTTTTAAACGTGCCCCAGGAGCTTCTTATCCAATCAGACAGCTATATCCGCGTCATTCTGTCCGGACTGTTTGTCACCATGCTGTACAATGCCTGCGCCTCTGTCCTGCGGGCTGTAGGCGATACAACAGCCCCTCTGCTGTTTCTGATTTTTGCAGCTGTATTAAATGTGGTTTTAGATCTGGTTTTTATCATGTACTTTGGCTGGGGCATAGAAGGAGCCGCCTTTGCTACGGTTCTGTCCCAGGGGGTGGCGGCCTGCTTAAGCCTGATCTATATGTTCTGCAGATACCGGATCTTCCGCTTCTGCCCGGCTGATTTTAAAATATCCGGAGAACAGGTCAAAAAACTCTACGCCTCCGGCCTCTCTATGGCTGCCATGATGTCCCTTGTATTTTTCGGCACCCTGTCGCTCCAGTGCGCCATCAATACCTTTGGCCAGGATATCATCGTAGCCCATACAGCCGCCCGGAAAATTACAGAATTTTGTATGCTTCCCTTCAGCGTCATGGGCGTAACCATGGCAAATTACTGCGGACAGAATACGGGAGCCGGCCGCATGGACCGCATCCGGACGGGAATCCGCCAATCCCTTCTTCTGACCTGGATCTGGGCCGTAGGAATGATCCTTTTAAGCTGGACCATTTCTCCCAGACTGGCTTCTATGGTTACAGGCTCCCAAAACGAAACGGTTCTCAATACCGCAGCTCTGTATCTGAAGGTCAACACCCTGTTTTATTTTGCTCCGGCTGCTATTTCTATCTTGAGAAACAGCCTTCAGGGCATGGGCGATCATGTGACTCCCATATGCTCCAGCATGATCGAACTGGCTGGAAAAATCATTGCCGCCTTCCTTCTGGCGGATATTTTTAAGTACTGGGGAATCATCGTGGCAGAGCCCGTTGTATGGGTTTTAATGGTTATACCGCTGATCGTGAAAACGAGAGCGCTTCTGCAATGAACGGCCCCGCTCAAAACAGCGCTCACAGATGGAAAATGGATGATCCCAGGAAAGCTCTCTGCCGCAGATGGAACATTTCCGGGTATAGCTGCCGCATTCTGTGCGCAGGATACGGCTGATCTCCTCCTCTGTGCTCCGCCTTTCATGGAACAGGTTTTCTTCCTGGACAGGAAGTCCTGTCTTCCGTGAAAACTGAAAATAAAGATCCAGCATTTTATAATAGCTTTCCATATCGTAAAGATCCGTTCCCGGACTGTAGGGAAATTCTAGTTCATCCACTTCTCTGTATTCCCGGCAGTAATCCTTCCACAGATCCATCACCAGACGGTTATCAATGTCTACTGAGCAGGTAATAAGCTTATAGATCTCCTGTTTGGTAAATTCTTCCAGATGATCTCCGTGGATCCGCTCAAAGCTCATGTAGAGAGATAACAGCTCATCCACCTCCATTTTTTCATAAATAGCAGGCGCCTCCATACCGGCCCAGATCTTTACCAAAGTGTCAATCTCTGCAGGCAGGTTCAAAAGCTGCTCAGGAAAACCCACATAGGCTTTCATAATGGGAAGAGGGCGGGCGGATAAGCCGTCCTCAATGGTTTCTATATCGTCAATGGCCGTCACAAAGCCCTCGTCATAAAGGCCAAAGCGGCCCGCCCGTCCTGCGATCTGACGGATTTCCTCCGGCAGAAGACTGCGTCTGGTCGTGCCGTCAAATTTTCTTGTTTCCACAAACACGATCCGGCGGATGGGAAGATTTAATCCCATCCCAATGGCGTCTGTGCTTACCACCACCTCCGTCTCACGCTCCAGAAAACGGCGCACCTGCTCCCTCCGGGTAGCAGGCGGCAGGCTTCCGTAGATCACACTGCAGCGCACCCCCTGATTTTCCAGATGGGCGGCCAGAGCCAGAACGGACTTCTTTGAAAATACGATCAGAGCGTCTCCCTTTTTCAGATCCCGCTTCAGGGAGTAGGGCTTCTTCTCAAGGGTAAGGCGCGTACTTCTTTTGTGGCGCACGATCTGAAAGGAATCCCCGCAGCGCTTGATCATCTGCACCATGATATCTTCTGCCTCAGGAGCCATGCACAGGTGGATCTCCTCCGCACGCAGCCCCAGCACAGCACGGGTCCAGTTATGGCCCCGGTAAGGATCTGCTGCCATCTGACATTCATCTACCACGGCTACGTCAAAGTATTCGTGATCATTTAACATTTCCACCGTACAGGCCTGACAGACCGCTCCGGGAACCTCCAGCGTCTCCTCTCCGGTAATCATGGAGCAGGGTACATGTTCACTGTTTAAACGGTCGTAAACCTCCAGCGCCAAAAGGCGAAGGGGACCGAAATAGGCTCCGTGCTCTGCCTGTTTTAACCGCTCCAGTGCGTCATGTGTTTTTCCGCTGTTAGTAGGGCCGATATGAAGGATAAAACGGCGCTTCATGGCCCGTGTCTCCGGGTATTCATCCTCCGGACGGCGCTTGACCGACTCCCTAATCCCCTTTTTAATGGTTTTGGGGATATAGAAAAGCTGATAAGCCCGTTCCAGTGAATTCGTTAGAAGATATCTGCGGATCCCCTGCATTTTTAATACGTGCTCCAGCTCCTCCTGCGTAAGTTCCGGCAGAAATTCCAGATCCTTTTTTGCCAGATGCTCACAGAATTTCTCCATACACCGGCAATTCTCCTCCCACCGGGTAAGCTGAGGACCGGGCTTTATGCGTCCCTCTTTATGCATCAGGAACGCACAGACTTTTGCCAGCATGGCGTGTATATCGCTTAATTCGTTTGGTTTTATAATTTTTTCCAGACACGCATCATTTAACCGGGACAGACGATTTCGCAGCTCTGCCCCTGTCATGGCCCGGCAGCGTCTGTTGGACGGACCAAAAAACAGTTCCTTATAGCAGTCGGCCAGACAGACGGCGCATTCATTTCTTATTTCCATTAACCGCTCTCTTTCAGACATGCTTATACCATAGTAGTGTCTACGAAATTCTCAAAACCGGAGATGCCAAACTGAGCGCTGACACTGTTAATCCCTTCTGCAATTTCCTCTCTGGAAAAATTGGCGGTATAAAGAGCATCATCATCCAGCTGGTTTAAATACATATAAAATGCCAGAGCCATTTCCAAATACGCCCTGTCACTGGTATCCAGACATTCATACAGCTCATTCTCAGCCCCGTTAATGTCTCCTGCATCTGCCAGATCCTTTAAACGGCGGTAAGCCCGATCCACGGGCGTGTAAGCCGCCTCTGAGAGAGGAAGGTCATAATCAATTTCATTTTTTCCCAGTGCCAGTCCGGCAATGGCCCGCACAAGGTCGGTAATCGTACGCATTACATAATCATCCTGATATGCCATAGTTGTTCACTCCTGATTGTTTGCTGCCCATTCCAGTCCCAGAGAGCAGACCTTTGGGGACTTATTTTCTACTAAGTATAGGGGATACCGCCAGCTGAGTCAAGATGCTTCATTCCCCCTTTGCCTTTCCCTCCCCTTGACTCCCATTTTCCCAGCAATTATAATGGAAAAAATACGAAAGAGAACAAATGTGTATATGAAACTAAATGATAGGAATACAACCCCATTTTCCTTTATAAAAAAAACGGACAAAAAAATGACATCAAGTCTCATTCTGGCCGTTTTATCTGTTCTGCTCCTGGGCTGTGCCAGAACATTTCCTGTATTTGCCCAGTGGTACTCCGTAACCATTTATGCCGGTCTTAAAAATACCATCGCACGGTTTTCCGGCCTTTTTCCATTTTCACTGTCTGAGGCAGGACTTTACCTTCTTCTGGCTTTCTGCCTGTATTGGATACTCCACAGCTTAAAACGCCCTCTCCTGCTTTTTAAAAATGCCTTTTTTCTTGCCTCGCTTTTATTTTTTATCTATACAATAAACTGCGGAATCAATTATTACAGAAAGCCCTTTTCCGAAGAGGCCGGATTTTCTGAAGAATTAAAAAAAGGCAGTACGACTGCGGAGCTTTATTCGCTCTGCGAATATCTGGTAAAGCAGGTAAATGAAACTGTGCCAGGGGAAGACTCTCCCAAACGCAATGCTTTCTTTTTCCGGTCTATGGGGGAATTGGGACAGGAGGCTATGGCAAATTTGGGGGCTGATTTTCCCCAGCTTGGGGGCTGGTATCCTTACCCCAAACCGTTACTGAATCCCCGGCTTCTATCTGTACAACAGCTTACAGGAATCTACTCTCCCTTTACCATTGAAGCAAATTACAACAGCGAGATGCCATTTTACAATATTCCCCATACGATCTGCCATGAACTTTCTCATCTAAAAGGGTATATGAGAGAAGATGAGGCAAATTTTATCGGATATCTGGCCTGTATCGGATCCGATGCAGAGGCGTTTCAATACAGCGGATATCTGACCGGATGGGTTTATGCGGGAAATGCCCTGGCAAAAGCGGATTTTGAGGGCTACTGCCGCCTGTATGAACAATTAGATCCTCAAGCAATAGAGGACTTAGGAGAAAACAACCGGTTCTGGGACCAGTTTGAAGGAACGGTGGCAGAGGTATCCACGAAAGTAAATGACACCTATTTAAAAGCCCACAGCCAGACCGACGGGGTCAAAAGCTATGGGCGGATGGTGGATCTTATGCTGGTATACTACCGTTCTTTTTGAGAAACTTCTTATAGGTAAGATCCATTCCCAATGCTCCCAGAGGAGCTGTGATAACAATCGCCAGAACTGCTACGGACAGCACCAGTGCTCCGCAGGGAAGCCCCAGGGCCAGGGGCACGGAACCGATGGCAGCCTGAACCGTGGCCTTAGGCAGATAAGCGATGATGCAGAACAGGCGCTCCTTCAAATTCAAAGCGGTTCCGAACAGGCAGAACATGGTGCCCAGAGAACGGAACACAAGGGCTGCAGCAATCATGGCCAGTGCCGGAAGTCCGGCTTCAAGCGTATAGCGGATATCTACAGCGGCTCCAACCAGAACAAAAAGAATAACCTCTGCCGCGATCCACAGTTTTCCAAATTTTTCCGAAAGACGGGATGATACATCTGGAATACTCCTTATTTTCAGCACGCAAGCTGTACTTACTACAGCCAGAAGACCGGATATGGATACGATTTCCTTCAGCCATGTTTCCACTGCCATCAGCAGAAAGGATACTCCCAGAAGAATAATAACCTTTGTGCTGTTTCTCACATAACGGCCGCAGACATAGGCTTTTTCAAAAAACAGGCTTAAGGCGTACCCGGTTCCCACACCCAAAGCAACCCCAAGGATAATCGAAACAGGCACATTCAGCAGATCCGTTCCATGAACCGCTCCGCCCTGGGCCATGGTGACAAAGGTGGAGAAAAGAACAATGACGAAAATATCATCACAGGATGCTCCTGCCATGATCATCTGAGGGATGCTTTTATCTGTACCGTACCTCTCCTCCATGAGCTGAACCATCCTTGGGATTACCACCGCAGGCGAAACAGCGCTCAGTACAGCGCCCATGACAGCGGCTTCTACCCTTGTAACTCCCAAAATATGGGGTGCAAAAATAAGAAATCCCAAAATCTCAAAGCTGGCGGGAACGCAGGCCATCATAACGGCCGGACGGCCCACCCGTTTTAAATCTGCCAAATTAAGCGACAATCCGGCCTTTAGCAAAATAATGATCAGAGCCATCTGGCGCAGGTCTGCCGATACAGCCAATATGGAAGGATCCAGCAGATTCAGCGCATAAGGCCCCAAAAGGATGCCCGTTAAGAGCATACCGATGATGCGGGGCAGCTTAAGCCGCTGACACACAGCCGCCATAGCCAGCCCCAGCAGAAAAATAAATGACAGGGATGTGAGCATGTTGGTTTCTCCTTAATAAATATGTACCGTCCCGGACTTACCCCTGAAATACATACCTTCTCAGCCGTTCAAAGGCTTCCTTTACACGGCTTAAGGGAAGGGCCAGGTTCATGCGGATGCTCCAGGGACCGAAAAACATCTTTCCGTCCTGCCATGCCACGCCCACATCCCAGCCGGCTTTTTCCACTTCCTCTAGTGTCTTTCCATGTTTCCTGCACCATTCCTCCACATCAATAAACAGCATATAGGTGCCTTCCGGGCGTGAAACCTTTACTCCTTCAAAATGAGTTTCGATATAATCTGCCGCATAATCAATATTTCCCGTAATGGTCGCGCACAGCTCGTCCACCCACTCATATCCCTCCGGCCTGTAAGCGCCGATCAGGGCGTGCATGGACAGCACATTCATCTCATTGTAGTGGGACAGGGAGGACTCCTTCTCTACACGGTCGCGGATCCAGTCATTGTAAATAATATGGTAGCTTCCGACCAGGCCTGCCAGATTAAAAGTCTTGCTGGGCGCATAGAGAGCCACGGTCCGCTGGCGGGCATCCTCGCTGACGCTCTGTGTGGGGATATGCTTATGGCCCAGAGTGATGATATCCGACCAGATTTCATCTGATACAACAAATACATTGTGCCTCTTAAAAATCTCCATAGCACGTTCGATCTCATCCCGTGTCCACACCCGTCCGACCGGATTATAGGGGGAACAGAAAACAGCTGCATGGATCTTATATTCCACAATCTTTTTCTCCATGTCCTCATAATCCATGCGCCATACATTTTCCTCATCCAGATACAGGGGAGAGTGGACAGCGCGGTATCCGTTATTGGCAAGAGATTTAGTAAAGCCGATATAGGTAGGAGAATTTAAAAGCACATGATCCCCTTTGGAGCAAAATACATTTAAGGCGCTGAGAAGACCGCCCAGCACACCGTTTTCATATCCAATATGCTTCTTTTCCAGATCCCTTACCCCGTTTCTCCTTTCCTGCCACCGGATAATTGCATTAAAATAATCATCGGACGGAGAAAAGTATCCAAACGCCGGATGTCCGATGCGTTCAGCCATAGCCTCCTGGACTGTAGGTACAGTAGGAAAATTCATATCCGCTACCCACATGGGGATGATATCAAAGCCTTCTTTTGGAGGATCCGGTGCGAACCCCGGCATTGTGCCAAGTCCGTCAACTGCAATGGCATCTTTTCCATGACGTTCCATAATGCTTGTAAAATCGTACTTCATCTGTTCTCCTCCTTTTGTCCGGTATTGTCTCCCCATACAAATCTGCGGAAATTCCGCTTAATTGCTTTTGCAAGCACATTCATCTCCACTCCCCGGAGCCGGGATACTTCCCGTAAGGTCTGCTCCAGAGAACTGCGGACTGTAAGTTCAGGCAGAGCTGTATGGAACTGTGACTCCATTATACCATGCTTTTCTCCTTCCTCCCAGGCCCATTTCACAGCCCCAAGACCATCTGTTTCTATGAGAAGCCGATCCTCAGGCACCTGTCTGGCTGCCTCCTGAACCGCCGGATTCCACACCACATCCGGCCCGATAGAGACATAGCAGTCCTGATCCAGATACTCCTCCAGATGCTGTCCGCAGGAATACCAGTGAACCAGATAACGGTTAGGATATCTTCGCAGGATCCCGGCAATCTCAGCCTCCTGCTCCTTGGTGTGAAGAACCGCTGGTTTACGCTTTTTGACGGCAAAATCCAGCTGACATTCAAACGCCTCTTTCTGTACGTTAAGAGGTACGTCACACCACAACGTGTCCAGACCGATTTCCCCCATGACCGGCCATTCTTCCATAAAGGGAAACATTTCCTCTGCCCGATACTTATCGCTGTTCCACGGATGAAGCCCTGCGGCAGGAATGATGACCGGATGCACCTCAAAACGATTAAACAGCCGTTTTAATTGCTCCGCCTCTTTTGGGCTTCCCGCACATATCACAGAAGGGATTCCATCCCGAATGCGTTCCCGGATCTCCTCTTCTGTCCCTATATGAGCGTGGGCATCGATCAGACCATCCCCTTCTTCCCAAAACCTGCCTGCCTCTGTCACATATTGTTCTGCTGTGCTGTTTTCTCCTATTTTCACGTTCTGTCTCCCATAATCTCTCTGTAAATCCTGCGGCGCAGTTCCCCCTGACTGTAAAGCCAGTCCCGGCTCCGGTTCTTTTCTGCAATCTCTATCTCGCTTCCGATCCTGCCGCTGCCGGGATCTAAGATCAGGATCCGATCGGATAGATAGATGGCCTCGTCCATATCGTGAGTCACCAGAAGAACGGTGCGGTTTAATCTGGCTCGGACTCCCAGAAGCCAGTCCTGCATCTCTCCTCTGGTGATCACATCCAGCGCCCCAAATGGTTCGTCCAGAAGCAGGATATCCGCACGGCACAAAAGAGTTCTTAAAAATGCGGCTCTCTGGCGCATTCCCCCGGACAAGGCAGAAGGGTATTCATTTTCATAGCCTTCCAGACCAAAAGCCCCCATCTGTGACAGGGCCTCTTTTTTTACCTGCTCCTGCCCTCCATGGATCCTGCCGTAAAGACACACATTTTCCAAAATGGTTTTCCATGGAAATAAAAGGTCGTTCTGGGGCATATATGCAAAATGCTCCGTAATCCCCCGGATTTCCTGTCCATCTGTCAGGATATGGCCTTTTTCAGGAGCGATCACCCCGGTAAGAAGCTTTAAAAGGGTAGATTTGCCGCAGCCGGAGGGCCCTAAAAGGCTTACAAACTCTCCTTCCCGGATGGAAAATTCCAGACCGTCAAATATCTTTTTGTTTTCATAGCTGAATGTAAGACCGGAAATCTCTAATTTCATTGTATCTGCAGGGAAATGCTCCTGCCCCTCCTTTTTATGGTCTGTCCTGTTTTATCATCCGCCGCATTTTTATTGGGGAAGAAATTCATTGGTATAACACTGATCTGCCGGGATATCCTCTTCAATTACGCCATATTCCACCAGAAAATCCGTGTAATTATCCCATACAGAATCCTTCATTTCGCCCCAGCGTTTTGTATCCTCCATGTATTTGCCTGCCAGATATTCCTGTGACATGGTAAGCATTTCCAGAGAATAATCCGGTGCATATTTATGAAGGATCTCTGCGCTTTCCTTCGGATGTTCGATTGCATACCGATATCCCTTTGCAGTAGCCTCCAGGAATTTCTTCGTCATTTCCGGCTTATTTTTCAGCGTATCCTCACTGGCGATAATAACAGGGGTATAGTAATCCAGACGCTTGTCCAGCTGACGCAGCTCCATATAGTTGATAGGAAAATCATTCAGCCGGCATTTTATATTGTCCCATCCCTCAAAAAACCACATAACGTCAACCTTATCCTTCAGCGCCTCAAAGCCGGAGCCGTCTGAAATCACCATATCCAGCTTTGAAAAATCCCCTCCGTCCTTTGCCATCACTGCCTTTAACACGGCCTCCTCTCCCGGACCGCCCCAGCCTGCATAGGTTTTTCCCTCAAAATCCTTCGGAGAATGGATATCCTTATCCCCATAGGTCACAAAGCCTGAGGTATTGTGCTGGATCAAAGCTGCAACCGCTTTAACCGGAAGAGGATCGGCCGAGGTTCGGGCTATGGTCACATCCTCCTGATAGCTGATGCCGAAATCTCCCTTTCCCACAGCAATCAGCGTAGCTGTGGCTCCCTCTGTAGGCTCCACGATACTCACATCCATTCCGGCCTCTTTGTAATACCCCTGATCCAGAGCCACATACATTCCTGTGTGGTTGGTATTGGCAACATAATCCAGAATTACCGTAACATTCTCGGGGCTCTCTCCTTCTGCCGCCTTCTCAGAAGCAGTGTCTGCACAGCCGGACAATCCTGCTGCAACTGCTGCAGCCAAAATCCCTACCGCTATCTTTCTCACAAATATTCCATAGTTTCCCATCTCTTATTTCCTCCTCTTTCTTTCATAGGGAAGGCAGATCCGCCCAAGCAGACGCACAGCCCCATTCACGCACAGGCTGAGACCAATGATCACAGCCACACAGGCAAAAACCTTGTCCAGCATATATCCGTTTTTTACCCGCAGCAGATAATATCCAAGTCCCTGCTGGGAACCAATCCACTCTCCTACCACAGCCCCGCTGATACTGTAAGTTGCAGCCACCTTAAGACCGGACAACAGCGCAGGAAGGGCAGCAGGAATTTTTACCAGACGGTACGCTCCCCATTTTCCCGCACCATAGGAACGTACCAGGTGAACGTATTCCTCATCCACACGGGACAGGCCGTCTGAAAAGCTCACCGCCACAGGAAAAAAGCACATCAAAACCACGGTAAGAATCTTCGGGCCGGAACCAAAGCCCATGTAGATGATCAAAATCGGGGCAAGTACGATCATGGGTACGGTCTGAGTAACGACCAAAAGAGGGTATATGCCTCTTTGCACTGCCGGAAACCGGTCCATAAGGATTCCCAGGGCCAGTGCCAAAATCAGAGAGATCAGAATACCAGCCAGTGCCTCCAATACCGTCACGGCCCCATGGGAAGCCAGAACCGGCCATTCTTCTCCCAAAGCAGCAGCTATGGCTGTAGGTGCGGGAAGAATATAGAGAGGGATATGAAACAGCCTTACCGCCAGCTCCCACAGGAGTAAAATCACCAGAATATAACCCGCCGGAGCCATCCGGCTGCTTACCTGCTTCATGTTCAATCTTATCCTCCTTATATGTTAAAAGGCCTCCATCCCGCAGGACAGAGGCCAAAAGCATTCATATACTCTGTATTTCCCTACGTTGGCATTATCCAAATCAGGTTATGGGTCGAAATTACAATTTCCTCTCAGCCTGTATACAGGCTCCCCTGTTGTCTTATTCCTCTGCCGCGGCATTTACCTCCGGCAGCAGCATGTAATTGTTGTCGCGGTCCGAGTCGTCGATCATGGCGTCCAGCTCCTTTAACAGATAACTGTCCGGCATATTTCTCTCCCACCAGCGGTAGCCCTTGGAACTTCTTATACCCTTTGCATCGATGCGGCGTCCGGCATAATAATCAATATAAACGGAAGCATACACCTCTGCCATGGAATGCTCCACGTCATTTCCCAGATTCTTTACAACACCCCGGATCTGGTCAATGATCAGCTTCTGGATATAGCGCTCCGACCAACCCTCAAAATCCAGAAGATCCGGATTCTGGCTTCCGGTACGCGCCGCCCAGGCCGATACATCCACTGCCTTTGTGCTGTATTCCATACTGCCGTCCCGCTTCCATTCCAGAAGCGCATACTGACAGGGCGGTATGCTGAGTGCGTCCGTGACAATCTCCATGATTCCGTATGAATCATCTGCCGCTCCCGGTTCTGCCTTATGCTTGCGGATCCGCTGAACATGAAGGTGGCCGCTTAAGTACAGCGGCAGTTCATACTTCTGGAACAGCTCGATCACATCGCCATTGTTGTTCATGGCACACTGGGTCGTGTACATCCGGCTCTGAGCCAGAAGATTGTGGTGGCCGATGGGAAGAACGTTCATCCCATCTTCCTTTGCCTTTTTAAGCTGTTCATCTGCCCACCGGAGCGTTTCCACCTTAAGCTGCCCTTCTACCATATTCTTAGGCTCATACTGGCAGGTATCCAGCATCAGGAGACGATTTCTCTCATCCAGCTGATAGACATAGCTCAAAGAAGCATCATCCCGGCTGATAGCCTGGTCGTAGCCGTACATATGGTAAATATTGTAAAATTCTTCCGGCGTCACCGGATCTGTCTCTGCCTTTTCCTCACCGAAATACACGGCTGCATGGGGATTGTTGATATCATGGTTTCCGGGAACAATAAGTACCGGAATCCCGGCGTCCTGTACCCGCATAAGCCCTCTGGCCAGCTCCTCATGGTTTATCTTTTCCCCATTCATGGTGATATCGCCGCTTAAAACCAGAGCCGAGGGATGTTCCTCTATGACCTGATCCATAAATGCTTCTAAAAGCTCCGGCAGATATTCCACCACCTTGCCGTCTCCCCGCTCCACAAAAAGCTGAAAGGCGGCTCCGCCGTCATCTGCCTGGGCGCTCTGATAGTGAAGATCGGTCGCAAGGATCAGCCTGGGCGGCTCATAGGGAACCTCCTCCGGAACAGAAGGAAAAATCTGGGGAAGCTCCTGCTTCCATCCATAGTATCCTTCTTCCCTCTCTACGGGAACATCGCTTTCCTCTTCCTCCGAACCCGTCTCTGCTATGTCCTCTTTCGTTTCCTCTTCCTCTGCAAAATCGATTTCCGGTTCTGTATGGTCTGTGCTTTCCTCAGCCACAGTCCCTGAGGGTGCATTGTTTTCTGTCATTTCCTTTAAAAGGTGCAGTACCCCGAGGCATACCATGATAACCATGGCACACATCAGGGCACTTATGATCCAGGTTTTCTGTTTCATCCGTTATATCCTGCTTTCCATTTCCGAACCGGGGCTAAATAATCCCCAGCTCCTTCATGGCATACGCAATCCCGTCCTCCTCTACTGTCTTTGTAACAAAGGAAGCATAGGGCTCCAGCACCGGGCTGTGATGGCCCATAAGGACACAGTTGGAAGCATATCGGAACATGGACAGGTCATTGCTGCTGTCTCCGAACACATAGGCGTCTTCCAGGGAAATGCCGCAGTGCTTTAACACCTGGTCAATAGCGGTTGCCTTTGAATGACCTCTTGGCACACATTCATAAAAGCCATTTCCCCGGTCAATGATCTCCATGTCCTTCATTCGTCCAAAAAGTTCTTTGGGACGGCTGTTTTCATCGGATCCAAGATAAATCTTGTCAAACACATAGCCTTCATCCTCCCAGTCATGGGGAATGACACAGCCGCCCGCCCGGATCGCATTCTTAAGCTCCTCAACTCTTGGGATGCGGGAAGGCGTTTTATGCATATAGCACCCTTCTGTTCCCTCCAGGATGCCGTCCAGGCCGCACGCATCAATATCGCGCTTCATCTGAAGCCCCCGTTCATAGGGAATCGCGTGGCGGTAGAGAATCTGATCTTGAACTACCACACAGGTGCCGCAGCCGCAGAGAAAGCCGTCTGCCTCTACCTCAGAGCGGATCTGAGACAGGTGGCAGTACACGCGGCCCGTATTGATAAATACAAGATGGCCTCTGCGTCTGGCTTCCTTAAGGGCTTCCTTTGCGCTCTCAGGAATCTGCCGCGTCTTTTCAGAAAGAAGGGTTCCGTCTATGTCAAAAAATAATGCCTTCATTTTATTCATCATCCCTGAATACAATGGTATTTGTTTCCTCGTCCATGCTGTCTACAATCGCAAGAGACTCCAGACGGATCCCCTCGGAACGGATCAGATCTCCGCCTACCTGGAAGCCCTTTTCGATTACAATACCGGCTCCTACCAACTCGGCTCCGGAATCTCTTACCAGTGCGATCAGTCCCTCCAGCGCCTTGCCATTTGCCAGGAAATCATCGATAATAAGAACCTTATCGCCTTTTCCTAAAAATTCCTTTGCCACAATGATATCGTACACCCTGCCATGGGTAAAAGATTCTACCTTGGTGGTGTGAACCTCTCCTGCGATATTTTTGGTCTGGTTTTTCTTTGCAAATACCACCGGCACATCAAAATACTGGGCTACGATACATGCAATTCCAATACCGGATGCCTCGATGGTGAGGATCTTATTTACCTCAGCATCCGCAAATCTGCGCTTAAATTCCTTTCCAATTTCGCCAAAAAGCTTGATATCCATCTGATGATTTAAAAAACTGTCTACCTTCAGAACATTACCGCCCTTGATTTTTCCGTCTTTACGGATCCTGTCTTTTAAGATCTGCATGCATAGTCCTCCTTTTTCTGTGGTATAACCTATGAAACGCTCCCGACGCTTCTCTTATTCCTTTTTATTCTGCCTCTGGGGAAGCCTCAGTCTTCTCCAGAACCCGCTCAGAAACCTTTGCCGGATTTTCTGCTTCATTGACAGCATTGGAAGCCAGATAGTAGAGTACCTTATCCTGAAGCACATACTCGTCTGCCTGCTCCTGTCCGTACATATTGATCAGGGTATCCTTTGACATACCGTTTTCCTGAGCAAAGAGCTCTCTGTCCTCATCTGTGATCTGATCCATTCCCTCGTTTGCTGCGATGGCTTCTACAGTCAGTTCTCTCTTGGCAGCTTCCTCTACGGAATCGTAGATATACTCCTTCATGGCCGGCTCGTTCATGCCGTTGGCCTGAGCCATCTGTGAAAAGCTCATTCCGTACATCTTAGCCTGATTGGTGTATTCTTTTACCATCTGATTGTAGCGGACAGAAAGGCCGTTTCTGGAAAGCTTAAATTCTGAACTGTTGATTACGCTCTGAAGGGCTCCCTCTTCCATATCCTGTTCTGCTGCGGACTGCTTCTGATCCAGCAGATCCTCACGGATGCTTTCCTTATAAGCGTCTACGGTCTGATACTCTTCCTTTGACACCCTCTTTACGAAATCATCGTTCAGCTCTGCCTCCTGCTCCTCCTTTACGGAGTTTACAGTTACCTCAAATACAACCGGCTGTCCTGCCAGGGATTCCTCTCTGTAGTCCTCCGGGAAGGTAAGATTTAATGTCTTTGTCTCACCCTTCTTTGCACCGATCAGGCCGCTTTCAAAGCCCTCGATCATCTTACCGGAACCCAGCTCCAGATCCTGATCCTCTGCAGAACCGCCTTCAAAGGCTTCTCCGTCCTTTGTTCCCTTGAAGTCGATATTTACAATATCGCCCTCCTTGGCGGCCCGGTCTACCTCTACCTCGTTGGGGTTCTGTGCCAGGATAGTCTCTACCTTTGTATCCACTTCCTCATCCGTAACCTCAGGAGCCTCAATATTAACAGTAACTCCCTTGTACTCGGAAAGTGTAACGGTTCCCAAATTTACGTTGCCGTCTGCACTGCCGGAGCAGCCAGTCAGAATAGAAGCTGCCGTAAGGCCGCACAGACAAAATAATGCGATTTTTCTCATAATGGTTTCCCTTTTCTATCATACTATTTTCGCCTGCTCTCAGGCAGGCGCTGTACATAGTTATACCATACAAGACGTTGAAAAAAAAGCCTTTTATGCATAAAATGCCTTAAATGCCTTGTAGGTATTGTACACATCCAGCTTGGAAGCCAGCTCAAAGGGTGAATGCATGGAAAGGATCGGCACACCCAAGTCTACGGTATCCACATCCATATGGGCTACATACTTTGCAATGGTGCCGCCGCCTCCCACATCAACGGCTCCTAACTCTCCTGCCTGCCAGAATACGCCTGCCTCCTCCATAATAGCGATCACTTTTGCCATAGTCTCTGCACTTGCGTCATTGGAAGCGGATTTGCCTCTTGCACCTGTATATTTTGTCAAAACACAGCCTTTGTTGATGTAGCTTGCATTGCGGCTTTCAAATACATCTGCAAAGGTTGGGTCATAAGCGGCATTTACATCAGAAGAAAGGCACAGGGAGGCTCTTAAAATATCCCGTACCGGCGTATGCTCCAGCTCTGCCAGATCTTCGATATAGTGAAGCACATAGTCGGAATTAAGACCCGTATTTCCCTCAGAGCCGATTTCTTCCTTATCTGTAAGAATGGTTACTGTGGTATGGGCCGGTTTCTTTGTCTCAATCTCTGCGGTAAGGGCTGTATAAGCGCATACCCGGTCATCCTGTCCATAGGCGCCCACAAGGCTTCTGTCCAGTCCGATATCTCTTGCCTTTGCGGCAGGAACCAATTCAAACTCTGCGCGGAAGAAGTCTTTTTCCTTAATGCCGTATTTCTCATGGAGAAGAGATAAAACCATCAGCTTTACGGCTTCCTTAATCTCCTCGCCCTCGTAGGGGATGGATCCAATGATCACATTCAGTTCTTCTCCCTTAAGACCTTCTCTTAAAGGACGCTCATTCTGCTTTCCGGCCAGATGAGGCAGAAGATCTGTAATGCAGAATGCAGGCTCATCCTCTTTTTCACCGATGCAGACCTCGATCAGCTCTCCGTTCTTTTTTGCTACAACGCCGTGGATCGCCAGAGGCACGGTTCCCCACTGATATTTGCGGATGCCGCCGTAGTAATGGGTCTTAAAATAAGCGATATCTTCCTTTTCATAGAGCGGATTCGGCTTTAAATCCAGTCTGGGCGCGTCGATATGGGCTCCGTTGATGCGCAGTCCATCCTTTAAAGGCTTCTTTCCAAAGGTTGTGGCGATCACTGCCTTTTCCCGATTTACAACGTATACCTTATCGCCGGGTACATAAGAAGCCTTGCGGTCAAAGGGCTTATAGCCTGCTTTTTTAAGCATCTTTACCGCTTCCTTTACGCACTCTCTTTCGGTCTTTCCTTTGTTCAGAAATTCCTTATAGCCCTCGCAGTACTTAAATGCCTTTTCCTTCTGCTCCGGCGCTTCCTTGGCAATATGGGGTGCGGACCAGGTCAGCTCCTCCTGTAATTTCTGTGCTTCATTTTTCTTTGACATCTTATATATTCCTCCTGTAAGTTAATCTACAATTTAAAGGTGCGGGTGGTCTTTTTTTCTTTTACCTGCCCGCCAAACCGGCTGTGTACCGCATCCAGCAAAACAGACGCAGCCTGGGGATCTCTCTGATCTTCAATCCCATTTAACAGCCCCTCCAGAAAGGCCTGATCTGCCTCTGTCTGCCAGGACAGCCATTTCAAAATCGCTGTTTCCCGCCTGTCCGTCAGCCCTGATGCCGTTTCTCTTGGATGCTGCTTTAAAAATCCCCAGTATTGGTCTTTAAATTCATCGGTGAGACCCCAGGGCCAGTACAGACGGTACACTGCCATCTGAGCTGCCAGACCGGGCCGTTCCTGGATCACGGTATTAGGAAACAGATGGTCATACTCCCGGAACTGAAACTGCGTATCCTCAAAGCAATACCGGTACATATGGCCGCAACCGTGCATTTCTCTCATAATGATCCGAGCCGGGGTATTTTCCACCGATTCCTCAAAAAACTCAGGAAATACCAGTCTGGCAAGAAGCCTTCCCTCCGGGTCCAGATAATCAGCCATAAGTTCCTGGCGCAGCTCGGAAAGAACCTCCTTAAAACAGGACTTTCTGCCCGGTACCACCCGGATCTTCAGATGCTTTATCCCTGTGCAACCGGTAAATACACCGGCTCCCCAATCCTCCACCGTACTCCAGAAGGACAGGGTTTTCAAATGAAAGCAGTTGTAAAAGGCATAAGGGCCTATTTTTCTAAGATACTCCGGAAGAGTCAGCTCATCAAGCCCTGATCCGCAAAGCTCAGGCTCTCCATTAAGCTCTTCCGGAGGAACCTCCCGTCCTCTTACAGTCTGCGAAAAAAAATACCGATCCAGTTCTGTCACCGGCATTCCATCCATACGCTCCGGAAGAACGGGAGCGCCGTCCAGGGTATAACAGCGCTCCAAACAGATTCCTTCCGGTGTTTTTCTATATAATAAGTCCATAGTACCAGTTTAATCAGTTTGAAGAATTTTTTCAAGATGATTTTTGACAGAAAGCCTTCAAACCTCTTGCCACAGCCCCGGTTCTCATGTACAATCGACTGGAATATACAGGACACTCAGCAAGCAGATATAAGGAGTTTAAAGGAAATATGAGTATTTTAAACGTAGAGCATTTAAGCCATGGCTTTGGAGACAGAGCTATTTTTCAGGACGTATCTTTCCGTCTCTTAAAAGGCGAGCATATCGGCCTGGTAGGAGCAAACGGCGAGGGAAAGTCCACCTTTATGAACATTATCACCGGAAAGCTGATGCCTGACGAAGGCAAGGTAGAATGGGCGAAAAATGTAAATGTGGGCTATCTGGACCAGCACACGGTATTGGAAAAGGGAATGACGATCCGGGAAGTCTTAAAAAGCGCCTTTGGGCCCCTCTTTGAAATGGAAGCAAACATGAATGCCATCTGTGACCGCATGGGCGAGGCAAGTGAAGAGGAAATGAATGAGATGATGGAAGAACTGGGAACCATACAGGATCTGCTGATGGCCCATGATTTCTATATTATTGATTCCAAGGTAGACGAGGTAGGCCGCGCCCTGGGCTTAGATGAGATCGGCATGGAGCGGGATGTAACAGAGCTTTCCGGAGGCCAGAGAACCAAGGTGCTGTTGGGAAAGCTGCTGCTGCAAAAGCCCGATATCCTGCTTTTGGACGAACCTACCAACTATCTGGATGTACAGCATATCGAATGGCTGAAGCGGTATCTTCTGGATTATGAAAATGCATTTATCCTCATTTCCCATGATATCCCGTTTTTAAACAGCGTTATCAATCTGGTGTACCATATGGAAAACCAGAGACTGGACCGTTATGTGGGCGATTACGACAAATTCCAGGAGGTCTATGCGGTAAAGAAGGCACAGCTGGAGGCTGCCTACAAGCGCCAGCAGCAGGAAATCGCAGAGCTGGAAGACTTTGTGGCCCGCAACAAGGCCCGTGTGGCAACCCGGAATATGGCCATGTCCCGGCAGAAGAAGCTGGATAAAATGGAAGTCATTGAGCTGGCAAAGGAGAAGCCAAAGCCTGAATTCCATTTCCTGGAAGCCCGTACCGCAGGAAAATACATTTTTGAAACAAAGGATCTTGTGATCGGCTATGATGAGCCTCTTTCCCGGCCTTTAAACCTGGTGATGGAGCGGGGACAGAAGGCTGTGCTGGTAGGTGCCAACGGCATCGGAAAGACAACCCTTTTAAAGAGCATCCTGGGACTGACTCCTGCCTTGTCCGGTTCCGTAGAGCTGGGAGATTACCTGTCCATCGGATATTTTGAACAGGAAATGGCTCCCGGCAATACCAACACCTGTCTGGATGAGATCTGGAAGGAATTTCCTTCCTATACCCAGTATCAGGTTCGGTCTGCCCTGGCAAAATGCGGCCTCACAACCAAGCATATCGAAAGCCAGGTGCGTGTTTTAAGCGGAGGCGAGCAGGCCAAGGTGCGTCTGTGCAAACTGATCAACCGTGAATCCAATGTGCTGCTTTTAGACGAGCCTACCAACCATCTGGATGTGGATGCAAAGGCGGAGCTGAAACGTGCATTAAAGGAATACAAAGGAAGCATCCTTTTAATCTGCCATGAACCGGAGTTCTATGAGGGACTGGCTACGGATATCTGGGACTGCAGAGACTGGGCGCTTCGGCTGTCATAATTATAAAGCCGGCGGGACATCGTCCGGCATAACATCACGTTAAAAAACAGGCATATAAGCCCCAACCTGGTGTAAATGCACCTTGTCAGGGCTGATATGCCTGTTTTCTTGTTTTTGAGAACCCACAGTTTTTATACCGCTGGAGCATGAACCTTTTTATCTTTTGCCGGAGAAGCAGTCCTGTCTTTGGAACTCTCGCCTTTTTCAATCTGCCGCTTTTTCAGGAAGCTCAAAACTCCTGCCGCCAAAATAAGCCCCAGTCCCCACACAACGCCGCGACCACCCATCCTCAGCACAGCCATGCAGCCAATGAGCGCCCCCACGGTGAAGGCCCCTACGGTTATGGTATAAAACCAGGCACGGCGGCGCATGGTTTCCTCATGGTCTAAGAGATACTGAGTCCAGCTCAAAACACACTGCTTTAAATTATTGGTTGTAAAGATAGTGGAGCTGTTATAGCCGTCTGTTCCGGAAAATGTTCCCCACTGAAAGCTTGACGCAATAAAAATAGGGTAAAGCCGGACCAGATCGGGAAGTCCCTTTGGAAGAAGCAGGCACAAAAGGAACCCTCCCACATCCACGATCAGACAGAGCCGTTCCATGTCAGGCTTTACCATACGGTTTATCAGATAGGCTGCCGCAATGGAAAGACTGAATAAGACCAGAGCCCCCAGCCGGATTCCTGCCTGTATGAGATCGCACCCCACCAGATCCTTTGTAAGACTCATGATGTTTCCCGTATGGGCCGAGGCAAAATTCCCTCCAAACCCGCAGACTGCAAAGGTTCCCATAAAACCGCCTATACAAGTCATATTATAATGGAGGAGCCGTCCAAGCCCTGATTCTGATATCCGTTCCATTTTCCCCTTACCTGCCTTTTAATCGATCCAAACCATTATAACAAAAAATAGTTGCAGCGTCATTCTGCAAAAGTACCATTTTTTCTTCACTTTTAAGATGGATTTTCCTTAAACCACTCAAAAGCGCCTCCGGACGGCTCCATTTCAAACTCCATCCGCTTTCCCGTTACAGGATGAGGGAAGGACAGACGGAAGGCGCACAGAGCCAATAGGTCAGGTTGTCCGGGAGCTGTCTTTTCTCCGTATTTATCATCCCCATAAAGGGGTGTTCCATGGCCGGAAAATTGTACCCGGATCTGGTGGTGGCGGCCTGTAAGCAGACGTATCCTCACCAGACTGTATTCCCTGCTCTCCCCCGCGTCACAGCGCTCTGTCGATGCCTCTGCCGTATATGAAAGCTCTGCCCGTTTACTTCCTGCTGCCGATTTATCCACAATTTCAGACCGGTTCTCTCCCTGATTCTGTCTGAGATAATCCACATATACACCATGATTATCCACAGGTTTTCCACATACCACTGCCTTATACCATTTTTCCATTTTTCCCTGCTGCATCAGGGAACTAAGAGAAGCTGCAGCCTTTTGATTTCTGGCATACACCATAATTCCCGACACAGGCCGGTCCAATCTGTGGATAACTCCCACATAAGGCGGCTGATTTTTCCCCTGCCCTTTTGAGGATAATGTGGTTAATTTGTGGATATTTTGTGGATTTCTGGCCTGAATGGTGAGATATCTGCGGATCTCGCTGACCATATCCTTTGCAAAGCCCCTGGCTGACTGCGATTCCACTCCTGCAGGCTTTACCGCTACCAGAATATCCGAATCTTCATATAATACAGAAAGCATATCTTATCCCCTTTCTTCCCATTTACTTTGATAATCAAATAATTTTTTCAAATGTATTGCATATTCCGTCCATTCCGTGTATAGTATACATTACATCATAATATAGTTTTGAATACTATATATCATAGTTATATCAGCCTTGTCATATTTTTAAAGGAGGTATCATTCATGACACAGAAAATAAAACACAATTTACGAAAGATAAAGGATCCGGGCAGCGCCATGACCCATTTTATCGCCATGGTTCTGGCAGCAGCCGCAGCAGTTCCTCTTCTTATTAAGGGTTCCCGGTCTCCTGAACAGTTTCATCTGGCGGCTCTGGCTGTTTTTATTTTAAGCATGATCGGCCTCTATGGAGCCAGCACCATCTACCACACGCTGGATATTTCCCCAAAAATCAACCAGCTGCTGCGAAAGATCGACCACATGATGATCTTTGTGCTCATTGCAGGAACCTACACGCCCGTATGCCTGATCGTACTGGGAGATCAGACGGGATGGGCTCTTCTGGCACTGGTCTGGATCATCGCTGTCCTTGGGATCTTTATCAACGCCTTCTGGATCACCTGTCCCAAATGGTTTTCTTCCATGATCTACATTGCCATGGGCTGGGTCTGCATCCTGGCCTTTTCAAAGATACTGGCAGCGCTGCCAAAAGCAGGCTTTCTGTGGCTTCTGGCCGGAGGCATCATTTACACCCTGGGCGGCGTCATCTACGCCCTGAAACTGCCTATTTTCAATGCGAGACACCAATATTTCGGTTCCCATGAAATTTTCCATCTCTTTGTCATGGGCGGAAGTCTCTGCCATTACATGATGATGTATCAGTTTGTTGCTTAAAAATCAGCTCCTCCTTTTTCTTTCGGGGGAGCTGTTTTATTTCATATTCCCGTCTCATAGCCTCCTCTTTTGTGGAAAAGGCCTCATAATAGACAAGGGCCACCGGTCTTCGGGAACGTGTGTATTTGGCACCCTTCCCTTCATTGTGGGCCTTTAAACGCCTGTCCAGGTTATTAGTCCAGCCACAGTAATACGTTCCGTCCGCACACCGCAGGATATAGGTATAATTCTCATTCATATCGGTTCATCCGTTTTCTATGTAAACGGCGATTGCGCAAAACGCGCCGTCACCGCCCGGACCTAAAAAGGTCTGTATCTATGATAAAGCACCAGCTGGATGCGCCAGACATTCTTTATACGATCAGTATACGCCTGTTTTTAAAATGTGTGCCTCATCCTCTTATTTTTTTCTTTTTCCTTTCTTCTTCACAGGCTCCAGAAACTGCACTGCCTCCCAGAGAAGAAGCGCTCCTGCGGCAAGCTGTAGAAGAACGCTTAAAAGAACCCAGTGCTCCATCACAAAGCCTGTATTCTCCATTCCAAAATAGCTGCATACGCTGGCAAAGGAGGTGCTACGCCCGGCCTGATTTCCAATGACTGCCATAAAGGTAAAGGCCGGATTCATCAAAAAGAGATAAAAAGCGCCTCCGGAAGAAGCACGGATGGCAGGCGCCTCCATCGCATATGCCGCTATGGTCTGGTCTAGATTCGCAGCAGACATCGAGAGGGCAAAACGGTTGATAAAATACGTTCCTGCCACAAAAGCGATCAGAGTGCCGTATGTTACAGCCGTAGAAACCGTGGATCTTCGGAATACGGATGAAAAGAAGATCCCAAGACTTCCCGCCATAAAAGCCACTGCCACATAGCAGAAGATCAGTGACAGAGCATCCCACCAGGTAATGCCGCCATAGACAAACACCATGGCTACCGCAGGAAAACTGGACAGGATCAGCACAAACAGGGAGCTTAAAGCACCCATCAGCTTACCTGTCACAATCTGAGCCGCTGTCATCTGGGTGGTAAGCATCAGATCTAATGTCTGCCTCTCCCGTTCGCCGCTGATGCTGGCTGCCGTGACGGCAGGCACAATGAACATCAGAAGGATAAACTCAATGGCTGTGACAAATTCGTAGATATCCATAAAACTGCTGTACTGAATCGTGGCATTGGTACGGACCCGCAGAACCACCGAGTACATATTGATCAGAGCCGCCAGACACAGAATCCCGTTAAAAAGGGAAAGGATCAAAGGAAATCTAGGGCTTCTGGCGCTGACCTTCATCTCACGGCTGTAAACCGGATTCTGCCTCATAAGACGTCACCACCCTTTCTTCTTCATGATCTGTCAGCTGCATAAAGACGGACTCCAGACTGCCCTTCTCACGAACAAAGCCATTTACCAGGACGCCAGCATCGATCAGCTGCTGAAGGAGCATCGCCTCATCGGTGCCGTCTCCGGCAAAGCGGACGCAGATATCCTTTTCCCGCATGGAAATAGTCTGGACACAGGGATGGCGGCGCAGGACCGCCATGGCCTGCTCCATATTGCTGTATACGGAAATTACCAGAGGATTTGAGGCGTTGACCCGCGACAGGATCGCCGTTATGTTTCCCTCCAGCACCATCCGTCCCTGATCGATGATCCCGATATCCGTACACATCTCCGCCAGCTCTGACAGTACATGTGAACTGATAATAATGGTTTTTCCCGTACTCCTTAATTCACTGAGTATTTCTTTAAATTCAAACCTGGTTCTCGGATCCAGGCCTGAGGTCGGCTCATCCAGGATGAGGATCGCCGGATCGTGGATCAGAGCCCTTGCAAGACAGAGCCGCTGCTTCATTCCGCGTGAAAGTCCGTCCACATAGAAATCCAGCTTATCCTCCAGTCCTACCTGCTCCAGAAGAGCCGTATACCGTTTTCTTGCCATCAGGCCGTCAAGCTGATAACAGGAGGCAAAAAAACTCATGTATTCTGCCACAGTCAGGTTATCGTATACCCCAAAGAAATCCGGTACATAACCGATCATCCCCTTTAATTCCCCCAGGTCCCTGAGTGCATCCTTTCCATTAATGGTCACACTTCCTTCTTCTGCGCCCAAAAGCCCTGTCATAATTTTTAATGTCGTTGTCTTTCCTGCGCCGTTGGGTCCTACAAAGCCGTAAAGTGCGCCATCGCCTACATTCATATCCAGGCCGCTTAAGGCATGGTATTTTCCATATATTTTGTGAAGATTTCTTACTGTAAGCATCAGGGCTGTCTCCTTCCTGTAACTGTAAGAACCGGGAGCATGATATTCCATGTATACTCTCCGGCTGTATCATACACATATTTCACAGTGATCGTATTTCCAGGTGACAAATAGGAATCCAGTTCCTCCCTGTTATACTGGCTTACCGCACTGTCCATCCGATCATAAGAGCCTGTATTATAGTTGTAAAAATACATATTTCCTTCAAACGGTACGGTATAATAATATCTTAAATTTGCAACCACCCCTTCGCTGAGACGATGAAAATGAAGCGTATCTACTTCCAGCTCATTTCCAAGATAATATTCCAGAACCACCGGATTTATCCCGTAGATGGTGTTGCGCGCCGCATCGTACTCTCCTGCCAGCACATGCGGCTGCTTCTGCATCGCCGAACGGCTTACAAGGCCATCCTGTTCATAATTTACATCCAACTCCGAAGTTAAAAGCGTGCAGCCATAGGTTTCTGTTCCCGGATTTCTCAAAAATCCCGTTTCCTTCTGCTCCTGGCTGAAGGCTACCACCCGTGCCTGGGTATGATATCCGGAAAAATAATTTTCCACATAGAAGGAAAGGAGATTGGTCCGCTCCAGCGCCCTTACATAATCCGGATCCTCTATATTTACCTTCTGGCCGTACCGTGAAGCTCCGGTAATCTGAGCGGCCATAGCATATCCTAAATCCGTTGCGCAGTATATCAGCTCGCGTCCATCCAGGGAAATCGTCTGTCCAGGCTCTATGGTTCCGATCATTACCATCTGGTTATATAAAAGCAGCGCCGCATTTTCTACGGTCCACGGGTAATTATTCGTTATCGTCCCTGTGATCGTTCCCTCAAAGGCCCGTATCTCCCCGGAAAATCCCTGCCCTGTTTCATTTGGCAGGTTACGCTCCATCTGGAAATAACTGGGATTGAAAGCGCCTGTATCTCTCGCTTCAATATACGTTTCATCCTCCTTATACCGGATCACCATATCCGGATCCTCAGAATCCACCAGGGCCGGAACCGTACCCGGATTGTAGTACGAGGAATCGCAGACAGGGAACAGACGGTACGAAGGATCCAGAGATACCCCATAGCTGTGATTATAGGGAGAGCGCATATTGATAAACAACGTTTCTGATATATCCTCTTCTCCTGCGTCCTGAATGGAGGCATAGGTAAAAAACGGGCCGTTAAACCGCGTGGGTATCCCCATCAAAAGCACCATACCGGTACAGCACAGGGACAAAATGGCTACTGCAGGCTGATAATACTGGCGCAGCTCCCTCTGCTTTAAAAAGAAGTAAAGCCCCGGCCCCGCAAGAGCCACGTAGGCAACTGCCAGCGTAACGTAAAGCCCTACTTTGGGAAGACGGTTTACATTCCCCGTATTGATCAGGCTCTGTACCTCCCAGTAACGGCCTGCGGAGGAGCCTCCGTTTCCGCTGCTTAAAAGATTCAGACGGTTTTCTCCTATAAGCTCTGTAAACAGGCGGTCTACATAGGAGGGATTGTCAGTCCCGTATTCTTTCAGATCTCCAAAATCATAAATTGCCGCTGCCGCCATTCCTCTGCCCACCGGTGTGCTGGAAATAATTTCCATCGGCCCCTTTGTCATGACCTCCGTACTTCCCTTTAAGTCCACCTCTGTGCAGTTCAGAACAATCCGGCTGTCCCCATATTCCGAGGATTCCTGACTGCTTTCCATATCCAGTTCAAATTCTACGGCCTGAGGAAGTGGGCTGGCTAAGAGCGCCTTGGAAAAGGCTCCCAGCGTTTCATTTGCATGCTCCCCTGTTCCGAACAGAAGGGTACCTCCGCTCTGGGTCCACTCCCATACAGCCTCAAGCTGCCGGCTGTCCAGAGACCCAGTATCAAAATCATTGATCAAAAGCACATCCAGCTGATCCAGCTCCTGCCGGGATTCTGGCATCGTATCCTGATCCAGCTCAATAAGACGGGTGCGGAGTGTACTGTAATTGATCCCCATATGATCCATATAGGAAAGGCGTTCCGGATGGTCGCTCAAAACCCCCACATACAGCTCCGCTGTATCCAGGTTCAGATCCAGCCTGATCCGGCGTCCGGCTGTCTCCTTTCCTTCCTGATCTACTAAAGACAGCAGTACCTGATCTACCTGAATGCTGAGGGAAATCTGAATCTTTTTTTCAACCGTTTCCCCTGCCTTTACCTCAATGGGGTATTCATACCGGTAGGTACTGTACTCTGAAAGAGAACTATTTCCATAAGGACTGTATTCCGGTTCAAGAGTTGCAGCCCGAAGCGTTCCCGTAAAGTCCTCCTTTGTAGAATTTGTAACCCGGATGGTCATCGGAAGGATACGGCCGCTTCTGGCTGTGTTATCATAGCCGTACACCACTTCCATCTCCAATGGATGGGGTGAAGCCGGATCCTGCCAAAGCGCCTCTGTCTGTGCGCCTTCTTCCGGCACAGTCTCTCTGGGGCCTGCCACACCGCTTCCCGGACCGTCTGCCGTAATTGCAGCATAGGAAGGGAGCAGGGCGGAAAGAGAAAACAAAAGGGCAAAAAGGGCGCCTTTCAGCACCCGTGTATATCTGTACATCTGTATTTTCCTCTCTTTTTATGGCCGGATCACCGTCATGATCCGAACTGTTCTTTCTCAATATCAAAATGTACCTGAAGCTTTACCGTAAATACTGTACCATTTAAATCGCTGGCAACCCGGATGGTGCCTCCGTGCATATCTACAATTTCCTTTGCAATCGCAAGACCAAGGCCGGTGCCTCCGGTTGTGGCAGAACGCGACTGCTCCACCCGGTAAAACTTGTTAAATAAAAGAGGCAGCTCATCTGCAGGGATCACACGGCCAAAATTCGTCACGGAAACCGTAACCGTGTCCTCCTCTCCGTGGATCTTTACCAGAACCCGCTTTCCATCAGCTCCGTACTTAATGGCATTTCCAATCAGATTGTCAAACAGACGGGCCAGAAGGTTTCCGTCAGCACTTATGATCTTTGCAGGCACATTGCTCTGAAGGTCATAGGACAGATTTTTTTCCTCAAAGTTGGGGTAGGCTTCCTCTAAGAGCTGCTCTAAAAGCTTTACAATATCGATCTGTCCTATGTGCATGGCGATTTTTCCGTAATTCAGCTTCGTAAAACCGAAAAGGTCTTCAATCAGCTTTTCCAGCCGTCTGGATTTGCTGTAGGCAATTTCTATGTACTTGTGCTGCATTTCCTGAGGGATCTGCGTATTCCCGGCCAAAAGCTCCAGATAGCCGATGATGGAGGTAAGGGGCGTTCTTAAATCGTGAGCCACATTTGTAATCAGTTCATTTTTCGTGCGTTCCGCTTCTCTCTCCTTATCCATAAGCTTTCGGATATCTGAGGACATCTTGTTTAAATTTGCCGCCATGGCGGAAAATTCGTCGTCCCCGGTCACATCCACTTCCGTATTTAAATTGCCCTGGGAAATGCTCTGAACCGCATCCGAAATCCTTCCCAGATAGCGGATCCCAGGCTCCTCCAAAATCATAAAGGTCACGGAAAAGATCACGATCCCCAAAAGCACATACAAAATGACCACTGCCAGATGCTGTCCTAAAATAAAATGGACCAGAGCCGATACCTTCCCGCTCTGCTGTATGTAGCGCGCCACCATGGAAAGATTTGTAATGAGAAATACTTCTACCAGGCAGGTAATAATGGCGCTGTACACGATATGGGTCAGCACACGGAACCGGTAACTGCTTCCCATACTATTTTTCAATCTTGTAGCCTACTCCCCACACAGTTGTAATAATCTTGCTCTGCCTGGTATCTTCCTTCATCTTTCCTCTTAAACGTCTGATATGTACCATAACCGTATTATTGGCCTCATATACCTTTTCATTCCATACCCGCTCAAAAATCTCATCTGTACTGAATACCTTTCCCGGGTTGGAGGCCAGAAGATAAAGAATGTCAAATTCAATCGGCGTCAGCTTGATTTCCTCACCGTCTACCACTACCTTATGATTATCTTTGTTGATGCTCATTCCCTTGATGGTGATTTCGCTGCTTACCGCTTCCTTTGCCATGCTGTTGGGATTTAGCTGGGTATAGCGGCGAAGCTGGGATTTTACCCGTGCCGTCAGCTCTAATGGATTAAAGGGCTTTACCACATAGTCATCCGCTCCGGTACCCAGTCCCAGGATCTTGTCAAGGTCGGTTGACTTGGCGCTGAGCATAATGATCGGGATATTGTTAGTTTCACGAATCTTTTTACACATCTCAAGGCCGTTCATCCCCGGCATCATGATATCAAGGAGCACCAGATGGATCTCCTCTTTTTCCAGGATCTCAAGGCCCTTTAAGGCATTTTCCGCCTTAAAAACCTTATAGCCATCACTTACCAGATAAATCTCTATAAGATCTGCGATCTCCTTTTCATCGTCTACTACCAGAATGTTGATATCGGGCATATGATTCCCCTCCTCATACGTTATCATTTCTTTGTAAAGTATATTTATGATTATCATACCATATTAACCAATGGTTTTCCTTACTTTTTTCTTGAAAAATTATGGGAAAATATGTTACGGATAAAAAAAGCAGTCCTGCATCAGCAGAACCGCTCTTTTTATTGAATTTATATATTTCCGCTTTCTATGGGTTTAAAGATCCGGGTCACTGCCGGGTCGTCCTCTCCCCTGTATTCCTTTACCCGCTGCACCGCCTCCAGGCAGAACTGCTCCTGAGAATTTATTAAGACCTTTCCCCGCTTATCCTCCTTTTCGTAGGTGCCGTCCGGCTGCAGGATATGGGCCTTTACATTATCTTCCAGTTCTATCTTAAGGATATGAATGACCTGCTCCTTTAAAGCTTCATCCTCTACCGGGAACAGAATCTCCACCCGGCGGTCCAGATTCCGCGGCATCCAGTCTGCACTTCCCATATAAACCTCAGGACTTCCGTCATTGAGGAAATAAAAAATCCGGCTGTGCTCCAGGAAATTTCCCACAATGGAACGCACATGGATATGCTCGCTTAACCCCGACACTCCGGCACGCAGACAGCAGATCCCGCGGATCACAAGCTCAATTTCCACTCCGGCACAGGAGGCCTCATAGAGAGCTTTGATGATTTCTTTGTCGCAAAGGGAGTTCATCTTTGCCATAATATGGCCTCTGCGTCCTTCCTTTGCGTGGGCTGTCTCCCGGCGGATCATTCGCAGAAACCGGTTTCTCAGCCACAGAGGCGCGACAGAAAGCTTATTCCAGGCCTTTGGCTCCGAATATCCGGACAGCATGTTAAAGACTGCCGTGGCGTCCTCGCCGATCTGGGGATCGCAGGTTAAAATGCCGCAGTCCGTATAAAGCTTTGCAGTGGAATCATTGTAATTTCCCGTACCCAGATGGACGTAGCGGCGGATTCCGTCCTCCTCCATGCGGACTGCCAGAGTGATCTTGCTGTGGGTCTTAAGTCCCACCAGGCCGTAGATCACATGGCAGCCGGCCTTTTCCAGCATTTTTGCCCAGTTGATATTATTTTCCTCATCAAAACGGGCCTTTAATTCCACCAGTACGGATACCTGCTTTCCATTCTCCGCCGCCTCTGCCAAAGCCGCAATGATGGGGGAATTTCCGCTCACACGGTAAAGGGTCTGTTTGATGGCTAAAACCTCCGGATCTCTGGCTGCGCTGCGCACAAAGTCCACCACCGGATCAAAGCTCTGATATGGGTGATGGAGCAGGATATCGCCCTTTCGGATGTTGGTGAAAATATCATCCTCATTCATCAGGGCCGGTACCGGCTGCGGGATGTACTTGGGAGCCTTAAAGGCTTCAAAGCCTTCCAGACCATACATTTTCATAAGGAAGGTCAGATCTAATGGCCCAGGGATGCGGAAGATATCCTGACTGCTGATGGAAAGCTCCTTTTTCAGGATTTTAAGAAGCCGCTTATCTACATTGGATTCAATCTCCAGCCGGATTGCCTCGCCCCACTGGCGCTTTTTCAGCTGCTTCTGGATTTCCTCCAGAAGATCCACCGCCTCCTCCTCATCAATGGAAAGATCTGCATTCCGCATGATGCGGAAGGGATGAGAGGCCACAATATCATAATTTAAGAACAGGGAGGGCATATTCCGCTCAATGATCTCCTCTAAAAGGATCACCACCCTCTGCTCTGTGCCATCCTCCATTGTCTCTCTGGGAAGCTCTACGATTCTTGGCAGCACAGAAGGCACCTGCACCATGGCAAATTCCAGTTCTCCATCCCCGTTCTTTTTCTTTAACAGAGCCGCAATATTCAGGGTTTTGTTGCGGATCAGCGGGAAGGGCCGTGAGGAATCAAAGGCCATGGGGGTAAGCACCGGGTATACATTGGTCTGGAAATAGGAGTCCGCACAGGCCGCTTCCTCCTTTGTAAGATCCTCATGCTCCATGATGATCCGCAGGCCGTTCTGGCGCAAAGACGGCACCAGGGAACGGATATAGGTGGAATACTGCAGCTCCACCAGCTGATGGGTCTTTATGCTGATAGCGTCTAACTGCTCCTGAGCCGTCATTCCTGCAATATCCTGCTTCATATATTTCGCGTGTACCATATCCTTTAGGGAAGCCACACGGACCATATAAAATTCATCCAGATTGGAGGCTGTAATGCTTAAAAATTTCAGCCGCTCAAACAAGGGCAGGCTCTTATCTCTGGCTTCGCTGAGAACCCGGTAATTAAATTCCAGCCAGCTCAGTTCCCGATTAACAAAATTGGAGGGATCTGCTCCAAAATCTGTGGTATTTTTTTCTTTTTCTGCCATGTCATGCCCTCCTTTTCTGCTTTAACACCGGCCTTATTCCAAATATTTCCTCAAAAAAATCCGCCTTCTGTTCAAAGGACGCCCGCTCCAGAGCCAGATCTCCCGTGTATCCTGTGGTAATGACTAACTCTCCCTCCCGGATCGCCATCCGGCAGTCTGCCAGCTTGGACTTGTGGGTCTTGTCCATGGAATTTGCAAGGCGCAGGATTGCCGTCAGCTTGGCTATACGAATGGTAATGGCGCTTCGGTTTAGATTACCGCTTCCATCCTCTCCAATCTGCGTTTCCAGCTGAATGGTATCGTAATCAAAATCACGGATATTGTAGCGGACTACATTTGCGATAATCTCACGTTCCAGATGGCTCAGTCCGATAATCTCCGTAGACATGATCAGGTTATAACTGCTTTCATTGGAATTTCGGATGCTGATAAACTTACCGCAGCCATGCAGCGTCACTGCGATCTGGAGCAGGAGCCGCTCCCTTGCTCCCATACCATGAAATTTCCGCGCAGCGTCAAAGATAGATAACGCATACTGCTCCAGCATCTGATTATGGCCCGCATGGCATTTATACCGCTTTGCCATATTTCTGGCCGCTGCCAGAATATCATTCTCAAAGCTGTGGCTGAATCGGAACAGACGGCAGTCATCGGCATATTCTGCCGCAATGCCGTCACAAAGGCCGATATCAGGAATCCAGAACTGTCCCGCTCCCGTAACCTCCATCACTCTGCGGTATACAACCGCTGCCGGAAGGAGCAGGGATGCGTACTCACTGTTCACATTAAAACGCTCCTCAATCTGATCCAGGGTCATCTGAGAAAGGCGCTCATAAAAAAGCTCCATCTCTTTGTCATCCACACGGTCTGCCGCTGTGTTTAATCCAAGCTGGCGCATCAGATAGGTAATATTGGTTCCGATCCCGATCAGATTATCAATCTTTCTGTCTTTTAAATACATTTTCCGAAAGGTTATCAGCTCATTATCTACCAGCTCCTCAATGTGAAGACAATGCGACCTTACACTGGCCGGGATTTTAGCCAGCTGGCTGCGGATCCGCAGAGTACCAAGAGGCAGGCTCTGGGTCGTTACCAGAGTATCCTTATCAAACAGAGAAATCTGGGCGCTTCCAAAGCCCACATCTACAATCGCCGTTCCCTTCTGGATGATCCGGTTAAATTCTCCTGTCTTTGCCGCCACTGCCTTATAGCTGATAAAACGCTGCTCTGAATTGCTGATAATTCGCACCTTAAGTCCGGTTCTTACACAGATCTGATCCAGGATGATCTGGCTGTTTTTCGCCTCGCGCATGGCTGTGGTTCCGTAAGCCCGGTACTCCCGCACCCGGTAGGTTTTCATAATCCCCGTAAAATCCTCCAGAACAGAGCACATCTCATCCGCCAGACCGTAGCTGATTTTTCCTTCGCTGAAGGTATCGCTTCCCAGAGCGATCACATGGCGGATGTGATCTACACAACGGATCCCCGTCTTTTCAGAAATCTCATAAATTCCCAGTTCCAGAGCAAATGAGCCGATCTCTATCGCTGCAAACATTCTTACTGCCACGTTCTTCCTCCTTTTGGGGCGCGCTGCCCGATCCCCTGTATGGCCTAAGCCCGGGACTATATGACTGCTATTATAATCCCGGACTCATCTTCTTTCTTCCTTATGATGTAAAATTTCTGTATATTTTATGTAAAATCGCATCCCAGCAGATGGGTAATGAACTGGGAAGCCGTACGCCCGGAAAGTCCTCCGTGGCTCAATTCCCATTTATTGGCTTCCAAAAGCAGTTCCTCCTCCGGTATATCCAGCTGATGCCTCTTAGCCAGCGCTTTGACTATGGACTGAAACTGCCGTTTGTCCGGTGAACCGTAGTAAATCGTAACGCCGAACCGGGCTGCCAGAGAAAGTTTCTCCTGAACCGTATCATTATTGTGAAGATCGTCATCCAGCTCCCTCTTGTCGCTGAATTTCTCCCGGATGAGATGGCGGCGGTTGGAGGTCGCATAGATCAGCACATTATCCGGGCGTTTTCCCAGTCCTCCTTCCAAAATAGCCTTCAAATACTTATATTCCAGCTCGTAATCCTCAAAGGACAGATCATCCATGTAAATGATAAACTTGTAATTGCGGTCCTTGATCTGCTCCAGAACATCTGAAAGATCCTTAAACTGGTGCTTGTATACCTCAATCATACGCAGGCCCCTGCTGTAATATTCGTTCAAAACCGCCTTTACGCTGGAGGATTTTCCCGTTCCCGCATCACCGAATAAAAGTACGTTGTTGGCCTCTTTTCCATTTACAAAAGCCTCCGTATTTTCAATCAGCTTATGCTTCTGAAGCTCATATCCCACAATATCCTTAAAATAAATATGCTCCACATTTACAATGGGATCGATCACCGTCAGCCCTCCGGCCTCTTTTTCCAGAATCCGGAAAGCCTTATTCAGTCCAAAGGTTCCCGCCCCGTATCCCCTGTAAAATTCCACCATAGTCTGCTGAAATCCTTCCAGGTCAGATGCCTGCTCCAGGGCCTTTGCCAGCTCCACGATCCTGTCCTTGATCCTGCAGTTAAAAACCCGGCTCTCCTGAAGTGCCGGGCGGTAGTCCGCAAGCAGGCTCCACAAAGAAGAGGGCGCAAGAGAAGAAAGATCAAAATCAAACAGTGCCTTGAAAATGGCAAAGTCTTCTTTCGCCAGAAGATCCAGAGTACCGCCTGCAGGCCCTTTGACCTCACAGGCAGTTGTATATGCATTTTCATTATCTGCCAGGCAGAGCGCCAGAAAACAGTGCCACAGGTTTCCTTCAAAGCCGTACTTTGCAGCCAGTTCGATCAGCTGTCCCGCACAGGCAAAAGAATCTGTACTCTCCTTTTCTTCTGACATTCCCATAAATCCTGCCATCTGCTCAAACAGCGTTTGATGTTTTAAATTGCGGTAGATCACAAGTCCTCTGATATCCATATCTCTTTCCTCGTTTCTTCTTTGTATCCATATTTCCCTTACCATCAGCGGATAAGGGAATCCACGCTCCAACCGGTTCGGCTCAGTAGTTTCCCAGGATCCTTAAGGATACGGCTTCCTCAGAAATCCCCTTTAAAGCATTGCGGATCTTTGCATCGGATAAAGACCCTTCCACATCTACAAAAAAACGGTATTCCCAACTTCTCCCGGGAATGGGGCGCGATTCGATCATCAGCATATTGATGTCATTGTAAATCAGATTTCCAAGCATATTGTAAAGAGAGCCGCTTCTGTGGACGCCCTCAAAACAGATGCTCACCTTATTAGCGCCCTTTCTGTATACAGGATCCTTTGACAGGATAATAAAACGGGTCACATTATTTTTATTGTGGTTAATGGAGCGCTCCAGCACCTTTAAGCCATAAAGCTCTCCCGCAATCTCACTGGCTACCGCCGCCTGGGAACGATCGTTTTCCTCTGCCACTTTTTTAGCCGCTACCGCCGTATTGACCGTGCTGATCTGTTTCCAGTCCCTGTGGGCATTCAGATACTGGGAGGTCTGCATCAGAGCCTGCGGATGGGAATAAACTGTCCGGATATCCTTAATATCCGCATCTTCCCGGCCCAGCAGCGCATGGTTAATCGGAAGCTCCGTTTCCGCTGCGATGTACACATTATGCTTTACTAAGAGATCATAGTTGTCGCTTACTGCCCCAGCGGAGGAGTTTTCAATAGGGAGCACCGCATAATCTGCCCGGCCCTCCTCCACCTCTGTCATGGCATCCTCCATGGTCTTTACATGGTACATATCCGCATCCGGGCCGAAATACCGGCGGGCCGCACCGTGTCCATAGGAGCCCTCCACACCCTGATATACGATCCGCACATTTTCCCTTTTTAAATCCTCGATCATGGAAAACCCGGTGTCCATCTCCTGCCCGTGGGAAGCCAGAAGACCATACTGAAGCCTGCGGCTGATGGTCATGATCTGCGAAAACAGTTCATATGTACCTTTGCGCGTAAAATCACTGTGAGCCAGAGCCGTAACCGCCTTAAGCTTCTGCTGCTCCCGCTCCCTGTCATAAACAGGCTTTCCGGTCTGTATCTTATACTCAGCCACCTCTCTGCACAGCTCCATACGTGTCTCAAACAGCTCTGTCAGGCTGGCGTCAATCACATCCAGCTGCTGCCGGATCTCCTGTAAGTTCAGTTCCTTCATCTCTGTTCCTCCAGCTCTTTTATCATGGAGCAAATGATCTCTCTTGTGTAGGCTCCGGGGAACTTGCGGTTTTCTGCCGGAAGTTCCTTTAAATAAATGGGTTTTCCGTATTCGATGATCACATGGCTGGGCCGGATCCATGGGAAATGACGCTCAAATACCTCTGCCGTCCCCACCATGGCAACAGGGATCACCGGACAGCCGCTCTTTTCTGCAATCTTTAAACTTCCCTCATGGAACTCCATCAGTTTTTCCGGATTTTCACCGGGATTTCTGGTTCCTTCGGGGAAAATCCACATGGAAATTCCTCCCTTGATCTTTTCAATTCCTGCCAAAATAGTTTTTAAACCTTCTTTAATATTCGAACGATCCAAAAATAAGCAGTTCATCCGATCCATCCAGCGGTTTAGCAGCGGGATCTTTATCATTTCCTTTTTGGCAATAAAACCGGTCAGTCCAGGAACGGTCATATAGCCCATGACAATATCAAAATAACTTCTGTGGTTTCCCACATAAAGCACCGCCCGGTCGGTGGGAATATTTTCCAGCCCCCGCACCTCGTATGTGATCCCGGCGATCCGGCTGATTTTTTTAAAAATCCACCGCACCATGGAAAAGCTCTTCCAGCCTGCCTCCTCCGGGTTCTTTTTTGCCTTTTTCTCCAGAAAACACAAAACCGGAAAAGTAAGTACCAAATACAGCACAATGGCGATGGCTGCCAGCAATAAGCGTATCATATGTAACTCTCCTTCTGTTCAAAATATTTACTGCCATCAGCGGATAAAGGGATGCTCTCCTGCCCGCTGATGGTATCCATTATATACCAGAAAACATCGGAAATACAACTCTTTGTTAGTTTGAGTTTTCAAGTCTGCCGGGGGTCTGAAGCATCTCAAAGAGAAGCCCGGTGCAAAACCACAGGGGCCCAAAAGCCAGCCGGATCACCCCGCCGATATGATCGGGCCACATGGAATAATCCCATGGGCACACATTAAAATGCTTTAAAATCGTTCCTGTCACATACTCTGCCGTAAAAATCAGAACCATATCCATAAGTCCGTGGCGCACCAGTCTGGCTGGTGGTGAAATACGATCGGTTCCCGCCTCCGGGAATGCAGACAGGCCGGTGAGCCAACGGTCTGCCGTATTTACGATCCCCGGCAGAAGGACTCCCATGCCATAGATGGGAAACATCCAGAGCGAGGTGCGCCCCATGAGCCGCATATCTCCCCGCATCCAGGATTCCGATGAAGTGAAAATGACCTCCAGACACCAGCCCGCAATCCCGCAACGGCAGAAATTGCAGAGCGATTCTTTTAATTTTCCATTATACTGTCTCTTCATAGGGCTAGTATGGACAGCAGAACTGAAAATTATTCTTCCTATAAAAGCGGAGACAAAAGACGGCTTCCCTGCTCCCTGATCCTGGTCAGAAGGCCTCTTTTTTTATAATCCTCTCTTGTTATCTGGCGGCAGTGAGGCAGGTCATTCATAAATGCCTGCTCCAGTTCTGCCGTGACCGCCTCATCATAAATCGTAGCGTTTACCTCAAAATTCAGTTCAAAGCTCCGGATATCCATATTGGCAGTGCCATAGCAGCAGACCCGGCCGTCAACCATAATCCCCTTGGAATGGAGAAAACCATTAGTATAGATATAGACCTTTGCACCATAATCCAAAAGTTCTCCTGCATAAGAACAGGTTGCCCGGTACACAAACGGATGATCCGGCTTACAGGGAATCATCAGACGCACATCGACCCCGGACAAAGCAGCCATCTTAAGCGCCGAAAAAATGGCGTCGTCCGGCACAAAATAAGGCGTCTGAATATAAATATGGTGCTTTGCCTTGTGAAACAGTTCCAGATAGTTGTTTCGGATATGGGGTTCTCTGGTATCCGGACCGCTGGCAATGATCTGCATTCCCACCTGGCTTCCCTCCAGTTCAGGATCAGGCCAGGCCGGTCTTTCTTTATCCCTTCGGACGTCCGTCTTCTTTTTCAGATCTGTCCGGAAATAGGCCTCATTTTTAAAGAGATTCTCTCCCGTAGCATAATTCCAGTCCAGTGCAAAGCGGATCTGCAGGCTCATCACTGCTTCACCGGTGATCCGCAGATGGGTATCTCTCCAATAACCGAATCCGGGATCCTTTGAAATATATTCACGTCCAATATTAAAACCGCCTACAAATCCCACATTCCCGTCTATCACAACGATTTTTCTATGATTTCTGTAATTTACACGCAGGTTCAGCCAGCCTAAAATAGGAGGGAAAAATACACCGACTAAAATCCCGGCGCGGCGCAGTTCCTCCCACCGGCGTTTCGGCATAAAGCGACCCCCCATGCCGTCATAAAGAATCCGCACCTCTACGCCTTCACGCACCTTATCCTCCAGAATCGGCACGATCGAATCAAATACCTCGTCATTTTTAATAATATAATACTGAATGTGGATAAATCGGCTGGCACGGCGCAGAGCGGTCCGAAGGCCTTCAAATTTCGCCTGGCCGTCTGTGTAGATCTTCACCTGATTGTCGGTCGTAAGCACAGCTCCGGAAGTTTCCAGGTTATAGAGGATCAGGCTGCGGAAATCCCTTATGAGGGGATCCATCATTTCCTCCGGAATATCGCTTGAGCGGATAATCTCTTCCTGGCTTTTAACCGGCATATTCAGCCGATCGCTGATTCCCTTTACCTTAAACATCCGGCTCTTTTTTAAATCCTGGCCGAAAAGAAGATAAAATATAATTCCGAACACCGGAATAAAGTTCAGAGCAAACAGCCAGGTCCATACCGATCTGGGATCTCTGCGCTGGAAAAAAATAATAATAATGGAAAACAAGAGATTGATTACGATAAGATGCGTCATAAGCCATTCCCAGACAGCCTCTGCCTCATTGAATATCACTCCCATATATCTCCTCCTGCTTTGTTCATCCTCTATCGGGTATTCCTACTATAGCTTAACAGATCCCCCATCACAATATACATCCCTATTCCGTGAATGATCTTTTGTCCAGTCTACCACATCCTGTTATTTATTTCCAGCCTTCGCCCTTTCGCACCACCTCAAAAAAGCCGGCCCTATCTGACCAGACATCAGATAAAGCCGGCTTTTGCTGCCAACCATCAGCGGAAGCAGTTCCGTTTGGGATCATAGGAAAACCCTGCACCTTCCAGAGTTTCTTCTATATAAGACTGATCCAGCTCCATTTCTCTGCACATCTCTTCCAATGAACTGAAACGGTCTCTAAGCTGTGTATTCACAAAGCTGAACAGGATCATGGGATCCTTTGGAATCTTATTCACCTTATGACCTTCCTTTCTTTTTATTCCGTATAAGCGATAAGCCTGCTTCCATCCTCCGATACATCGATCACGATTACAGCGCCTTCCCGCAGCCCTCCTCCTAAAATCAGCTTTGCTGCCAGGGTTTCTACATTCTTTTGCAGATACCGCTTTAAAGGACGGGCGCCATATACGGGATCATAGCCGTTTTCTGTGATAAAGGCCTTCGCTGTCTCTGTAAGCTCCAGCTTTAACTCCCGGTCTGCCAGACGGCGGTTTAAGTCCGCAATGCATAAATCCACAATACTTCCAATATTTTCCTTTGTCAGAGGCTTAAAGAGAATCATTTCATCCAGACGGTTCAAAAATTCCGGACGGAAATGAGTTCTCAGGTCATTCATCACAGCCTCTTTAGCCTCCGGGCGGATGGAGCCATTCTCATCAATCCCCTCTAAAAGATACTGGGAGCCGATGTTGGAAGTAAGAATGATAATGGTGTTTTTAAAATCCACCGTGCGTCCCTGAGAATCTGTGATCCGTCCGTCATCCAGTACCTGCAGCAGCACATTAAATACATCCGGATGGGCCTTTTCCACCTCATCAAACAGCACTACGCTGTAGGGCTTGCGGCGCACAGCCTCTGTAAGCTGTCCGCCCTCATCATAGCCCACATATCCTGGAGGCGCTCCAATGAGACGTGCCACAGAATGCTTCTCCATATATTCGCTCATATCAATGCGCACCATATTGGATTCATCATCAAACAGTGACTCTGCAAGAGCCTTGGCAAGCTCTGTTTTACCTACGCCGGTGGGGCCTAAAAACAGGAAGGAACCAATGGGCTTCGTAGGATCTTTAATTCCTGCCTTTGACCGGATAATGGCCTCTGTGACCTTCTCAACGCCCTCGTCCTGTCCTACGACTCTCTTATGGAGCACCTGATCCAGATGAAGGGTCTTGCTGCGCTCGCTCTCTGTAAGCTTTGCCACAGGAATGCCGGTCCATTTGGACACAATTCTTGCAATCTCATCCTCTGTCACACTCTCATGAACCAGGCTCAGATCTTCCTTTTTAACCTTCTCTTCCTCTGCCTCCAGCTCCTTCTGCAGCTGGGGCAGCTTTCCATACTGAAGCTCTGCCGCCTTGTTCAGATCGTATTTCTGCTGGGCATCCTGGATCTGGCGGTTTACAGCCTCAATCTCTTCACGGAGAGCAGAGAGGCGGTCTACGCTGGATTTTTCATTTTCCCACTGAGCCTTTTTTGCTGTAAATTCATCATGCAGCTCTGCCAGCTCCTTCTGTAAATCTGCCAGACGATCCTGGCTTAAGCGGTCTGTTTCCTTTTTTAATGCTGCTTCCTCGATTTCCATCTGCATCAGCCTGCGGGACAGCTCGTCTAATTCTGCGGGCATACTGTCCATTTCAGTTTTGATCATTGCACAGGCCTCATCTACCAGGTCAATGGCCTTATCGGGCAGAAAACGGTCGGAAATATAGCGGTCGGACAGCATGGCTGCGCTTACCAGAGCGGAATCTGTGATCTTTACGCCATGGTAAACCTCATACCGCTCCTTCAGTCCTCTGAGAATGGAAATGGTGTCCTCAACCGTAGGCTCTGCCACCATAACCGGCTGGAACCGGCGCTCTAAGGCCGCATCCTTTTCAATGTACTGGCGGTATTCATTTAAGGTAGTAGCGCCGATGCAGTGCAGCTCGCCTCTTGCCAGCATGGGCTTTAACATATTGCCCGCATCCATGGATCCCTCTGTCTTTCCTGCTCCCACAATGGTATGAAGCTCATCAATAAAGAGGATGATCTGGCCTTCGCTCTTTTTTACCTCTTCCAGAACTGCTTTTAAACGCTCCTCAAATTCGCCTCTATACTTGGCTCCTGCCACTAAGGCTCCCATATCAAGGGCAAAGAGCTTTTTATCCTTTAAGCCCTCCGGCACATCGCCCCGGACGATTCTCTGAGCCAGACCTTCTACAACGGCTGTCTTACCTACGCCGGGCTCACCAATCAGCACCGGATTATTTTTTGTCTTTCTGGACAGAATACGGACTACGTTGCGGATTTCACTGTCGCGGCCGATCACCGGATCCAGCTTCTGGTTTCTGGCCCGCTCTACCAGGTCATAACCATATTTTTCCAGTGTATCATAGGTCGCCTCCGGGTTGTCGCTGACTACCCTCTGATTGCCCCGGACGGTGGACAACGCCTGCAAAAACCGTTCTCTGGTGATTCCATAAGTCTTAAACAGCTCCTTCATTTCCCGTCCGGGCTGCTTTAAAAGTGCTAAAAACAAATGCTCCACCGAAACGTACTCGTCTCCCATAGCCTTTGCTTCATCCTCAGCGTTAATCAGTACCTTGTTTAAATCATTGCTGATGTAAAGCTGGCCGCCGCCGCTTACCTTTGTAAGCTTCTCAATGGCCTGTTTGGCCTCATTTTTAAACATATCTCCCTGGATTCCCATTTTCGTAACCAGCTTCATGATCAGGCTGTCATCCAAGGTCAGGAGACTGTAAAGCAGATGCGGCTGATCGATCTGCTGATTGCCGTACTCATACGCCAGCTTTTCACAGCCCTGCACCGCCTCCATGGACTTTTGTGTAAATTTATTGATATTCATACGCCATTCCCCTTTCTGCTGCGGAATCGTGTTTCTGTTCTTTGTTCTATGCGTACTATAACACACATTATTAGCAGTGTCAAGAGTCGAGTGCTAATTTTTTTACAGAATCCTTTATATGCAGACACCCGCCGGCCGGAACGATTCCAACAGGCGGGTGCAAAAGAAATTATTTACTTTTTAAGTCCTAATGCTTTAATGGTCTTGGCTGTTAATGTACCCTCATAGATCACAGTAGCCGTATCTCCGGTCTTTAAGCCGTCAAACATCCCATCTTCTCCCACAAATGAAAAGAAGGTATTTTCCGGATCCTCTGTATCCAGAACCACATGATTGCTCTCTGCCTCTGCTACGGTACCGGTAAGGGTCTTAATTCCCGCGTCCTCTGTATCTCTGGCGTCTGCAGTCACAATTTTTGTGGCGACTGCGGGAACTTCCTCATCTTCCAGATCTCCATAATATGTAATATCTGCCTCTGTTCCGGCCTTGACGCCGTCCTTTGTGACCGTCTGGGCAATGAGGGTATTTAAGGTATAGGAACCGTCCTCCGTCTTTAAAACAAGGCTTCCATCTTCTGTGCTTTCAATGGTTCCCGTGATTGTCAGATCATCCTCCTCAGCAGCTTCCTCCTCGGCTTCCTCTGCTGCGGAAATCACAATATCAACCTCTACGGCCTTTGCCGGCGTTTCTCCCAGCGCTCCTGTGTAGTAAACATCTACCTCATCGCCTTCACCGATGGCCTCTGCTCCGGTAAGCTCTGCTCCGGACACGTCAAATCCGGCTTCTGTTCCGGCATCGTCTGTTACTGTAATAACCGTATCCTCTACTGTCTTTACAATACCGTAAAAGTTCTCCGTCTCTGCCTCCTCTTCCTCGGAAGAAGCCTCTGCCGTGGTTGTCTCTGCTGCCGAAGACGCGGCTGTCGTAGCCGTTGCTGCCTCAGTCTCTGTTTTCTGAGATGAACAGGCAGTCATTCCAAGGGCAGCTGCCATCACTGCGATCATAAAATATTTTCTTTTCATAAATGAACTCTCCTCTCCATACATTTCTGTATACACGATACATATTACTACGCAATCTGTGTTTTTACTATGTATTTTCTTTGAAATTTTCTTTAGAATTCTATAAAAAAATCATTAAGCCCTAATTATATTTCAGCTCCTCTTCCTGGCTTTTACACCTGTTTTTCCCTGTAAAATACAGAACAATCCCCAACAATATGCCTGAAACTCCCAATGCAGCCGTAACAGTCACTCCGGTTCGGATCCAGCGTAAAAATGGATCCGGCTCTTCTGCCGCTTCCGGCTCTAAAACCAATGCCTCTTCCTGCTCTTTTTCTGAATTAGAAATATTCCCCAGTTCCGCAGGTTCATACACAGCGGACACCTCATAGGAAACCGGCTCCACAACCTGAACCTGTCCTCTGTATACAGCCTCGTAATCACGCAGCAGCCTCTCTCCCCTTGCCGACGCCCTGCGGCAGACCTGGCCCGTTTCATCCATAAAGCTTTCCCCATCCCAATCCATAGATGTGATATGGTAAGCCTCGGACGAAAGCCCCATTTCTCCTAAAAGAAGCTCCTGTTCTGCCAAAGCTGAATCCAGGATATCTTCCCCGGAAATTTTTATTCCACCCAATTCATATTCATCTGCTCCATAGGAATAAAATGTCACAGGCGCCTGAAAATCCTCTCTCCACTCCTCCCCCAGTACCCGACTCTCCTGCATATACAGCCGTCCTGATATCCTTGTGCCATTTTCCTCCTGTCTGCTGTCCACATAGGGTGGAAGCGTCTCTGCTCCTTCTACCTCCCGGTACACTTCCGTTTTTTCAAGCACACGGCTCCGGGAAGCTTCCGGCAGCTCACGCACCTCCCAGTCCGCCAGGCGGTAATGAATCCCATTTTCATCTGTATAGGAAGCTTCCGGCTGTTTCAACGACGGTAAGTCTTCCTCCTTCAAATTCTGTTTTAAAATAATGGAGCCCGGATGTGTCTTTTCCTCCTGATTCGGATCATACTCGATCACCTGCTCTGCAGCGGCCCAGACCGTTTTGGATGATACATTGACAGCAGTAAACATCATTCCCGCCGTGACCGCCAGACATAAAAGCTGCCTTCTGTTTTTGTATTCGTTCATATTTGTTCCCCCGTTTTGGTTTATCTGATTTACATAAAATACCTGTTTGGCTTTCCGCCTTTTGCAGTGTATTCTGCTTTTATCTAATTGCCAATGTGCGGTTCTGTTTTCAAATCAAATATCCTGGTGTGGGAGACCTTTGGAAATTTAAGAAATGAATGAATCTGATGTATAAAACCCTGAAGACTTTAGAAAATAGATCCGGACGGAGGGAACTCCGCCCGGTAAAGACATTATAAATATGTATGCTTCAAATTGCAAGTATTTTTAACGGAACTGGCTGTATTTATGTCCGGGCTGGATACCGCCCCTAAACGAAGCCAGTTCGCTGACTGTTACCAGCTGATAACCTCTGGCTGTCAGTTCAGGAATCAGAACTTCTGCCGCCTGTGCCGTTGGCTCATAAATATCATGCATCAAAATGATGTCTCCATCCTTTACCTGATCCAGAACCGTATCAATGGTTCTTTGAGCATTACGGTGCTGCCAGTCTCTCGTATCAATAGACCACATAATTGCCGGCATACCCATAGAGCCTAATACAGACAGTGATGCGCCGTCCACATATCCTCCTGGCGGACGCATCAGTACCGGAGACACACCGCAGGCAGAAGCAATCTTCTGATTCACAGAACCTACCTGGCTGCGAATGCCTTCCGCCCCAATTTTTGTAAGATATTTATGGTCATTGGTGTGGTTTGCGACCTCACAGCCCTGTTCGGCCATACGGCGGATCACTGCGGCATTGGAGTCCACATTGGTACCTACCATAAAGAATGTAGCCCGTCCCCCATTCTGCTGCAAGCTGTCAAGGATCCGGCTGGTAACCGAAGTCCGCGGGCCGTCATCAAAGGTCAGGGCGATCATAGGTCTGGAGGGATCGACTGCGTTCATGGCTGCCTGAGGCGCTCCGGCGTCCTTTGCCGTGATCGCAGCCCTGATTCCATCGATCCTCAGGCCAGCTCCCTCCGTACCTGCCACAGCTCCATTTAATGCCCAATCCGTCCATGTACCATTCTGATAAACCTTATAATACAGATCATATGATGCTGCAGACGCTCCATACAGCTCCATGCAGATCGCTTCCAGCGGCGCCTCAGCAGACGCATTTCCCGCCTCCGCTCCATCCTCTGCCGGATCCAGCCAGCCGGTCCCGCTTAAATTTACCTGATAGCGGATGCCTACCTGGGCATCTGCCGGAATATTGATCAGATTCGCCCTCATATCTGCCACCCAGCTTCCATAAGGAGCCTGCAATGCCTGATTATCCGCAGCCGTACCGCTCCATCCCTGGATCGGGGAGTAAATACTGTAGTTTACCTGAAGAGGGAGGTCAGATGAGGCTGTTGAATGATCCGCTGTATCCTGAATTTCGGATCCGGCAGCGGACTGTCCGGATTCCCCCTGGGCTTCGGATCCGCCTGCCGGCTGACCTTCCGCGCTCTGTACCCCATCTGTTTCAGACGGCTTTTCCTGCTCATCGTTCTGATCTGATGGGCCCACTGCTTCCATGCCCGGCCCGCCGGCCGGACCTGCTGCCGCCCCTACTCCCATGGTTCCTGCAAGTGCCGTCATTCCCTGGGTTCCAAACAGGATTCCCATTATGACAAGCAGCGCCAAAATCCTGCCGTTTCGTTTTAAATTGCTCATTCTTTCATTCTCCTTACTGTCTGCCGCTTCCAGTAGACCGTCCATCGCCTAAAGCCAATGGACTTCCTGCTTCATTGACCTCATGTCCCCGCTCCGAATACAGTCCGGCAGAGCATAATATATTCTTTGTAATAAAGATGTTCCTTTAAATCATCCAATGCATCTGCAATCCCCCAGTAATACCAGGCGTGCATGGCCTTATCCTTTTCATTAAACCGCTGCCAGATTTCATCCCCAAGAACCAGATAATCCTTTGCCGTACAACGCATATTGCTGAGCTTATCCCCAAGAGCCAGGATCTTAATCTCTCTTGGAGCACTTTTCAGATGCTGTATGGTAGCTCCCTTCCGTTCCCTCCAGCATTTTGTTTTATCCTCTGTCTCATTTGCCACCAGACAGGCTACTCTTGAACCGAAGCGCTCCCTAATCTCCTCTTCTGTCACGCCCGTATCCTCGACCACATCATGCAAAAGCGCTGCCGCGATCATCTCCGGATCATCTGTAAACCCGGATACGATCAGAGCTGCCTCCATCGGGTGTGTAATATACGGAATCTGTGTTCCTTTTCTGAATGTTCCATGGTGCGCCTGCGCCGCAAATGCTGCTGCTTCTTCTATCATGGCTCTGCCCCTTTTCTCGCTGGACCCCTGAGGATCATCCTGTGCCCTTCCCGTTCCGGGAATATTCTGGCGTATGTAGTATCATTTTCATCATATCATATTCTGCTCCTGTTTTCATCCCTTTTCCCCACAGACTTTCTTACAACACTCTTACAAGAGCAATTTTTCCTTGTAAGACCAGACAATTTCTGCTATGCTATAGTGGTATTTTGACCAAACTTCAAAGGAGGACAAAGGCAATGGACCGCCATTCATCCTATACAGCGCCCCGCAGCGACCGTTCACCGGCCTCACGCGGCTCACGGCGCAGCCCCAAAACCAGCAATAACGGCCGTTCCGGAAATGAAAACCGGTTCCTTCACAATCTTTTATGGTATGTGCTGCCGTTTATTGTTTTCAATCTTCTTCTGCTCTTTCTGGTGACCGCTTCCCCCCGAATCGAGCTGACTGTAGGGGACACCACTGATTACAAAACCGTAGATGTTTCCCTTAAGGTAAAGTCACTGATTCCTATCCGGAAACTTACCACAACCCTGGAATCCCAGGATATTGAATTCAAAAAAGAAGGCGGCGTTTACCATGCTACCTTAACAAATAACGGCGCTCTGGAAATCTATGTGGAGGGCTGGAACGGTATGCCTGCCCGTCAAAACGAGCATATCGCAGTCTTAGATGACACAGCTCCCTCGATCGATGAAGAAACTGTAGTCATGGAAGACGGTAAACTGGAGCTGATCGCAGAGGACAATATTTCCGGAATCAATTATGAGGCTGTTTATGCTACGGATGATGCTGGAAAACGGACAGCTCCTGTCAGCTATGACAAGGAAACCGGCCGCATTACCTTTGATCTGGAGAAAGGTTCCCTGACCGTATATCTGGAAGATATGGCCGGAAATGCAAATCAGGCCGCTTTTTCCTTAAGCACCTCCGGCATTGACACAGACAGTCGGGAAACAGATTTCCCGGAAGACGGAGAAAACGGAACAAACGGAAATAAAAAAGAGGAGGACAAGAAAACCTCCAATTCCGATAAGGAAAAGACGTCCAAGAGCACGGAAGCCGCAAAGTCTTCCAAAACTTCCAAGAATACAGAGGCGTCTAAGTCTACCAAGGCGTCTAAGAGTACGGAAACCGCTAAGGATGCAAAGGCCGCAAAGAGCACGGAAGCTACAAAATCCACGAAGGCTCCTAAGAGTACAGAGGCCACAAAATCTACCAAAGCTGCAAAGAACACAGAAACCTCAAAAACTGCTCAGACGTCCAAGAGCTCGGAAGCTGCAAAATCTGAGACAAAAGCTTCCAAAAATACAGAAACCTCCAAAGCTACATCTGCTGCGAAAGCAACAGAAGCTTCCAAACCCGCAGAGGCCACCAAAGCGGCAGAGGCTTCCAAAGCCACTCAGGAATCCAAACCGGCAGAATCCGCTCCCGCTTCGGAAACAATACCTGTGATTGAGCCGTTGAATTGAAAGGGAGGAACTTCTCAATAATTAAAAGCTATTTATTATGAGGGTGTCGCAAAATCATCAAATTAGATGATTGAGCGATGCCCTCGCTCTATATATGAAAAAATCCGGAAAGAATTCTTTTCATTTGGAAATTCTTCCGGATTTTTGGCGTACTTTAAAAAAGCCTCCATTTTTTTGGCTGTTCAGGCTGTTTCTTTTACTGGGAAAAGCTAACTTTCTGTGCGTTCTTTTTGGATTTTTGCATGCAGTTTATTAATGTTATACCCCCTACAGAGCAAAAGAATCTCCTGTTTTACCTTGGTTTTTCCTCGAAGTAAAAAGCATTGAAATTCATAATCGTTTTTCAAAACTCCAAATGCCCCTTCATTCTTTTCGAACCTGTCGAAATTTCCGGATAGTTACATCATCCAAATTATGCAACAACCTGTTGCACAATTACGCCAGTTCCCTTTCGATTTCTGCAATAGACGGTAAACTACTCTTTAATTCTTCCGGTAATTCCTTTTCTATTTGATTTTGCCATTCTGCAACACCGATCGGATTTTGATATCCTGTCAAAGAATACTCAACAACCGTCTTATTCTTCCCTTTCACCAATAACAAACCAATCGTTGGCTTATCATCTGGATGGCATAAAATATCATTTACGATATTCTGATACATATTAAGCTGACTGATAAATCCTGGTTCAAAATCACAGGCCTTTAATTCAATCACAACATAACAACGAAGTTTCAAATGATAAAACAGCAAATCAATATAAAAATCCTGTCCTCCCACTTCCAAATGTACCTGTCTGCCTACAAACGCAAAACCCTGCCCCAGTTCCAATAAAAATTTCTGAATATGTTCTACCAATTGACGCTCAATTTCAACTTCACGTCTTGGCATATCGGTACCTAAAAAATCAAATAAATATGGATCTTTGAAAATCTGGTTTGCCATATCCGAATCTGCCGGCGGTAATGCGGCCGGAAAGTTGTTCACACTTTTCCCAGTACGCTCAAGTAATCTGTTCTGTATCTGAAAATCCAATACATTACTGCTCCAACCGTTTTCAATAGTCTTATGAGCATACCAAATTCGTTCTTCCTGTGTACTCAGTTTATCAAGCAATTTTAAATTTGTTCGCCATGGTATTTGTGCAACAACCTGCTGCACCTTTTCAAAATCAGGCCAACAGGCCGCAAATTTTCTCATATACTTGATATTTCTTGGCGAAAAACCGGACATATCTGGAAATGCTTCTTTCAAATCTTTTGACATACGGTCTATAATTTTCGCTCCCCAGCCTTCCTTTTCCTGTTTTTGCAGAATTTCTTTTCCTATGTGCCAATAAAGACAAATCATACTTGAATTCGCATTCAATACAACAGTTAGTCGCTGATGTTGAATCTCTTTTTTAATTTCTTCTATAAATTCCAAATAGGCACCACTCATGTCAGAAAGATTTGGAGCAACAGGGAAAATTACACCCTCTTTATTCTTTCCCATCCGATTTCGATTTTCCAATTTTCTCGCCTCACAATTCTCCTATTTTCTTTTTACCCGCTCCAATTTTACAACCGTTTCGCAGTGTCCCCCCTGCGGAAACATATCACACCCTCTAACCTTCTTCACCTCATACCCCCCATCCACAAGGTATCTCAGATCTCTTGCCAGGGTAGCGGAATCGCAGCTGACATAAACGACCCGTTCGGGCCGCATTTTCAGGATCGTATCCAGGCACATCTGGTCGCAGCCCTTTCTTGGGGGATCTACCACGATCACATCGGCATAGATCTGGTTCTTTTCATACTGCTCCGGCAGCACCTCCTCTGCCTTTCCTACAAAGAACTCCACATTTTCCATTCCATTCAACCGGGCATTTCTTCTGGCATCTTCAATGGCCTGGGGGACAATCTCCACGCCATATACCTTTTTCGCCTTCTGGGCCAGGAACAGGGAAATAGTTCCAATGCCGCAGTACAGATCCCATACCGTTTCTTTTCCCGTAAGACCCGCATATTCCAGGGCTGTTCCATACAGCTTTTCTGTCTGCACCGGATTAACCTGATAAAAAGACAGGGGGGAGATCTGATATGTTACATCCGAAATGGAATCTGTAATATACCCTGGACCATAGAGATTTACAATCTCTTTTCCCATGATCACATTGGTCTTTTCCTCATTGATACTGTAAGAAATGCTGGTCATTCCTGAAACAGCCGACAGCCGCTTTACCAGCTCTTCCCCGTGGGGCAGGCGCTTTCCGTTGATCACCAGACAGACCATGATCTCACTGCTCTTAAACCCTTTTCGGATCAAGGCATGGCGAACCAGCCCCTGATGGCTTTTCTCATCATAGGGCCTGATCCTATATTCCTTCATAAATGCCTTGATAATTTCCAGTATTCCCCTGTTTTCCTGTACCCCCAGCAGGCAGTCCTCATTTTCAATGATATCATGGGTGCGGCCCGCATAAAATCCGGTTATAATTTCTCCGTTTTTATTCATTCCAAAAGGAAACTGAGCCTTGTTGCGGTACCGCCAGGGATCCTCCATTCCAATAATTGGAAACATGGGAATTTCTTCCTCTTTAAAACCACCGATCCGCATAAGGTTATTTTTAATCTTTCGCTCTTTAAACGCCAGCTGCTCCTCATATTTCATGGCCTGAAGCTGGCAGCCCCCGCAGGGACGGGCCGCAGGGCATCTTGGCTCTGTCCGAAAGGCAGAAGAAGTGATCACCTCCATCAGACGGGCAAAACCATAGGATTTTTTCATCTTCATGGCTTTCGCCCGCACCTGGTCGCCGATGACCGTATCCTTGATAAACCAGATGTAGCCGTCAAGCTTTCCGATACCGGAGCCGTCCTCGCTCATATCTTCAATGGTAACTGTAAATTCCTGATTTTTTTCCACTTTCCTTACTCCGTTGTCTTTCTGATGTTGGTTTCTAAAAGCCTGTTGTAGCCCAGCCAGCCCTTATTCGTTCCGCCTGCTGCCAGAGCCTCGATCATTGTCTCCATCTTGGCGTCTGTGTTATCTGCAAAATTCAGTGCCAGCGCTTCCAAAAGAGCCGGTTTCTTGGGTGAACCATATTCCAGCTCTCCGTGATGGGCCAGAATACAGTGTTTTAACTCAGACGCCAGTCTGGGCGGGAAATCCGGAATCTGGCGGATCCGCTCGGAAATCATCTCCGTGCCGATCATAATATGGCCCAGAAGCTGGCCGTCGTCGGTATAATCATTTTCAGGGAAACGTGACAGCTCCTGCATCTTTCCGATATCGTGGAACATAGCTGCGGTAAGAAGCAGATCCCTGTTTAATGTCTTATAATACCCTGCATAGTAGTCACAGAGCTTTACCACACTTAAGGTATGCTCTAAGAGTCCTCCTACGAATCCATGATGAACGGTCTTTGCTGCGGAATGGAACTGGAACGCCTTGGCAAATTCCTTATCTTCCACAAAATACCCTGACAAAAGCTGATTCAGCCATGGATTCTTCACACTGCGCACAAATCCCAGCAGCTCCTCATACATCTTTCCAATCTCTTTTTTAGAAACAGGCAGATAATCCGCCTCCACATACTCTCCCTCTCTGGCTGTGCGGATCCGGCGCACATTCAGCTGGTTTGCATTCTGAAACAGCGTCACATCTGCCTCAATATGCACATAGTCCATTGCGTCAAATTCCCCTACCCCCGGAGAAGAAAGATCCCAGATCTTTGCCTCAATGGTGCCTGTCTTATCCTGAAGGATCAGATTTCCATATTCTTTTCCTGTTTTTGTAAGCTGAATCTGTTTTGTCTTGCATAAATAAATATCGGAAATATGATTTCCTTCATGGAATGTCTCAATATATCTCATTTTCATACCTCATCTCTCTTTTACTGAAAAGGGAGTCCGCTTCGTTCGGACTCCCACACCGCACTTATCTGGTTCCAACGGTTATCTCAAAGGGGATTTCCCTGTATTCGTCTTTGCCATTGCTGCGCTGTACGTTTACAATGATCTTCGTTCCTGCCTGGAGCTTTTCCACCTGCCCCTGAAATTCCTTCAGATTTGTCACCGGCATATCTCCCAGCTTTGTGAGAATATCCCCCGGCTGAAGGCCTGCATTATAAGCCGGACTGTCCATAACGGCTTCTGAAATATAGATGCCCTTAGGCATTCCCTTCTGGGCCATGGCTACCGTGATCTCCTGTCCCAGTATACCAAAGTAAGGCACAGGAAGACCGTTGCTCATAAGTTCCAAGGCCCCCTTATAATCCGATACGGACATAACGGCTGTCATGGAAGAATGATCCTCCTGCCCATAATCATCCACCGCCCAGCCGATCAGTTCTCCATCCGTATTAATAAGGAAAGTTCCCGCCTGGGAATCTGCCGCTGTATCCGTATAAAAGATCCTGGTACTTCCGTCTACTGCTTTTGTGCTGCGCACTACATAGGAAATAGCGCCGTATCCACTGGAACCGGTCACACCGGCCGGGGAACCGATGGCAACCACCAGATCTCCCTGCCTGACACCGTAAGAATTTCCCAGCGGAAGCTCTTTTATGCGCTCATACTGCCTGTCCTCCAGCTCTGCGGCATTTACGCTTACAAGAGCCATATCTGCCACAGAATCCTTTTGTTTTACAGTACCCGGAAGAATGGTTCCGCCTGAAAATGATACTTCAATGGAATCCGCCGTATCTACCGCCTCATCCGGCACCAGAACAAGGATTTCTCCTCTTGTGCAGGAAATCACCACGCCTGAATACTGGCCTGTAGTTTCAATGGGATTATCAAACCAGTCCGTTTCCCTCTGAATCGAGTGAACAGAAACCACACAGCCCTCATTCTCTTCAACCAGCGTATTCAAATTTCCGTAGAGACGGTTCAGATCATCCATAGAATACGGATACTTCTCCATCTCTGACCGCACCATATCCTCCACCGGCTCTGTTTCCTCAGGCACTGGCGCACACTCTGTCTGTACAGGCTGCTGCGCTTCCGGCTCATCCTTTGCAATGGTGATCGGCTCCTGCTCTGTCTCCTCCGGGCCGAAGGCTCTGTCTGCGATCGGCTTTACAGCCGAAAAGCATACCGCAGCTGCTGTTCCGAACACAACTGCGCAGACTCCTACCAGCAAAATTTTTCTCATGATCTGCCGCCCGGAAGGTGGCTGGCGAACGATCTTCTCCCTGATAAACGGTTTCTGTTTTTCCTGGCCTTCGTCCGTTCCCTTGTCTTCACGCTTATCCGCCATTTCGCTCCTCCTTACGAAGAATCTCACCTCTTATTATACGGTTCTCACGCTTAATATGCAAGTTTTTGTTCGTCCGGAATTTTCCCCTATCGTAAATATCGGGGGATGTGGTATACTTGTCCGTGTAAACAGGATATTTTGTACCACTCTCAGGAGGTTATTGATAAAAAATGAACCAAAAAGCATTAAAAACCCTGGAATATACGAAGATAATCACCCAACTGGAAAGCCATGCGGCCTCTCCTCTAGGGAAGTCCCTGTGCCGGGAACTGTCCCCTTCTTCTGATCTGGAAGAAATCCGCACCCGCCAGGCCCAGACCACAGACGCTGTGAACCGTGTGCGTTTAAAGGGCTCTGTTTCCTTTTCCGGCCTTCGGGAAATCGGCGGTTCCTTAAAGCGCCTGGAAATCGGAAGCTCTCTTAGCATCCCTGAGCTTCTCTCTATCAGCTCGGTTCTTACCGTGGCTTCAAGAGCCAAGGCTTACGGACGCAGAGATACAGAGGACCCCCCCGTTTTCACCCCCCGTTTTCCCGGACAGAAGCCGCCGAAGCAGGCTGAAGTGGCTGAATATGTGCCTGACTCCCTGGATCCCTTATTTCAGTCCATCGAGCCTTTAACCCCTTTAAATAATGAAATCAAACGCTGTATCCTCTCAGAAGATGAAATTGCAGATGAAGCCAGCCCCGGTCTTTCCCGGGTACGCCGTTCCATCAAGGCTGCGGCGGATCGCATCCATACCCAGTTAAATTCCATTTTAAATTCTCACCGCACCTATCTTCAGGATGCGGTGATCACCATGAGGGACGGACGCTACTGCCTCCCTGTAAAGGCTGAATATAAAAACCAGGTTTCCGGTATGGTCCACGATCAGTCCGCCACCGGCTCCACCCTTTTCATCGAGCCTATGGCCATCGTGAAGCTGAACAATGAAATCCGGGAACTGGAAATTCAGGAACAGAAGGAAATCGAGGCGGTTTTAGCCGCTTTAAGCAATGAGGCAGCTCCCCATATAGAAGAACTGCGCCTGAATATGGAGCTTTTGGCCCAGCTTGACTTTATCTTTGCCAAAGCTGCCCTGTCCCGCCAGTACCGGTGCAGTGCGCCTGTATTTAATGACAAAGGCCGCATTCACATCAAAGACGGACGCCACCCGCTCTTAGATCCCCAGAAAGTAGTCCCTATCAACATCTGGCTGGGAAAGAATTTTGATCTCTTGATCGTCACCGGCCCCAATACCGGAGGCAAGACCGTTTCCTTAAAAACCGTGGGACTGTTTACCCTGATGGGACAGGCCGGCCTTCATATCCCTGCATGGGAAGGCTCGGAGCTGGCTGTTTTTGACGAAGTATTCGCAGATATCGGGGACGAACAGAGCATTGAGCAGAGCCTCAGTACCTTCTCCGCCCACATGACAAATATCGTATCTATTTTACAGCAGGCAGACTCCCGTTCCTTATGCCTCTTTGACGAGCTTGGAGCAGGAACAGATCCCACCGAGGGCGCGGCTCTTGCCATTGCTGTGCTGTCCTTCCTCCACAACATGAAGTGCCGCACCATGGCAACTACCCACTACAGCGAATTAAAGGTCTTTGCCCTCACCACTCCCGGTGTGGAAAATGCCTGCTGCGAATTCAGCGTGGAAACGCTCCAGCCCACCTACCGCCTGTTAATCGGCATTCCCGGCAAAAGTAACGCCTTTGCCATTTCCAAAAAGCTGGGCCTTCCCGATTTCATTATCGAAGATGCAAAAAGCCATCTGGAAGCCAAGGACGAATCCTTTGAAGATCTTCTTGCCAGCCTGGAAACCAGCCGCGTCACCATTGAAAAGGAGCAGGAGGAAATCCGCTCCTATAAGGAGGAGATTGCCCAGCTAAAATCCCGCCTGACCCAGAAGGAAGAACGTCTGGACGAGCGCAAGGATAAGCTGATCCGCAATGCCTCTGAGGAAGCCCAGAGGATTTTAAGAGAAGCCAAGGAGACGGCAGACCAGACCATCCGCGAGATCAACCGCCTGGCTTCTGAATCCGGCGTAGGAAAAGAACTGGAGGCTCAGAGAGCCAAACTGCGGGAGCAGATTAAAAAGACCGACGATAAGCTGGCAGTAAAGGCCAAAGGCCCCAGCCAACCCATTTCCCCAAAGAAACTAAAAATCGGAGACGGCGTAAAGGTGCTTTCCATGAACCTGAAGGGCACCGTCAGCACCCTGCCGGATGCAAAGGGCGATCTCTTTGTCCAGATGGGCATTCTCCGTTCCAGAGTTAATATCCGTGATCTGGAGCTGATCCGTGAAGACGACATAAGCGCTACTCTTGGAGACGGTTCCTCACGCACCTACGGCGGAACGGCGGCAGGCTCCAAGGCAAAGAAAACATTTTCACAGGCAAAGGGAAATGGCAGCGGAAGTGGCCAGATCCGGATGTCTAAATCATTTTCCGTGGGAACAGAGGTCAATCTCATCGGCATGACTACAGACGAGGCCGTGCCTGCTATGGAAAAATATCTGGACGATGCATATCTGGCCCATATGCCGAGTGTGCGGGTTGTTCACGGACGCGGTACGGGAGCGCTGAAAAATGCCTGTCACAAGCGGCTGCGTCAATTAAAGTATGTAAAGGATTTCCGCCTGGGTGAGTTTGGAGAAGGCGGAACCGGCGTTACCATCGTGACTTTTAAGTAATGACATAAGGAGGATTTTCACCAATGGCTGAAAAACAGAAGATTCTGATCGTAGATGATGATGCAAATATTGCAGAACTTATTTCCCTGTATTTAATGAAAGAATGTTATGAAACAATGATCGTAGGAGACGGCGAGGAAGCCCTTAAGGTATTCCCCGAATTTAAACCCAACCTGATCCTTCTTGACCTGATGCTTCCGGGCATAGACGGCTATCAGGTCTGCCGGGAGCTGCGCACCTCATCTCAGGTTCCCATCATCATGCTGTCAGCCAAGGGTGAAATCTTTGACAAGGTTCTGGGGCTGGAGCTGGGAGCAGATGACTATATGATCAAACCCTTTGATTCCAAAGAGCTGGTCGCCCGTGTAAAAGCAGTTCTCCGCCGTTATCAGGCAGCCCCTGCCGCCATTTCTACAGAACCAAAGCAGCAGGGAGAATATGTGGAGTACCCGGATCTGATCGTAAACCTGACAAACTACTCTGTACTCTACAAAGGCCATTCGGTGGAAATGCCTCCCAAAGAGCTGGAGCTTCTCTACTTTCTGGCCTCCTCGCCGAATCAGGTCTTTACAAGAGAGCAGCTCCTGGATCACATCTGGGGCTACGAATACATCGGAGATACCCGGACCGTAGACGTACATATCAAGCGTCTGCGGGAAAAAATCAAGGATCACGCCAACTGGTCCATTACCACGGTATGGGGCATCGGCTACAAATTCGAGGTAAAGAGGTAATACCATGACCCGTTCACTCTACTCCAAATTTATCCTGGGCTATCTGATCTTCGGCCTCCTGGGCTTCATCACCATTGCCACCTTTTCCTCCCGCATGACCAGAGACTATCTGATGCGGGAGCGGTCGGAGGCTCTTTATGATGAGGCAAATGATATTGCAGCCTCCTGCAGTCAGATGTACGACGGAAAGCGGCCGGATCTGGCTGCCTTTTCCTCCCAGTTAAAAAGTCTGGGCGCCTATCTGCGCGCAGAAATATGGGTGGCGGACAATCAAGGGGCCATTTTTATGGACAGCCGGGACGGCAGCCGGACACAGACTGTAATCCCGGATTTCGACCCCACTGCCTCAGGAAGCCGCTCCTACACCATTGGGAATTATTATGGCCTTTTTAATGAGGACGTTCTCACCGTATCTGCTCCGGTGATTGGAAATTACACTACCTACGGTTATGTGATCCTTCATCTGCCGGTCAGCCAGATTGCCCATTCCCAGAGTGAAATTCTGGACATTCTCTACATCACCTCTGCGGCCATTTTCGGACTGTCCCTCATTATCCTTCTGGTCTTTACCCAGACCGTATATCTTCCCCTGCGAAAAATCACAGTAGGAGCCAAGGAATATGCTGCCGGCCATCTGGATTACCGGATCCAGGTAAAGACCCATGATGAAATGGGATACCTGTCCGATACCTTAAACTATATGTCAGATGAACTGGATAAAATGGAGGAATATCAAAGGAATTTTATCGCAAATGTTTCCCACGATTTCCGTTCCCCCTTAACCTCCATCAAAGGCTATCTGGAAGCAATCCTGGACGGAACCATTCCGCCGGAGCTGTATGAAAAATATATTTCCAGAGTTATTTCCGAGACAGAACGGCTTCACAAGCTGACGGAAAGTATGCTGACCTTAAATTCACTGGATGCCAGAGGATACCTGACGCGGACGAACTTTGATATTAACCGTGTCATCAAGGATACCGCAGCCTCCTTTGAAGGTACCTGCGGCAAAAAAAATATCAGCTTTGATCTGACTTTTTCCGATAATATCCAGATGGTCTATGCTGATATGGAAAAAATACAGCAGGTAATGTACAACCTGATCGACAATGCCATCAAATTCAGCCACAATGATTCTGTGATCTATATCCAGGCGGCAGGACAGTATGAAAAGATTTTCGTTTCCGTAAAGGATACCGGTATCGGTATTCCAAAGGACAGCCTGAAAAAAATATGGGAACGCTTTTACAAAACCGATCTTTCCCGCGGAAAAGACAAAAAAGGGACCGGACTTGGTCTTTCCATTGTAAAGGAAATCCTCCAGTCACATGGAGAAAATATTGATGTGATCAGCACCGAAGGCGTGGGGACAGAATTTATCTTCTCACTGCCCCGGTCAACGGTTCTGTAGACTTTCCAGACCACCCATTTTATGGTATACTGATGGTATCATTATTTGTAAATACCAGAGTTTTAAATGCATAAACTCTGACAGGAAAGGATGGATGACTATGACCCGAATCAAACAGGCAGCCGCTTTTTTTATGACCGCAGCCCTTCTCTCTTCTGCCTTTGCTCCCGCAGCCCTGGCTGACAACAAAACAAAGGTAGGAAAGATCTGCCTGACCGTCGACAGCGATATCCGAGCCGGCAGCAGTGGCGGTGAAGTAGATGTAACACCCACAGGAGACAACACGGATCTGTACTATGTAGATGCCGTTGAAGTTGTCAATGATGAAGGGGACGACTGGTCCAAATCCAATCCTCCTGAGGTAGATATTACCCTTGGTCTGGAGGACGAGGAAGAATACGCCTTTTCCGGAACCTCCTCCAGCAGCTTCAAGCTCACTCTGGACAGCTCCATCAAATCCCGCTTTGACAAGATCAAATTCGTAGACGCCCGAAAAACAGACGGCGGAGCTACTGTCATCCTGACTGTAAAGCTGGTTTTTGACGAAGACGCCGATATGAGCGACGCGCCTGCCCCCGGAAACCTGTCCTGGGATTCTGACAATCCAAAGGTCGCTGTATGGGATGACGTTGAATCTTCTAAATATTTCCAGGTTCAGTTATATCGGAATGGCTCCCTCGTAACGCCTCCTGACGGCGGAAACTCCACTTTGTCCGTATATAATACCTTCTATGACTTTACGGACTGGATGACGGAAAATGGAACCTACACATTTAAAGTGCGTTCTGTAAAAGCCAGCAACAATGCCAAGAGCAGCTGGAAAACTTCCCCTGAACAGACAGCCGGAAATTCTGTCTCCGAAGGCTGGAAACAGGCAGCCGACCATGTGCGCTGGTGGTGGCAGAACGCAGACGGAACCTATCCTGCATCCCAGTGGAAGGATGTAAACGGCCAGTGGTATTATTTTGACGCAGACGGCTACATGGCAACCGGCTGGGTACAGGTAAACGGCCTGTACTACTATCTGGATTCCTCCTCCGGCGCAATGTATGCAAACTGCTATACGCCGGATAACTTCTGGGTGGATGCAAATGGAGTTTGGATTCCATAATTCTCCAGCCGAAAAATCAAAAAAGACAATTTTATAATCAAAATCAGTCGAAAAGGGGCTGTCGGTTAATACCGACAGCCCCCTTGTTTTAATTAAATATAATCTCTTCCTCTGCCTTTTCATAAATATCTATCTGATTTTCAATATCCAGCTTATTAACCAGCCAGCCACGCGCCATACACATCTTGATAAAATCATCAATACGATTTACGCCATTCATTTCCTTTAATGTTACAACAACTCCAAATGGAAGGGGTTCTTTTCTTTTCTTCAGGCGTTCCTTCGTATTGATCTTAAGTCCCCAGAGGCCAGACTCATATGCCTTTCTCGGTATTCTTTTTTCTTTAATCTCTTCACTAATGTGTTTGATATTATCCCATTTTCGATACATTTTTCTTGCATCTTCTTCATAAAGAGTAATCAGTTTATCTTCCGACTGCTGATTGTTATCAATCGGCCTTATTTTCACTTTTCCTTTTTCAATAACAACCCTGCCAAAATGTATATCCATTTCTGTACTTGTGTAATCAACCCCCTGATTACGATCACATTGCGGAAAATATACCAAAGTTGCCCTTGCATAGAATGGATGTGCATGATCTACGACAGGTACCGGCAGATTATATGTATATGTCTCATATTCCTCTGACGCTCCGGTCATAATAAAACGTATCTCATCATTCTGTGATTTTATAATATCGTCAATATGTTTTGGAACAACTCCATAGCCAATACTATGTGAAATATCATCTCTCCTGTTCCATCCGGCGGCAGAATCAATCAATAATGCTTTTGCAACTTCTCTGCTTAATCCCATAACGTGGATCAGATATGCCAGTTTTCTCGAAATCCATGGTGCTGCAAATGAAGTTCCACTTACATAGGCTGCTCCCATATCATCACGGCATACAACCATTTTGTCCATATAACCGGGGCCATCACCGCCATAATAGCTGATATCCGGCTTATGAAAAAAGGATAATACAGGGCCAACTCTTGTATAGGATGCCGACTTCCCTCTGAAATCTACAGCGTTGACTACCAGAGAATTAAGCGAATCTGCCGGTGAACCAATTTTCATATTCTTTTTTGTTTCACCATCCGGAACATTTGTCCCTGCAACTACAAAAATAACATCATATTCACTCTGTATACGGTCGAGTTCTGCAGCTTCCGGAGAAATAAAGTTGGGCTTGATTTCAAGTTTAGAACCCAATGATAAATTCCAGACCTTAATATCTCTATTTGAAGCAACAATATTTCTTATCATTTTTAATACGGTAAAGGAACTGAATCCTCTATGTGTAGCAACACCAAAATGACGTACCCGAAATCTCCCGCATCCATCGTCAAGCGCCGGATTTCCACTCGGTCCATCAACAATAATATAGCTCACTTCAGTTCCATGCTCATAATCCCTGGCAGTCAGTGGAATATTGGGATCCAGCAGATTTGTATATTCCACCCATTCATGAAAATACACATTCTCATTAAACTGTGTATCAATAACACCTATTACAGGTTCATTTGCAGGATGGGGAATTAGGCTTTCCCCATAATAAGTTTCTTCATGATCGTCTAATATCTCATCTCTCGTAAGCTGCGAAAAATCAGTAACACTCATAGCAATCAGATAGGATGCATTGTTATATAACAGCTTTGCTTCATCCGGGTTAAGCATCAATGTGGTTCCATCAATAATACGCTCATCGACAATATAAATTCCGAACTTTGACAACAATTTCTTTGTTTCAATTCCGGTCTGATAAATCGTTATAATAGACTCTTCTGTTATCTCTTCTTCCGCACGATCAATATCAAAGCTTTCAACATAAAACCCATCTATTACTGCTTTTAAAAAGCTGGTTTTGGAAATTTCATTGAAACTACACGCTGAGGCCTCAGCCGCCTGTTCCGTTCCTTCACTGTTAATAACCCCATTAAAATACGTTTCAATAACAGAGCTTGTCCTGTTCAAAACCTCGATTGCTTTTTCGATCGCTTTAAGAGAAACATAATGGGTGAATACGTGTTTCTGGATCTCGTTTCCATTCTCATCCGGTTCCCAGATAAACTTAACTCCTTTGATTGATTCCGCAGGAGATTTACTGTTCTCAGACAGTAAGATCTTCAATCTATTACTCTTTGCAACAATATGTTTATAATGTACACTGACTAAAGCACCATTGATATCCCTGTTAGTTTCCCAGTAATTCAGAATTCTTTTCAACTGCTCAGATAATTCTCTAAGATGCAGCGCCGAAACATATTTACCTTTCGGAAGCTTCAGTGCACCCTGTCTGAAATTATTAGGCCTTTGTTCGAATCTCCCTTTTAATTGCAAAATGTTATTCATCTATTATATCTCCCTCAGATCTCTTGCAATACTGCTTTTTGATCTTCCAACCAATATCTCGATCTCTCTGACAGTAAATTTCTGATTCTGAAGCTTTTTTAAATCTTCCGGTTTTTCATTGCAGACTGCATAATAAAGTCTTCTGAAATAATCCATACCATCATGTGGATTACTGAATGCAACAGATGTCTTAATGAGATTTCTCAATTCACCAGGATATGGTATCTGAGGCATCAATTTCATTATTTTACGAAACAGGCGTATATCCCTGTTTGCCAGCTTTAACTTATCAAGATAACGGTCTAACATCTTTTCTGCAATCGAAAGAAGATCTTCCTGTGAATATCTGTCAAAATCAATTACGGAATCAAATCGTCTGATCAGTGCTTTATCAAAATATTGATAAAGATTGGTGGTCGCCACTAAAACAATATCTTCATTCATCCGCTCAAATTCCTTCAGCATAGCTGATGTTGCCCGCCCCATTTCCCGCAGATCATTCTGATTCGTTCGATCCAAAGCCAGAGCATCAATTTCATCAAATAAAACAATTACCCTATTAGGCTGGACAAAGCTGTTTATCTCTTTAAAAAGCATAGACAAATTTTTTTGCGTCTGCCCCAATTTACTGTCAATCACTGCTGAAAAATCCACCATAAAAATTTCTCTGTTCAATATTCGCGCAAGCTGTTTAACAGCTTCCGTCTTCCCTGTTCCGGGAGCCCCCTGGAACAAAAACTTATTAATTCCAATATGATGTTCAATTGCATTTACTACCCCTAACAAATCACCGGTAATTTCCTCAGGAAGCAGCAGCATATCTTCCTTTTTTTCAATTTTTTCAAAGAAAGAAGACACATTCTCTGATACCTGTGGAACAAAGGTATTTACATTAGACAGCAGTGACATAATATACTCTGAAAGCTGATAATCCCCAGAAGCGTCAAACTCCCTGGCGATTTCATAAGCTTCATTGCGAAAGCCCGCATCATTCTTTTCCACATAATATTTAATCAGGCTTATTATATTTTTTTTCTTCATGATACGTACTCCCATCCTCGTTATATATCCTTGTTATATCATTTTGGGACAATTTTGTCAATATTGGGACAGTTTTATCAAAACAAAAAAAATGACACCTACATCTATTCATGTAAATGCCATTTATCTTTCCCTCTTAAATTTCCCCTCACTACAAAATCAGTCTTGCTGCCCCATAGATTCCTGCGTCATTTCCCAGAGTTGCCAGACCCAGCCTGGCTTTATTTTTGGAAATCGTCATAAAATGATCATAGTCCTTCTGAACCATATCAATAAGGAACTGGCCTGCTTTTGATACGCCGCCGCCGATCACGAAAATATCAGGATCTGCGATCAGAGCAGCCTGGGACAGCGCCAGACCCAGATAATGGCTTACCACAGCCATAACCTCCAATGCCAGTTCGTCTCCCTCCTTGGCCGCATCCAGCACGTTTTTCGCACTTACATTGTCACCGTACTGGCGGAGAACGGAAGCCGTCTCGCTGGCAGCCATCTTTCTTCTGGCTTCTCTTGCAATGCCCGTAGCGGAGCAGATCTGCTCCAGACATCCCTGACCGCCGCAGTTACAGTATTCCTTTTCCTCGTCCCTTACATGGATATGTCCGATCTCTCCGGCCAGACCGTGACGTCCGGCCACGATCTTCTGATCCAGGATCACTCCTCCGCCTACTCCGGTACCAAGAGTAATCATCACAAGGTTATCATAGCCTTTTCCGCCTCCCTGCCACATCTCGCCAAGGGCAGCTACATTGGCATCATTTCCGCTCTTTACAGGAATGCCATCCAGCAGGGCACTGAGCTCCTTCTGGGGATTTACATTTTTCCATCCCAGATTTACGCAGACCTCTACGCTTCCGTCCGGCATCACCGGCCCCGGCACTCCCAGTCCGGCTCCTGCAATATCCGTTTTCAGATCCAGCCCCATGGCTGATACCTTTTCACGGATGGAAGCAGCGACATCCGGAAGAATATATTTTCCATTTTCTTCCTTTCTTGTTTTTACCTCCCACTTATCCAGCAATTCTCCGGTTGTCTCAAAGATTCCCACCTTTACGCTGGTTCCTCCTACGTCTACACCGATGCATTTCATCCCCATAGTATCTTCTTCCTTTCTGTCTGATTTTTGCAGCTGTTACCGCAGCCTGATCTCCTGCATCTTCTGAGGCCCCATGACTAAAAGAGTACCCGGCATATTTCCGGCCGAAACCTTGGATACAGGAAAATCAAAACTTCCTTTAAATTTCTCTGTTCCCGCCATATTATAAACCAGGCAGGAGTTGTCATTATAAAGCAGAACTAGATCCTCATCTATATCAAAACCCGAATACTGGAACGAGAACGCAGTCTCAAACACCTGACTGCCGTCTGCCCGGTACACATGAAGCCGATAAGGCTCTGAACCCTCAGAATTATCTGTGACCACAGCCGCATACTGATCGGTATAACTGATACTGCGGATATTTTCGTCTAACAGGATCTGAGCCGTGGATTCCGGAGACGTTTCAATACGGGTCGAAAAAAACTGCAGTCCCTTGTCCGTAAAAATCACCGCATGGCTGTCATCCATAAACCGCACCCGGCCTGCCATGGCGTCTGAAAGATCCTGGGGCATAAATACGCCGACTACACGCTTGGGATCATTTTTTCCCAGACCAAAGTTGTAAAATACAACCTTATTTTTAATCATGCCATCTTCTAAATACATAAAAGAGGTGATCCACTGGGTTCCTCCGGGAGACAGGCTTACATCAACTGGATAACCGTCGCCGGACAGAAGCGATTTCACATAGATATCAAGAGGATTTCCGTCCTTTTTATAAAGGTAAATGTAGCTGGCTTTAGAATCCTCCTCCACAGCCGCAGTAACGCCCTTTGCTGAAACAGAAAGCTCTAAAACCGGCAGAGAAGTTGTCGCCTGACCCTGAATTCCATTTTTATCACAGATATAAATGGAATTTCCCTGACGGTCTCCAATGGCGGCAAAATCACCGTTGACCGTAATCATGGGATGTTTCATCTCATAGCTTAAAATCCATACGGCCTTTCCCCTGGAATCCAGATAGGAGGCTCCATCCTTGGTATACTTGATCACACCGTCGGCAAAATCTGCAAATCCGGAAAAATTCCCTTCTCCGGCAGCAGCTTCGCCCGGCTCTCCCTGATTAAAATCCGTCTCCCAGACAAGCTCATAGTCTGCAAATGACATATATCGGTCATAATATATAAATCCGCCCACAGTGGCCAAAATCAGAATCCCGATCACTGCTCCAATGCGGACCCGGCGTTTTACGCTTTTCTGATGGGCTTTCTTTATCAGCTCTTCGCTGTCCTCATCCTCCGGCGAAGAAACGGAGGGAGAAACCATCTGGCTTCTCAGCTGCTTTTTTTTATTTTCACGGCTCATTGAACGGTTGCTGCCCATTTTGTACTCCTGAATGTTTGATATACCTGTTAAGTATACAACATTTTCGGAGGTTGCGCACTAATATTTTCACGGCATAAGAAGCTTCTGGCCTGCATAGATGCTGTTCTGATCCCTCAGTTCGTTGATCCGGCAGATCTCGTCCAGCTTATTTACATTTTGGTAAACCTTAAAACAGATGCCATAAAGTGTTTCGCCCTCCCCAACGGTATAAACCTTATAAGCAGGAGCATCAGCTTCCTCCGTTTCCATGAGTGCTGTTTCCTCCGGGACATTCTCCGGAGCTTCACTGGAAATGACTGCAGTTTCAGTCTCCGCAGCTTCTCTCATCGTTTCAGGAGTCACAAAAGAAGGCTTTTCCCCCACCGTAACCTTAGGGAATTTTTCCTCTATAGGCCAGACCCCTGCTTTTGCTTCCTTGATCCTTCCCTCCGGGAGCACCGATGCAATCACACTTTCCATTTCATGCATCTTTTTATAGTTATTAAACATCGCTACACCGCCTGCCAAAACAGTTACAGCCAAAGCTGTGCACACAGCCGAAAGCGTACCCACCGTACTCTGGCGGCGGATTGCTTCTCCTCTGTGCTCTTCCATTTTTTGGCGAAAATCCTGGATAGCGCGGTCATTTACCCCTGTTTCCACTCTGGAAATATCCTTTCGGGAAATCATATAATCCTGCATCATCTGATTGCGCTCATAGTAAATACTATAGCCCCTGAGTTTATAAAATCCGTCTGAGGACGTAATATAGACCGCTTCCTCACCCTCCAGGCCGCTGTTTAAATACATCAGCTGATTTTTTCCTGTAAAATAATGGCTGTGTTCCTGCCAGTAGTTTAATGGATTTAAACTGCAACCCGGATTCCCGCATAAAAACCACCCCTGTACCGTTCGTTTGGGAAACCGGTTTTCCACTTCCTGATAGGCCTTTTGCCATGCATCCTCTGTAAAGACTGCCTTCTCCCCATCCTTTGCAACCGTTTCCATTTCCAAAGCCCCGTCTACAAATACATACGGCACATCCTCATGGATCTCCCTGTTTCCCAGAAGAAGCCCCACCCGCAGATCCGCCCCTTTTGCGGGCCTTAACTGCTTTAAATATGTATTGACATAATCCTCTACATACAGCTTTAAAACCTGGTCACGTTCTCCGATCTGCCGTATATTTTTCGGCAGCTTCGGGAACAGTTCATATAATTCTCCCATCTGCTCACCCCTTTATACCGATGCGAAACCTATAAAGCACGTTTCGCCTCTGATCAGCGGCCGTCAAATGTCTGCACACGCAGGCGTGACAGCCATTTTCCTCGTCGCCACAACAAAAAACATACCTGAAAAATCCAGGTATGTCTCAGTATAACAGGTATTTTGCGCAAAGTTTGTCATATTATGGCTGCATTTTCCCAAAATCGTTCGACAAGGGAAATACTTTCGCAGATGCAGTCCGCCATTTTCATCACCATGGACAGCCGGACACTTTGAAGCATCACAGGATCACGGCTGCCTGCGCCCCCTACGATCCCGGTGATCGAGATATCTCCTACTGCCTCTAACTCCTTTGATACCCCAAGCCCCGGCTGCAGCGCTCCCCGCCCCAAAGTAGCATAGCCCACATGATCCGGGCTGCCTACCGAAGCGTCAATCGCTACCACCACATACCGGGAATAATGGGCCTGGATATATCGGATATAAAGCTCCAGATTCATGGCATGTACCGGCTTATCCAGAGTTCCGATCACAGCGGCTCCCTTTAAACGCTGCCTTCTCAGCTTGTGTCCAACCAAAGGCCCCAGGCTGTCCCCTGTAGAGCGGTCTGTGCCGATACAGAGGAACATGACGCCTTCTTTTCCTTTTTCTTCCATTTCGTCCATGATCATACGGTTCAGGTTCACGGCAAAACGTTCTGCCTCAAACTCTCCCGCTGTATCATAGTATGATATATCTTCCCGGCTGGAAATACCGAATGTTTTCCACAATTTCATGTCTGTACTGTCTCCTTATCCACGGAGGCTGAACTATTTTCACCGTTTTTTATAGTATAGACCCTGAAAATGGGAAATATGCATGGCTTTTTAACCGAACAGCTTTTCTTTGTACACGCCGTCCCGGATCAGTCCCCGGATCGCGTCTACCACCGCCTGCTTATCCTCCTGATAGGTCACACCGAACCATTTATCCGGTGTATCCAGTACGCGGACTTTCGCCTTCCCCTCCTGTACCAGATCGTCAATAATCTTCGGGAGCAGGTATTCTGCCTTAATATCCTCAGGCTTTAAGCCGTCTAAAAACTTCGGGAACCCATGTTCCAGCTCCTCTAAGAAACGCACTGGAAGACCCCACATATTCATGGAAACCGGCTGGTCTGCCTGTACAGATACAGGATTTCCCGCCTCATCTGCTGCTGCCAGTCCGTCCCCGCTTCTGCGGATGTCATAGGTTTCCGTTACGTTTTTAAGGAATCCGTTTTCCACATGACACACGCCTCTGGTAACGCTTCCGTTGTCGCTTAAGGTATTTTCAAGCACAAATCCGCCCATGCAGATATCATAAACATCTGCATCATCCTTCATCTCATTTACCATGTAATCGTGGATCCGCTTAAAGCCCTCTTTTCCATAGTAATCGTCTGCATTGATCACCAGGAACGGACAGTCAATCAGCCCCTTTATCATCAGAACAGCCTGACCGGTTCCCCAGGGTTTTTTGCGGCCCTCAGGCACAAAATAGCCCTCTGGAAGAGCGTCCAGCTCCTGATAGGCATAAATAACCGGGATCTGCTTGGCAATGCGGTCTCCGATAATCTCCTTAAAATCCTTTTCCAGATCTTTACGGATAATAAATACGACTTTGTTAAATCCGGCCTCAATGGCGTCATGGATAGAATAATCCATAATAATCTCTCCATTTGGCCCAACAGGAGCCAGCTGCTTGATGCCGCCCCCAAACCGGCTGCCTATTCCGGCCGCCATAATTACTAATGCTGTTTCCTTCATAATCTTGTTTCCTCCTTTTAAGGTGCCACTATTATACTACAAAATTCTTATTGATGGAAATGGTATTTCCCCCGATACTTCTACATGGATTTTCTCCACAAAATATTCCCAGCCAGTTCTGTAAGCACCCCCTGGACCCGTTTCACATCTTCATAAGGTACGGATTCATTAGGCTTATGAGCCAGCTCCAGGCTGCCGGGGCCATATGACATACAGTTATGATTTCCCAGCATCCCTGCTACTACCGCAGTATCTGTGTAGCCGTTAAAGGTTCCTACCGCCGCTTCCTCTCCCACAACGGCCTTTACAGCCTCTTTTAAACGGGACAACAGCGGTGAATCCGGGTCCTTTTCTACATAGGGTCTGTCTCCTGTAAGCACATAGCTTCCCTTAACTCCTGCGATTTCCTTCTCTGCCTTTTTTATCGCCCCTTCAACCATCGCGCAGGCAGCCGCCGTATCCACTGGGGGCGCCAGACGCATATCAATCCATACTTTACAGCTGTCCGGCACTACATAAGGCCTGTAGCCTCCCTGGATCTGGCCAAAGGTAACGGTAGAAATCCCCAGATCATGGTGGGGCGGACAGGCTGCAATCTCCTTTCGTATGCTGCTGATCACCTCCGCCATGGCTGCAATGGCGTCTGCTCCCTTCCATGGATTGCTGGCGTGGGCGGTGATGCCCGTAACGGTCAGTTCAAACCAGGTGCGGCCCTTGTGAGCCACCTGAATCTGTCCGTCTGTAGGCTCTGTATCCAAAACCCAGTCCTCCTTCGTGATCCAGCCGGAACGGATGGCATGCTCCACTCCCCGCATAAAATCCTCTTCATCCACGGTACAGATTATGGAAAATGACCGGTTAGGAAGCTCTCCCCTTTTTCCGGTCTCCCGTACCTGAGCCTCAAAGGCAGCAAGGGCACAGGCTAACCCCGACTTCATATCACAGGCTCCTCTTCCATACAGGCGCACCACCGTTTTTCCCTGCTCCTCTGTTTCCCGGACCACCGCTCCCAGAGGCGGCGTCGTTTCATCCCAGCCATCTCCCAGCATAACCGTATCCATGTGGCAGATATAGATCAGTCCCGATCCATTCGTCTTTCCCGGTATCCGCGCCATCACATTAAACCGGCCCGGAAGTACCTCCTCCCGTGCGATTTGGATCTGGTCTGCCAGAGAACCGCCACACCGTTCACAGCACCGGCTTAAATACTCATAAAGCCGTTCCCCGATCTCGCCTTCATAAGCGCCCGGATCTGAGCTGTCTATGGACACCAGCTTTTTTGCCAGCTCCCAGGCCCGCTCCTCCCAGTCCGCATCATTTTCAAATACCTTCATATCCTGCCTCCTCCCATTCTTGTTCCAATACTGCTATTATAGGCTTCCTTTTCCGGTAATACAAGACCGCTGGCAGATTCTTCCTTTACTACAAACCATCCTTCCAGAACAGTGAACATACCGTCTGCAAATGTCCACATACCGCGGACATTCATCACAGCCTTTTCGTTGTACCTATTTTAGTAAAAAAGGTGGTTGCGCTTGTAGTAAAACACGCTTATTATATGGTTGAATCAAAATGCATATTTTGAATGAACAAGAGTATTAAAAAGGAGGTTTATTCTTTCATCATGAAAGAAATCAAAAATCCATTCTGGCGCACAGCCGCTGAATATGGAACTATCACAATCAGTATCTGGATCATGGTTATAGGAATCTATTTTTTCAAATTCCCAAACCACTTTGCCTTTGGCGGGATCACCGGCTTTTCCACCGTTATCAGTGAGATGACCCAATGGTCGGCCAGTGATTTTACATTCATTACAAATATGTCCCTTCTGGTTCTTGGCTTTATCTTTCTTGGAAGAAGCTTTGGACTGAAAACCGTTTATGCCACCGTTGTTATGTCCGTCAGTCTTTCCCTCCTGGAGCGTATCTGCCCATTGACAAAGCCTCTGACCTCAGAGCCGCTTCTGGAACTGATGTTTGCAATTTTCCTGCCTGCCATCGGAACCGCTATTTTATTCAATATCGGAGCATCCAGCGGCGGTACGGATATCATTGCCATGATCATGAAAAAGCACACCAGCATGAATATAGGCACCGTACTGATGCTGGTAGATGTGGCATCCGTTCTGACTTCCTTTTTCATCTTTGATGCGGAAACAGGACTGTTCTCCACCATCGGCCTTGCAGCTAAATCCCTTGTGATCGATGATGTGATCGAAAATATCAATCTCTGCAAATGTTTTAATATCATCTGCGACAATCCCGATCCCATCTGTGATTACATCATCCATACCTTAAACCGCAGCGCCACAGTCTACCACGCGGAGGGAGCATTTTCCCACAATGACAAGACCGTGATCATGACTACCATGAAACGCAGTCAGGCCTTAAAGCTGCGCAACTATATAAGAAAAATTGAACCCACTGCCTTTATGCTCATCTCCAATTCCAGCGAGATCGTAGGAAAAGGCTTTCTGGCAAGCTGATCTGGAATTTCCAGCGCCTCCTTTATCTTTATGTTAAGCGGGGCGCTCTTTTTGCATTCAAAAACAGAACGATCTGTGATATACTTAAACCAATCATATCTTACGAAAGAAGGTGCTTCCCATGGATCTGAAGCTTCAGACCCGACAGACTCAGACCCTATCCCAACGCATGATACAATCTGCTGAGATCCTGCAGATGACTGCCCAGGAATTAAACACATATATCAATGAGACGGCACTGGAAAATCCCGTGATGGAAATATCTGATTCTTCTTCCGGAGGGCCGGATCGGGAATCCATTGAACAGCAGCAGTGGCTTAATTCCTTTAATGAAGAAAACTATTACCTCTACCAGCGGCAGAACAACGATGATGACTACGATTTTAAGGATTCCTGGAACATTGATACGGATGACGGCGAGACGCTGGAAGACTATCTCTGGTCCCAGCTGATCTCAGAGGAGCTTTCTGCCGATGATACACAGATTATTCACTACATGCTGGAATCGTTAGATGACAGAGGCTATCTCACCGAATCTCCCGGAGATATTGCGGCAGATCTTAAAACAGACGAAGCACATATCCTTAAGCTTCTTGCGCAGCTCCAGAAACTGGACCCTGCAGGAGTTTTTGCCCGAAATCTGGAAGAGTGTTTAAATCTTCAGCTGGAACGCCGCGGCCTCCTTACACCTGTGATGAAAACATTAACCTGTCAGTGCCTGGAAATGATTGCCAAAAATCAGATACCAGCCATTGCCAGAAAGCTTCGTCTGTCCCCTGCGGAAGCCGCAGACTGCTGCCAGATCATCCGCTCCCTGAATCCCAAACCCGGAATGTCCTTTTCCAGCCGGGAACAGCTCCGCTATATTATTCCGGATGTAACCATTGTCAAATTTAAAGACCATTTTGATATCCTCTTAAATGAAGCCATGTATCCGGCCATTGAAATCAGCAGCTATTACCGCAAAATGAGCCAGGAACCTGAGTCTGAGGAGGTAAAAGAATATCTGGGAAATAAGCTTCGTCAGGCAGAATGGATCCGCCAGTGCATCGCACAGAGAAGCCTCACCTTGATGGATGTGTCCAAGGCTATTCTGGAGCATCAGGAAGCATTTTTCTCAAAGGGTTCCAATCACCTTGTCCCGCTGCGCATGACTGATATCGCAGACCGGCTGGGGATACATGAGTCTACGGTCAGCAGAGCCGTCAGCCATAAATATCTCCAGTGCTCCTGGGGTGTATATCCCCTGAGCTTTTTCTTTTCGCGCTCCGTTTCCCGCAGTGAAAATGGTTTAAACTCCGCCTCTCATGGCATCAATGCCGCAGCCATCAAACTGGCTCTCAGGAAAATCATAGCCGGAGAAGACCCCAAAAAGCCCTACAGCGACCGCCTTCTAAGCGAAAAACTGGCTTCCCAGGGTATCACCATCTCCAGGAGAACCGTTGCAAAATACAGGGAAGAGGAAGGAATTTTAGACGCCAGCGGGCGAAAAGAGTACATTTAACGATTTTTTTTAAATATTTTACCAAAAGACTTGACAGCTTACAAAAAAAAGGGTAGAATATCACCGTTGTCAGCGATTTTCAATCACTGATACGGATGCCCAGATAGCTCAGTTGGTAGAGCAGAGGACTGAAAATCCTCGTGTCGTTGGTTCGATTCCGACTTTGGGCACTGCGCAGGTGTAGTTCAATGGTAGAACACTAGCCTTCCAAGCTAGATACGTGGGTTCGATTCCCATCACCTGCTTGAAAACAGAATATCTGTTTTATGCGCGAGTGGCTCAGTGGTGGAGCACCACCTTGCCAAGGTGGGGGCCGCGGGTTCGAATCCCGTCTCGCGCTTTTTGTAATTTCAGCGGAAGCCTTTATTTTTGAAGGTTTCCGCCGTTTTTATGTGTCTGGAAGGTGGTAGACAGTTGTAGACGGCTATCTGCAAGACTAACAAATCTATAATATAAAAGGAACAGCCTGTACACAACAGACACTGTTCCTAATAACTTTAAAACATTATTTTATTCTCCAAGTAATCCCTTAACATAACTGCAGATGGCTTCATCCTTACAATTAGCAAAAAACAATTCCTTAAATCGTTCTCCCATCACACTGCCTCTTACAAGCTCCTGATCCAGCCCCTTTAAGCACATCAGCAAATCTTTAAAATTATTTCTTCTCACTTCATCCAGAATCCTCTTATTTCTCTGTTCTGGCACCGCTCTCTCTTTTGGATATCCCTGACCACTTTTCTCAGAAAATAGTTTTTCAAAAATATACTCCAAATTCAGTTCTGCTCCCCATCCAAATCCCTTGGCAAATGGAAGAGAGACCGCATTACCATCGTTGATCTGAGCAAACATATAGCCATCACTGGGATCACACACATGACCGCAGATCACTCCCGGAAAGCTGTTTAACGCAAGCATAGCGCCCTCTCCAGTTCCGCATCCAGTCACAACATAGTCTGCGGCCCCTGAATTAAGAAGAATGGAGGCCAAAATTCCATTTTGTACATAGGTAAGAGAGTTTTCATCCTCAGCTGAATACATTCCATAATTATCTACTTCATATCCTTTTATATCAGCCACTTTTTTCAAACTTCTGTAAATCATTTCATTTTTTCCAGCCTGACTGTTTTCATTAATCAATGCAATTCTCATGGTTTTAATACTCCTTTTATCTGATTATAAATCTGCTCTTCACTAAGCCCATATTCTTCTAATAGCTCCTCAGGTTTACCAGACTGGCCAAACCGATCCTGAACACCGATTTTCTTAAATATAGTGTCACACTGTTCTTCCAGAAGAACACTTCCTACTGCATCACCTAAACCACCAATTACACTATGCTCCTCTACTGTAATTATTCGACCGCACTGATTTGCATATTTAACAATGCATTCTCTATCAATCGGTTTAATTGTATGCATATTAATTACTGTAAGAGAAATGCCCTCTTTTTCAAGACGCTTTGCACATTCCAAAACTGGAGCCACCATAATTCCGCAAGCAATTACTGCAGCACTCTTTCCTTCCCTCAAGACATTTGCCTTTCCAACTTCAAACGGCATTTCCTCTTCAAATACTGGACTTGGCAATCTTGCCAATCTCAGGTATACCGGCCCTTCTATCTGAGCAGCTGCCATAACAGCTCTCTCTGTTTCTTTAGCATCGCACGGAACAATTACCGTCATTCCCGGAATAACACGCATAAGCGCTATATCCTCAATCGCCTGATGACTTCCTCCGTCCTCTCCCAAAGTAATACCTGCATGCGTCATACCAAACTTTACATTAAAGCCAGGATATGCACATCCATTTCTCACCTGATCGTATGCTCTTCCCGTACCAAAAACCGCAAAAGTACTGGCAAATGGAATATACCCGGATGTCGAAAGCCCCGCTGCCATATCTATCATGTTCGCTTCCGCAATTCCTGCATTAAAAAAGCGTTCTGGAAATTTTTCACCAAAGGTAGCTGTCATAGTAGCATGAGCCAGATCTGCATCCAAGACAACTACTTTTTCGTTTAACTCACCTAATTTTGCCAGAGCCTCACCATAAGCCACTCTGATTGCCTTCATCTCACTCATACCGCTTCCTCCAATTCTTTTAACGCCTTACAACGCTCCTCTTCACTCGGAGCTTTTCCATGCCAGCCTACCTGATTTTCCATAAAAGAGATACCCTTTCCCTTAATCGTATTGGCAATAATGCATTTTGGCTTACCCCAAAATGGTGCGTCTAATGCTTTAAGTACATCCGAAAGATTATTACCATCTATCTCCAATACATTAAACCCAAACGCCTTAAACTTGCCTGCCAAATCTCCAAGCCCCATTACCTGATCGTTCGTTCCATCAATTTGAAGTCCATTATGATCTACGATTACAGTCAAATTATCTAATCCATAATGAGCCGCCGCCATAGATGCTTCCCAAACCTGCCCTTCCTGAAGTTCTCCATCTCCCAGAAGCGTGTAGACCTGAACCGTACTGTTCTGAAGTTTTTTCTCTCCCAAGGCCATGCCTACTGCAATAGAAATTCCCTGCCCCAAAGAACCAGTAGAGGCATCCACACCCGGACACTTCTTTGTATCAGGATGCCCTTGAAGAATGCTATGAAGCTGGCGGAAATTTTTAAATTCATTTTTATCAAAATATCCTCTCTCTCCTAAAACCGCATAATAGCAAGGTGCTGCATGACCTTTAGACAGCACAAATCGATCGCGACCTTCCCATTTTGGTTCTTGAGGATTTATATTCATTTTTTCAAAAAACAACGCTGTCATAATTTCTACTGCCGACAGGGAACCTCCCGGATGGCCAGATGAAGCATCCGCTGTCATATTGATAATATCTCGCCTGACATTTTTGCAAACCTGTTCTAATTCCTTTTGTTCCATATGTATTCTCCTTTTCCTACTTTTTCAAAGAACCTCTCTTTTTTAAATAATCAACATAAACTGCGCCCAGAATTACACAGCCTTTTACTACAAACTGCCAATAACTGTTAATCTTTAACAGATTCATACCATTATTCAATACGCCAATAATCAAAACACCTATTACAGTTCCTCCAAGAGTTCCGATGCCTCCATTAAAACTGGTACCACCCAAAACAGATGCCGCAATCGCATCACGTTCAAAACCTTCACCTACAGATGGCTGTCCGGAATATAATCTTGCTGCCAGAACAACACCAGCCAACGCCGCCAGAACACCGCTTATAATAAATACCCGCACCTGAACCCATCTGGTATCGACACCTGCATATTTAGCAGCCTCTTTGTTTCCTCCTGTTGCATATACATGGCGACCAAAAGATGAACGATTCATAATAAAATATAAAATAATAAATGTCACAATTACAAAAATAACCGGAATGGGAATTCCCAAAATACTTCCTACACCCAGATTATTAAATGCTTCATTACTGGACTGTGCAGGCTGACCTCCAGTCAGAATATAACTGATTCCTCGTACAATAATCTGAGTAGATAGCGTAACAATAAAAGGAGGAATTGTAGTGTGAGAAATAATGTATCCATTGATGAAACCAATTACCGCTCCGAACAACAATGGAACCAATATACAGAAAATCAGAGGAAATCCACTATTGCCACACTGAACAGCCAAAACACCTGCTGCTGCCACAACAGAGCCTACCGATAAATCAATGCCACCGCAAATAAGAACACAGGTAATGCCAAAAGCAATTAAACAGTTAACGCAGACCTGTCTGAGCACACTGACAAGATTTCCATGTACAAGAAATGTTTCTGTTGCTGTTGATAAAACAATACAAAGAAATACCAATGCGACCATGGCCGCCATATTACGCTTGATCCAGATTAAAAAGGGAATTGTATTCCACGGACTTGCTGCACCAGCAACTCCCTCTGTTTCCATATCCGTTTTTTTCTTATTTAACATACCGAACATTCTCCTCCTACCGCATATGACATAATCGTTTCCTGTGAAGCCTCTGCTTCAGCCTGATCTAAAATCCCCGTAATCCTTCCCTCACGCATTACTACAATTCTGCTGGAATTGTTAATAATCTCCGGAAGTTCAGAAGAAATCATAATAATAGATACCCCAGCCTCTGCCAGGCTGTGCATCAGCTTATAAATTTCAGCTTTTGCGCCTACGTCAATTCCGCGAGTAGGCTCATCCATAATTAATACTTTCGGAGCTGCTGCCAACCATTTGGAAATAACTATTTTCTGCTGATTTCCTCCCGAAAGTTCACCAGATGCCTGCTCTGTGGATGCCATTTTAATTGAAAGCTTTTGTTTAAATTCATCCACAATTCCCCGCTCTTTCTTTTTATCAACTCTCAAGTGATGTATAAATTGCGGAAGTACCTGAAAAGTCAGGTTTGTAGCAATGCTATGGCTTAAAAATAATCCCTGCTCCTTCCGCTCCTCTGGAACCAGTGCAATTCCGGCACGAATTGCATCCTGAGGCTTTTTAATATTTAACGACCTGCCCTCCATGCAGATTTCACCAGACCGAATCGGATCAATCCCAAAAAGAGCCAACGCCAATTCAGTACGTCCTGCTCCTACCAAACCCGAAAAGCCAAGTATCTCACCCTTCTTTAGAGTAAAACTAATATCTTTTACTTTATCAGTTGTCAAATTCTTAACTTCTAATACTACTTCTTTTCCAGTAACCCGCTTATTCCCATACATATTGTTGAATTCCCGGCCGACCATCATACTAATAAGTTCATTTTCCGATGTTTCAGCCGTATTCCTTGTTCCAATGAAACTTCCATCTCGTAATACCGTTACAGTATCACAAACCTTAAATGTTTCTTCCATACGATGGGAAATATAAATCATTGCTACCCCAGCTTCTTTGAGCCGCTTCATTTGTGCAAACAAATTATCTGTTTCACTCTTAGACAGAGAAGCCGTAGGTTCGTCTAAAATAAGAATTTTTGCCCCTTCATTGACAGCTCTTGCAATTTCAATCATCTGCTGCTGGGCTACTGAAAGTCCACGAATAAGAGAACCTGCATCCAGTCCCAATCCCAGAGAGTCAAGCGCTTTTTGAGCTTCCTGTTTCATCTTCCTGTAATCCACCATTTTCATATGGTTTTTAGGTTCACGTCCCAGGAATATATTCTCTGCAATCGTCATTTCAGGAATATTGGTAATTTCCTGATGAATAAAACTTACACCATACTTTCTGGCATCTTCCACACATTGTATGGAAACTTCCTTTCCCTGCATATAGATTGATCCAGAATCCGCACTGTATATACCCCCAAGAATTTTCATCAATGTCGACTTTCCCGCACCATTTTCGCCCATAAGGGCCCGGACTTCTCCGGGCCCTTATGGAAATGCTCACACCGTCCAGCACAACATTGCGATTGAAGGCTTTCGTTATATCTCTCATCTCAAAAACATATTCATTTGACATACACCTGCCACTCCTGTTCTGCATTCCCCAAATCAGACAATTTCTATGCTAATTGGATTCTTCCACATTCTCTTCTGTAATAATGAACATAGGAACAACGATTTTTTCTTCAACTTCCTCTCCTGCCAGTACCTTATAAGCTGTTTCAATACAGGTCTGTCCAATTTTTTCAGGATCCTGGGCAGCAGATGCAACCATTTCTCCCGCACGAATGAAACCCTTTCCTTCATCAGAACCATCTATAGAAACTACCTTTGTCTGATCTAAACGTCCAGCTTCCTTAAGAGCCGCGATTGCTCCTCTGGCCGTTGGATCGTTAATGGTAAATACTCCATCAATCTGAGGGTTTGCATTAATAAAATCAACCATAATAGGCTGTGAATAGTCTGATCTTGCCTTCTCTACATCCTTTGTCTGAATAATCTCCATTTCAGGATAATTCTTTAATTCTTCCTCAAATCCCATCTGGCGATCATAACAAACCTCTGTCACGCTGTAAGTAATTTCCACAACCTTACCTTTTCCATCAAGTGCATCTGCCAATGCTTTTGCGCACATACGTCCTGCTTCCTTATTATCAGACACAACCGTACACTCTACCAATTCGGGATTTTTAACGGCTGTATTAAATGCAATTACCGGAATCGATGCTTCTTTACAAGCTTCCAATGTTGCACGTACGCCTTCTGAATTGATAGCAGATATACAAATTACATCGCAGCCTTGATTAATCATATCAGCTACATCATTCATCTGCTTATTCTGATCTCCCGCTGCGTCCTGAATAATAATTTCATCATTTTCTCCTTTAAGAGAAGCCTCCATTGCCTCTTTAATTTGAATAAAGAACACATTTGTTAAATCAGGTGCAGAAACTCCAATCTTAATTCCATCCTCAGAATCTTTTTGAGAAGATACCTGCCCCTCTGCTTTCGCTGAACCCTGACCAGATGTTTCAGAACTCCCGCAAGCTGTCACAGACAATGCCATTACTGCTGATAATAAAATCGCTGCTACTTTCCTCATAATAATCCACCTCTTATATAACTATTCACTGTCAATTTGTACTTCCCGTGTATGACAACGCATCATTGTTTACCTAGGATTTTGTATGTTGTCATACAATATTGGATGTCCTAATCTTAGCATATATCCTTCTGTTTGTAAAGAGCTTTTTGGATATTATGTACTTTTTTATATATAATATCCGAGTTTTATTGTACTCTATATGTACAAACTTGTAATTTTATGGAATTTATTGTGTCTATAATGTACAAAAGCGATTGCCTTGGCAATCGCTCTAAATCCTTTTATTTTCACTTCATTCTTATTGTCTTACAATTACATCCATATCCACATTCACAAGCTGAATATGTCGTTTGGCATAAAGTTCTGCCACTTCCGGATCTCGTTCCTTAAGCGCTTTTATAATATTCCCATGGGCCTTTATTGCATTCTGGGCATTCCCCGAAACCTGAAACGTTTTCAATCTGAACTCCCAAATACATTCGTCAATTTTCCTGTTTATAAAAATCAGCATTTTATTTTTCGTACATTCTACCATATATCGATGGAGTTTTTCATCGCATCGTGCCATCCCAAAAAAATCACCTTCACCAACTGCTTTGATAAAACGCCTATGTATCTTTTCCAACTGATTCAATTCTTCATCCAGCCCATTTTCAGCTACCAATCTGGCTACCAGCGGTTCTACTGCCTGCCGCACTTCAATATAATCTTTTAACTCCATCTCATTCTTTACAAACCATTCAACAATATCCTCTTTTTCAAGTTCCTTTGTCCCAGCTACAAACGCCCCTCTGCCTGGTTTGATTTCAATCAATCCCTTTGCCTCAAGTATCCTGAACGCTTCTCTTACAGTTCCTCTTCCCACTCCCATCTTTTCGCACCATTCTTTTTCTGTAGGAAGTTTTTGTCCCACATCTATCTGGCCTGACATAATATATTCCTTCATATTATTCACTACCTGCTGCACAATGGGCACCCTGGTTATCTCCTTCACGTTCCCTTCCTCCTTTTATGTGAATTTATTGTATATTGTATGATGTCATTTTCATTATAGCATATTAGTCAAAAATCACAATGGTACAAACCTGTTCTCTCTTAAAAAACTCCCCTCGGATACTTTAAAAAATTATTTAATTGCTCATTATAAGTAAGTTTATATAAAAAGAACAGGGTATACATAATATATACTCTGCCCTTATCACAAGCTTTCTTTATAGCATAACAGAATGTTTTACTTTCTCCCCTGCGCCGCCGTCAAAAGCAAAACTGCTCCTAAGATCATTCCAAATCCCAGGAAATCCGGCATTACAAAAGGAGTTCCCAGCCAGAAAAATGAGATGATTACCGCAGATAAAGGTTCTACGCTTGCCAGGATGCTCCCCTTTAAGGGGCCGATCATGGACACGCCCTGAAGATACAGTCCAAAGGCAATGGCTGTTCCTATTACAATCACGCTGACTAATGCTCCCCAGGTACCTCCGTCCCATATGAGCTCATATTCCCATGGGCGGAAAATCAGACACATGAGAACACCTCCGAAGAACATTCCGAATCCCAACACCTGATATATGTCATAACGCAGGATCAGGCTTCCGGGAAGCATATTGTAAAGTACCGCGCTGACAGCGGCTGCAAGCCCCCAGAAAAGAGCGCTTCCCGTAATATAGAAGGTATGTATATTGCCATGAGTCCCAAGGACAAAGGTTCCCAGAAGGGAAAGACCTATGGCTCCCAGTTCCAGTCCTACCGGACGGCGTTTTTCCTTTATGCAGACTGCAGACAGTATCAGAATGGGGGACAGATACTGCAGTACCGTAGCCGTTCCCGCATTCGATGCCTCAATGGCCATAAAATACGTAAACTGGCACAGGCTGATGCCGCAGAAGGCAAAGATCAGCAGGCGAAGCAGATCCGCTTTTTTCTTTAATACATCCAGATTTCGTTTTCCATGAAGGGCAAATCCCATCACGATCATAATAATCCCTGCAAAAAGCAGGCGCAGCGCCACCAGCCATGGCGCTTTGGCTCCCCTTGTCTCAAATAAAAACTGTCCGCAGCAGCCGGAAAATCCCCAGCAGATTCCTCCGCAGACTGCCATTACAGTCCCCAGTGTTTCTTTTTTCTTCTGTTCCATTTCAAATTTTCTCCCTTGTTATCTTATCCTTTTGTCTGTTTATCCTGCAAAGCCTCTCTATTTAAAAACTCCATAATTCCCATATGCACCGTCCACGCCATTCGGTCCTGATACACTTCATCCTGCAGTTTGGCCGCCTCAGCCCGGTTGCTGAGGAAACCGCACTCTACAATGGCTATGGGCGGTTTTACATGGAGAAGGAGATAATAATTTCCATTTGCCTTGGCCTGCCGACTGTTCTTCTCTCCCAAAACATAATTAAAACGCTTTTGGAGAATTTCCGCCAGCGTTTTTCCTTTTTGTGAATTTTTGTAATAAAATACCTGACCTCCGGAAACGGATTCCTCATGGTAGCTGTTCTGATGAATGCTGACTACCAGATCCGGCGCCGCCTTTTCTATGATCTGACAGCGTTTTTTCATATCGGACATTTTTTTGTTTCGTTCTCCTTCCGGGTACAGTCCGTTATCGTCCTCTCTTGTGAGGATCACATCCACATCTGAGGCTTCCAGGTATTCCTTAAGCCGCAGAGCAATGGATAAATTGATATCTTTTTCCAGCTGACCCTCTATCCCTACTTTTCCGGGATCCCGTCCTCCGTGGCCGGCGTCAATCACGACTGCCGGCCGTAGGCTTCCTGCCCCTCCTTTGCCGCTTGAAACGGCCAATGTTCCAGAAGCTACGAAGGTTCCGGCCTTCCAGGAAAGGAGAGCCACTGCACCCAGCATCAAAAGCCCCATCACGGTCTGCCATGTCCAATGTTTCATACCATTTGCTCCAAACTGCCCGGGCAGTTATTTTTATGCCTTTGATCCAGTATATTCATCCAGAGAAAAACCTATTCGCAGATGCGGGATACTGCTTTACTCTGACTGCAGCTTATTATAATCCCTGACAGAATCCGCTGTCATATATTCCAGATATTCGTACAGTACAGCAGGATAGCAAAATTCCTGCCACATTTTAAATCCAGGATCTTCTACTGCCCCCTTTACCGCCTCATAGCCTTTTCCGGCATACCAGGCTGTGCTCATCCTGGAATATACCTCTGCCATGGCCTTCTTCTGCTCCTCTGTAAGCTTTACAAACAGATCTCCCTTTTCCTCCTGTCTGGAGTTTTTCATCGCATCATAGGCCTGATTATAAAAGATATTTTTAAGAGCCGTTTTACTGTATGTATTGAAATTGATCAGATTTTCATCTGTACTCTGATGTCTGCGGGCCCATTTTTCCATATCTACCTGTCTGGTATAATAGGAAAATGATTCGTCATCCCTGTATTCCAGCACCCCATACTGGCAGGGCGGCGTTGTCAGGGAGCTGGTAACGATCTCATAAATTCCCCTTCCGTCCTCATGACGCATAAAATGCTGCACATGAAGGTGACCGCTTAAAAAAAGAGGGATGTTTTCCGCCTCAAGCCGTTCAATCAGCTCTTCGCTGTGCTCAATGGTACAATCTTCTGTATAAACGCGGCTTTGATCCAGAAGATTGTGATGCCCTACAGGAAGCAGGATCACACCGTCCTCTCTGGCTTTTTCCAGCTGCCTGTCAATCCATTCATACGTTTCTGTCCCAATCATTCCGCCAATCTTGCTTACCGGCGAATACTGGCAGGTATCCAGCATCAGAAGGCGCATGGAGGGGCTGAGATCATAGGTGTAGCTTAAGGAATAAGGATCGCGCTCTGAAGCCTCATTATAGCCAAACTGTGCATAGATACTGGCAAATCCACCTGCGTCTATGGTCTGGACCGGCTCTCTGTTTTTTCCAATATAGGAGGATGCCCATCGGCTGTTGATATCATGATTTCCCGGTATCACAAGTACGCTGATGCCTCTGCGCTCTACCTCATCCAAAAGAGCAGCAAATTCCTCATGGCTCTTTACTTCTCCATTTAATGTCAGATCCCCGCTCACGATCAGCACATCCGGCGTAAGCAGCTCGATCTCATCAAAAGCCGCATCTACGATTTCCCATACATAATGAGTCAGCTTTCCATCCCCATGTTCAATTTCATTTTGAAAGGAGCTTCCCCGGTCTGTAAGAGATCTTGCCAGATAATGGACATCTGTCATCAGGACAATTCTCTCTCCATCCTCCATCGGTTCTGCTTTCGTTTCCCGTTCTGCATCCGGGAAAGGCGGAATGGATTCCGGCTCCGTTTTTGTGGGCTTTGTCTGACTGCTTTCCTCCGTTTCCTGTGAGGAAGCAGACGGGACCACTAATCCATCCTCTCCCATAGTTTCACTTTCCTCCCTGACATCTCCCGGCGCCCCTGTAAATATACTGCATCCCCCGATTCCCACACCAGCCAGACACACAAGAGCCACGGCGATCCATCTCTTTCCCTTCATAACATTTCCCCCTCGTCATACAGCCTTAACTATTGACTGTTTCTATTTTACCTGAGACACGATTTCCCAGATGGAGCGATCCTCAAAGCCAAGCTTCCAGCAGGCTGCTCCCGCCAGATCATATTCATTGATCAGATCGACCTTAAGCCCCAGCGACTTCTCCTCCTCCATCCAGACGGACTGTACTCCGTTTTCATTGGAGCTCTCCCCATAATATACTCCCAGGTCATCCAGCCATTCCAGTTCTATATTGTTTTCTTTAATCCAGTTCTTTGCATCCCGGATCCCATAGGCCTTGGATGTGGTTTTTCCATCCTTTTCCGTCCATATCCTTGTATAAAAAGGAACACTGTTGATCACCTTTTCCTTCGGAACTTCTTTCAGCGTATCTGCAATGCCCTTTTCTACATAGGGAAGGGATGCCACGGGACCTGCCTCGCCGCCGGCATAATGCTCATCATACCCCATAACGATCACATAATCTGCTACGATCCCCTGCTCTCTCCTGTTATAAAAGGCGGTATATGCTGATGGCACATAGTTATCCACCGAAAGCACCAGCCCTTTTTTTCTGCAGGCCACAGACATTTCCCGGATAAACTGAACATAATGGGGACCGGCTTCTGCCTTCAGGCTTTCAAAGTCCAGATTGAAACCGTCAAACCCATAGGTATCTGCCTCTTTCATCAGATTTTCAATGAGTTTTCTGCGGTTAGAGGTCACAGACATAAGCTTCTTTGTATCCAGCTCTTTCACGCTCTCTTTAGTGCTCACATTTTCCACCATAGCCCATACCTTAAGCCCCATATCATGGGCCTGTTCCACATAATCCCTGCTGGCAAGAGAAGTGTAAGTGCCGTCATTTCCAATCACATTAAACCAGGTGGGAACAATCACATTCATCCCCTCTGCCGTCTGTGCATATTCCTTAAGAGTGCTGTTTGCTTCCTTTCTGGTAACCTGATGGAATCCCAGACGCACCTTTTCATCCATGGAAATGCTTGTATAAACTGGCGCTTCAAACCGACCTTGAGGCGTGATCTCCTGTTCCTTTTCCAGACGCCGGTTCTGCACATATCCGATATAACCGTCTTCCGTTCTCACTTTAGACCATTTATCCATAGATTCCAGCACTTGAACTGTACTTTTTTCAGAAAGCTCTGTAATGATGTCGCTCTTGATTCCGCCCTTTACCCTGAGGATACTTTTTTTGCGGACCTGAGCGGTTTTTACAGTCCCCCATACCGTGTCTATAAATACACGTTTGATCTGGCTGGTATCAAAGGATTGTTGACGGATATCTGAATAATTCATGATCAGTCCCAACGACAGGTATGCTTCCCCTTCTTTTACCTTCAAAAGAGGCCCCTGTTCTCCCATATCGGACTCATCCGCGTATACAATTTCCTCCGGCAGCGCATATACCAGCAGCTTTTCCGTTTCATCCCAGTAAAACCGCTCATTCACATATTCGTTTACCCAGCTTATGGGCAGATATACATGTCCATCTTCATAAATTCCTTTTTCTTCCTGAAGCTCATTATTTAAAAGGATCGCCACCTGACTGCCCTTTATATGAAATAACTCTGCCTTATCCGCCATCTCTTTTCCCGGCATATACCGTCTTCCGATCACAAAGCCTGCCGCTGCTCCCGCAATCAGAAGAAGGAGAAAAACCACCGCAAGAAGCGGGCCGAAACTGCGTCTTTTTCTTCTTCTGCTCCTCATTTTTTCCTCCGATCCTGTCTGTGCGCCCCAAAAGGCCCCGTCCGTATATCTGGTTTCTATTTTATCATAGAATCCCCGGAAAGAGGAGCAAAAAATATGTGCACGCAAAAATACCGCCGGTAAGCTGCTGCCTGCTTGCAGGCCGGGACGGTATCTTCTTGTCCCATACGGCAGCAGCTTCCGTCGGTATCTGAATATGTACAGGCTATTGCAGCCTCTTTTGTTATCTTCTGGTTTGTCCGGAATCTGTCAAGTATACTCGGTCAAAACGGATTTCCTTTAAGCTGCCCTGTTCTGAGCAGATAAAATCCCCCATGTAGAAACCTCCGTCCTCTCCCGTTTCAAAAATGCGGCTCCATTCTTCTTCCAGACATTCCATCCCATCTACCAGAACAGAAACTCCCTTATCTCTGAATCGCCTGAGACCATCCAGATAGTTCATTTGCTGTGTCCTGACTTCTCCAGATTCTTTACCATACATTATATAACCTCCCTGCAGATGTTCCTTTCTTACAGTCTGGAGGCAAAACGTGACATATACTCCCTTTAAGAAAAAAACAACTGCTGATATTCTCTTTTGCAACGGAAACCGGTTTTCTTCTGTACAGGCCGAATCATGGAAACCGTTTTCCAAACCACGCCATGGCTGTTTTATCTACCTGAAATACATCCTCTGAAAACGGAATTTTCTCTATCGGAATCCGAAACTGCTTTTCTATCTCATGTCTTATGGCCTTACTGCCAAAGGCAGCCATACAATTCCATCCTTTTCCCAGTTCTTCTTCCTCTGCAAGAAATTCCAAAAATGCTTCAAGCTTCCATTCTGACAGGGATGCTGTCAGAATCCGTATCTGGCACCGGAACCATTCTGCGCGTATTTCCTGTCTCACGGGGCCAAAATCGATCAGTATCTCTTCATATCCGGATCGGATACAGGATGCCAGAGCTTCCTTTTCTCCCTGTGGGTAATAATCTACCTCCAACAGCCGAAAAGCCCTGGCAGTCTGTCCATTTTTATCATCCAGACACAGGTGGACAAAATCACTATGGGAACTCCACTCCACCACCGCTGTCTTTTTCTGACAGCAGCTTGCCAGATAATTAGCGCTCCAAACTGCCAGATGAGTGGTTCCCACAGACCTTCCCGCCCCGCAGATACCGGTTATCCTTGGACTGCGCGTATTTACTGCCGGCGACTTTTTCCCCAGCATTTTCTCCTTCCCCCTTCCATTTTCCCGGCAGGCAGGAAAAGAGAAATTTCCTTCCAGACAGCCTCAAAAAAACCTGCCGCCACCAAATCAGGATGAAACGGATCTTCATAATATGGACTGGCAAATACAGCTGCCCTTCTATACAGGCTCCCAGGCTTTTCTCCCCTCCTTTTTGTCCCGCGTTTTATCAGGATCAAGGGATATGGCTTCTGCAGCACCGGTTCCAGTCCGATCAGCTCCTCTGCCATCCTGTCTGTCAATCCCCTCTCCCACAGGCTCTGACAGACAATTCCAAGACAGACCCCGCCTTCTCTTTTTAAATCCTCTCCAGCGCTTCTCCAGTCTGTTCCAAAGTCCTTTAGTATAATATCAAAGTCCCGTTTCGGCTCCTCAAAACAGGCCGCCGGACCATACCAGGGCATGATATCAAGCCCCTTCATATTCAGGATCCCGTCCCTTCCGCTTCGAACTCCCCCCAGAGCCTTTGCAAGATTCCTTACAGCCCCTGTACGATTCCTTTCCTCATACAGCACGCGGACTCCATGGCTTTTTAGATAAATGCAAAGCCCCAGGGCCAGATGGGTCACACCTGCTCCGGGCCGGTTCCCCGTCAAGATGATCCTGTGAGATGATATCGACTTTTCTTCTGCTTTCCTCTGATCCCTTTTCAGACACCCCTTTGCCTGCTCTGCAGCCAAAAGCTGTCCCAGAGCTTTTCCTGTCTCCGCCGCAGTCTGATAACGCAGCTCCATATCCGGTTCCATGCATTTTCTGATCACCGCCTCCAAAGGTTCCCGCAGCATGAGTCCGTTTTCAGCGTCCGGCTTCAGGGTTCCCTTTACCATAAATCGAAGGACCGCACCAATGGCATAGATATCTGTCCGTTCATCTAACGGATGGTCTGAGGTATATTGCTCAGGCGCTGCACAGCCTTCTGTGCCGTATCGTACTCTGGCGGCATTGGCACTGATCCGATCCGCCGCATGATCAAAGTCAATGAGGCGCACCGTATCATTCCAGATGATCAGATTATTCGGTTGTAGATCTAAATGTAAAATGGGTTGATTGCAAGAATGATGTAAATATTCAACAAGAGAACAGATCTGCAGTCCATACCGAACTGCCAAATCTTCCTGAAGTGTACCCTGATCTTTTATCAGGGCATATAGAGAACAGCCTTCCAGATATTCTTCAATGAGATAAAAGTAATCTGCATCCTCCTCCAAGTCATAAACCAGCGGAATCCCCGGATGATCGAGATTCTTCAGCACCATGGCCTCCGCGCAGAAAGCAGCGTGATCCACCTTGTACTTGGGCACACATTTAACCGCCCGGTACTCATTCAGCCCCAGATGGCGGGCCTTCCAGACTGTACCTGTACGTCCTGAGCCTGCTTTTTGGATCAATTCATACTTACCAAACAGTATCTCCTTCTCTGTCTCCCCCTCCTTTCGTTACAATATCATCTCATGTGGAAATGTTACTCTATTTTTTGTAACTTGTCTATGGTCGAGAGGATAACCACCGAAAAACAGTTGATATTTCCCCCTGTTATGTAGTATATTTATGTTGTAGAAGTTTACCCATTTTTAAATATATACAGAACAGGAAGTGATCCGATGAAGATAGAACGAATCAACGAAAATCAAATACGGTGTACGCTCACCAGCTTTGACTTGAGCGCCCGTAATATCAATATTGTCGAACTGGCTTACGGTACGGAAAAAGCAAAAAAGCTGTTCCGCGAGATGATTCAGCGCGCTTCCAATGAAGTAGGTTTTGAAGCAGAGGATATTCCCCTGATGGTAGAGGCCATTCCTCTTTCTTCTGAAAGCATTATGCTGGTGATCACTAAGATAGAGGATCCCGAAGAGCTTGACACACGGTTTGCCCGGTTCTCTCCTGCTGCAGAAGAAACACAGGAAGAGATCCTGCCTGACCCGGCCGGAGAATTTTTAGAGGGAGCCGGTGATCTGGGACGCCTTCTTTCCCAGCATATGGCTGATATGACGGACAGCCCTCAGGTTCCTGCTGATAGTGAAACCGCTTCCACAAAACAGATCGGAAAACCGCTGAGGATCTTTCTATTTGAGGATCTGGATCGTGCAGCAGAAGCCGCAGCCGCTGTCGCTGATATCTGCACAGTCGCCAATGCACTTTATAAAAAGCCCGGAACACGCCAGTATTATCTGGTATTGGATCGCAGGGATTCAGATGAACACGGTTTCTCAAGAATATGCAACATACTGGCAGAATATGGCAAAAAACTGGCCGGAGATTCTGCAGGTGAAGCCTACTTTAAGGAACATTATGAAACCGTCATCCGGGAGGATGCGCTTAAAAAGCTGCAGCTGATCGGATAGCATATAGCCTGTACTCCACATATTCTTCAAAGGCAACTTCCTGTTGGGAGCTGTCTTTTTCTTACCAATTTTTGTGAGATATCACCAATTTTTTAAGTTTTATTCTGTACTTATTGACATTGTATCTCCTGATTTTGATTGTTATAATTGTAACACATGCGGCGTCCGCTGCATAAGCATCGTTCTTTGACAAGATCATATCTATATAGCTGTCTAAAACATAGCTGGGTTTATGGTTTCCCTTTTACCGCCAGCAGTATACCAGTCATATAGTCAATGATGCACAGATGATTTTAAGGAGGTCAGTGATATGAAAACACTGCTTATCAAAAATGTAAAACATCTTGTAACATGTGACACAGATGACCGCGTACTGAATGGCGTAAATGTGTTGGTACAGGATGGAATCATTGTCCGGATCGGGCAGGAGGACATGACAGCGGATGATGTGATCGACGCATCCCATATGGTGATGTATCCCGGTTTAATCAATACACACCATCATTTATATCAGACATTCAGTCGGAATTTACCTCAGGTACAGAACATGGAGCTGTTTCCATGGCTGAAAACTTTATACGAAATATGGAAAAATGTAAACGAGAACGTAGCATACTACAGCTCTCTTACAGGTATGGGCGAACTGCTTAAAAATGGCTGTACTACCTGTCTGGATCACCACTATGTATTCCCAAAGGGCCATAATAAGGGAATTCTGGACGCCCAGTTTGCAGCCGCCGACGCCCTGGGCATCCGTTTCCATGCCACCAGAGGAAGCATGGATTTAAGCGTAAAGGATGGAGGGCTTCCTCCTGACAGCGTGGTTCAGACCGTGGATGAAATCCTCTCCGACTGCGAAGAGGCCGTAAAGAAGTTCCATGACCCGGACCCTTATGCCATGCATCAGGTAGCTCTGGCTCCCTGTTCTCCCTTCAGCGTATCCGGAGAGCTGCTGCGCGAATCTGCAAAGCTGGCCCGCAGGCTGAAGGTACGCCTCCACACCCATCTGGCAGAGACGAAGGATGAGGAAAATTTCACCTTAAGCCATTTTCATATGCGCCCTCTGGAATATATGGAAAGCCTGGGCTGGACAGGGGATGACGTATGGTATGCTCACGGAATTCATTTTACTGATGAAGAGCTTAAATATCTGGCCCGAACCAAAACCGGAGTTGCCCACTGTCCGATTTCAAACATGAAGCTGTCCTCAGGCATTGCGAAGATTCCTCAGATGCTTGAACTGGGTGTTCCCGTAGGCCTTGCGGTAGACGGCTCCGCCAGCAATGACGGCTCCAACCTGCTGGAGGAAATGCGCGTGGCCTACCTTCTCCACCGCTTAAACAGCAGCAATCAGGCCCCCGGCGGATATGATATCTTAAAAATGGCAACTGCAGGCAGCGCCAGCCTTTTAGGCCGTGAAAAGTTGGGACGGATTGCTCCCGGTATGGCTGCCGACTTCTTCCTTGTTGACTTAAACCGGCTGGAGCTGGTGAGCGCTCAGTTTGACGTAACCTCCATGCTCTGCACCGTTGGTTTAAAGAGCAGCGTGGATTATACGGTTGTAAATGGAAATGTTGTGGTGAAAGAAGGAAAGCTCACCGGAATTGATGAAGAGAAGGTTACAGAGGAGGCAAATGCTCTTGTGACTGACTATCTCAATCAGCCATAAGGCCACAGTCCACAGAAAGGAGAAGGTAAAATGAGTCAGAAGCAATACGCTAAAGTAACAGAAGTAAACGGCATCCCGCGGTTTTCAGAGGCCCTTCCTCTGGCCGCCCAGCATGTAATCGCCATGATCGTGGGCTGCGTTACACCGGCCATTATTCTTTCCGGAGTCACCGGATTAAGCGCATCCGATCAGGTCCGCTTAATTCAGGCCTCTCTGCTGATCTCCGGGCTTGCCACACTCATATAGCTCTTTCCACCCTTCCGGCTCTGCGGCTCAGGGCTTCCCGTTATCATGGGCGCCAGCTTTGCCCATGTGCCCCTGCTGATTGCCCTGGGAGCACAGTTCGGAATGCCCACCATATTGGGAGCACAGCTGGCAGGCGGCTTTGTGGCAATCCTTGTAGGATTATTTTATAATAAGCTAAGTAAAATTTTCACTCCTCTGGTAACGGGAACAGTGGTATTTACCATCGGACTTTCCCTGTACCCTACCGCCATTACCTATATGGCGGGCGGCTCCGGAGCGCCGGATTTCGGAAGCGTAAAAAACTGGGCTCTGGCAATCTTTACACTGGTAATCGTAACCTTTTTTAACTATTTTACAAAAGGAATCTGCAAAATGGCCTCTATCCTCATCGGCATTGTCTGCGGCTATCTGGCAGCACTTGCGCTGGGAATGGTTTCCTTTGAAAGCATAGGCGAGGCCAGCTGGTTCCAGTTCACCCCACCCTTATACTTCGGAATGAAATTTGACATTACAGCCATCATTTCCATGGCGATCATGTTTGTGGTGGGCTCTCTGGAAATCATGGGCGACTTTACTTCAACCGCAGGCAGCGGATTAAACCGTCCGGTTCAATCTGAAGAAATGTCCGGAGGCATCATCGGAAACGGTATCATCAGTATCATCGGCTCCCTCTTCGGCGGACTTCCTACTGCAACCTTCAGCCAGAACGTAGGTATTGTCATCATGACAAAGGTCGTAAACCGCGTGGTTCTGGGACTGGCTGCAGTGATAATCGTGCTGGTAGGACTGATTCCCAAGTTTTCTGCCCTGCTGACTACTGTTCCCTCCTGCGTACTGGGCGGCGCTACCGTATCCGTATTTGCCATGATCGCCATGACCGGCATCAAGCTTGTGGTAAAAGGAGGACTTAATACCAGAAATACAGCCGTTGTAGGCTTATCCGTTGCCCTGGGCATCGGCGTAATCCAGGTAGCAGACTGCTTCGCACAGTTCCCGGAATGGGCGAAAACCATTTTCGGAACCTCTCCCGTAGTAATCGCTACCCTTACTGCAGTGACACTGAATCTGTTGCTGCCAAAGGATCTGGATTAAACCGCATCTGCAGTGTATCCATGCACCCGGTCTGACCAGAGCTTAAGCCCCCAGCCCATAAGGGCCGTAAGGATCTGGGCTCCGGTCTGGCTCCACCAGACGCCCTTTAATCCCATCCAGGCCGGGAGCGCAGGAAGCAGAAGGGCTAAAAATATGGGTTCTCCATAAACGATCATATAGGAAAATCGGGTCTGTTCTGTGGCGTAAAAGCCGGCAGTTGTAACTCGCAGAAAGGCCAGAAACGGCACCGCCGCCAGAAATATATACAGATCCGTTCCAACTGCCAGAGATACGGTTTCGGATGCTCCAAACAGAACTCCGATCCCGTTTCTGCACCAATACAAAAGCACTGCCAGCGCCACTCCCATGACGGCGGCGGCTGCATATGCCATGGTCCGCGTAATGCGGACCTCTTTTTTATTATCCTCGCCGTAAAAGCGGCTCATCAGAGGCTGACTCCCATCCCCCACCCCCTGAAGGATCAGATACATAATTGTGATCACATAGGCAATACAGGCATAGCAGGCCACACCTTCAGAACCTCCGTACTGAAGGGACGCCCGGTTCATAAGGAGCAGCGAAATCATCGGGCACATGGTAATTCCAAAGGGAGCCAGCCCGATCCGCCAAATGCTGAAAAAAACGGAAAGCGCCTGGCGCGGGATCCCCACCGGGATTTTCTGCCCTCTCATACACAAAAGGCCGCCTGCCATGGTGACGGCCTGTCCTGCCACAGAGGCCCAGGCCGCTCCCGCCATTCCAAGCCGTAAAACCCAGACAAAGAGATAATCTAAAAAAATATTAGTCACAAAACCGCCGATCATACAGTACATGGCCTGTATCGATTTTCCCTGATTGCGGATCAGCGGTACAACGCCGGTTCCAAAGACCTGAAAAACAGAACCCAGAACAATAACGGACAGATATTCCCGTCCGGGCTTCATCAGCTCTCCATCTGCTCCCATAAGGGACAGCAGAGGGTCTGTTAAGGGAAATAAAATGACTGTAAGCAGAATGCCTGTAAGGGCAAGATAAAAAAAGACGCCCTTCATAAAATTCTCCGCCTCGCTGTCCCTCTTTTCTGCCAGACGAACGGAATACATAACCGCTCCTCCCATACCGATCCCTGTACCCGCTGCCTGGATCAGGGCAGTGACCGGATATGCAATATTGATGGCCGAAAGTCCCGTATCTCCAATGCTGCGTCCTACGAAAAATCCGTCTACGATCGCATAGATCCCGGAGAGCGCAAAGGCAAATACGGCCGGAAACACACAGGCTGCAAAGGGTTTAAAACGCCCCATTTCTCCAAATACCTCCTATCGTAAAAATAAGACTGCCTTAAATGCCCCAAAAGCATCTTAAAGCAGCCCTATCCTGTCTCCGCATATGCAGACCTGTCTTACTTATCAGCAAGAATTTCATTCATCTGGGATACCAGGGTATCGCAGTCAATCCCATGTACCATGCAGGCCTCTTCCAGAGACTCAGCCTGAGAAGCCGGGCAGCCTAAGCAGTGCATGCCAGCGCCCATCAGCATCTGAGGGATCAACTCATGCATCTGGATCAGCTCGCCGATGAGCATTGTCTTTTCAATCTTCATCTGTATTTTCCTCCTTATTATCTGTAATACTTTCATATTAAAAGTATTCTGCGCATTTTTATTCGCTTTTATCAGCATAATACATTTTGTTTTTTTTGGCAAGCCCTGTATTTTCCTGTATCATTTTTCAATTTTTCTGGTATAGTATTGTTTGTCTAAAGTTATGTATTTTTTGGGATACAGTATACAATTTTATTGATTTGTTGCATTTGCAACAGATTTTTTCATGAAATTATAGTAGACTAACTTTATTCAAAGAGATACCCCAAAAAGTATCCCCAAATCACATTTTACAGGAGGAAACGTCCATGAGAACAGAATGGAACACATTTACACCAGGTGTATGGCAACATGAAATCAATGTCCGCGACTTCATCCAGAAAAACTACACCCCCTACGACGGCGATGACGCCTTCCTTGAAGGGCCTACAAAAAATACAGAGGCTCTCTGGAATCAGGTAATGGAGCTCTCTGCCAAAGAGCGTGAGGCCGGCGGCGTACTGGATATGGATACCAAGATCATTTCCACCATTACGTCTCATGGCCCCGGATACCTGGATAAAGATAAAGAAACCATTGTGGGCTTCCAGACAGACAAACCCTTTAAGCGGGCGCTGCAGCCTTACGGCGGTATCCGCATGGCAGTAAAGGCCTGCCAGGACAACGGCTATGAGGTAGACCCTGAAATCGTAGAGTTTTTCACAAAGCACAGAAAAACCCACAATGCGGGCGTATTTGACGCCTACACCCCGGAGATGAGAGCCTGCCGTTCCAGCCACATCATCACCGGTCTTCCGGATGCCTACGGACGTGGACGCATTATCGGCGATTACCGCCGTGTAGCGCTTTACGGTGTAGATGCTCTGATCGAAGAGAAGAAAGAGGAAAAGGATTCTACCAGAACCATTATGTACTCTGATGTAATCCGTGAGCGGGAGGAGCTTTCCGAGCAGATCCGTGCACTTGAGGAATTAAAGGAGCTGGGACGCATCTACGGCTTTGATATTTCAAAGCCTGCAAAGGATGTAAAGGAAGCCATCCAGTGGCTGTACTTCGGCTATCTGGCAGCCGTAAAGGAGCAGAACGGCGCAGCTATGTCCCTGGGACGCACCTCAACCTTCTTAGATATCTATGCCGAGCGCGACTTAAAGGCAGGAACGTACACCGAGCAGGAAATCCAGGAGTTTGTAGACCACTTTATCATGAAGCTGCGTCTGGTGAAATTCGCCCGTACTCCTGAGTACAATGAACTGTTCTCCGGCGATCCTACCTGGGTAACTGAGTCCATCGGCGGCATCGGCCTGGACGGACGTCCTCTGGTAACAAAGATGTCCTTCCGCTACCTGCACACCTTAAAGAACCTGGGTACTGCGCCTGAGCCAAATCTGACCGTACTGTGGTCCACAAGGCTGCCTGAGGCATTTAAGCGCTTCTGCGCAAAAACCTCCATTGAGTCTTCCTCCATTCAGTATGAAAATGACGACCTCATGCGTGTAACACATGGTGATGATTACGCAATCGCCTGCTGTGTTTCCAGTATGCGCGTGGGCAAAGAAATGCAGTTCTTCGGCGCAAGAGCTAACCTGGCAAAGTGTCTGCTCTATGCCATCAACGGCGGCGTAGACGAGATCTCCGGCAAGCAGATCGGACCTAAGTACCGCCCCGTTACCAGCGAATACCTGGATTATGACGAGGTAATGGACAAGTATAAGGATATGATGAAATGGCTGGCAGGCGTTTATGTAAATGCCTTAAACATCATCCACTACAACCATGACCGCTACTGCTATGAGCGCCTGCAGATGGCTCTTCATGACAAGAAGGTAACACGCTGGTTTGCAACCGGTATTGCCGGCCTGTCCGTTGTGGCTGACTCCTTATCTGCCATCAAGTATGCAAAGGTAAAGACCGTCCGCAACGAAAAGGGCATTGTAACCGATTACATTGTAGAGGGAGATTTCCCGAAATATGGAAATAATGATGACCGGGTGGATCAGATTGCTTCTGACCTTGTACACACCTTTATGAGCTATATCAAGGGAAATCACACCTACAGAGGCGGTATCCCTACCACTTCCATTTTAACCATTACCTCCAATGTAGTTTATGGAAAGAATACCGGCTCTACTCCTGACGGAAGAAAGGCCGGACAGCCCTTTGCACCAGGCGCCAACCCTATGCACCACAGAGACAGCCACGGCGCAGTTGCTTCCCTGGCATCTGTAGCGAAGCTTCCATTCCGTGATGCGCAGGACGGTATTTCCAACACATTCTCCATTATTCCGGGAGCACTTGGAAAGGACGATCAGGTCTTCATGGGCGACCTGGAAGTAGAATTAAACGGCTGCGCCGGCTGTGAAGTGGGCGGAAACCTTTTTGAGGGTCTGGACACGGAAGCAGACAGCGAGGAAGCTTAAGCAGCATTTAACCAACTTTATTTTTAAGAAAGCGAGGACAATCACTATGGTAAAAGCAAGCGAGGCACAGATCGACAACCTGGTATCCCTGTTAGACGGATATGCCGCTGAGGGAGGACATCACTTAAATGTAAATGTATTTTCCAAAGAGACTCTTCTGGACGCTCAGGCTCATCCTGAAAAATATCCTCAGCTCACTGTGCGCGTTTCCGGCTATGCCGTAAACTTCAACAAGCTCACAAAGGCACAGCAGGACGAGGTTATTTCCAGAACCTTCCACGACGCTATTTAATCATATGATGACCGAACAGGCAGATGCATTCCGGCATCTGCCTGCGGCTTTTAAGAAACGGAGGTTTTCATTATGTCAGGACGGGTACATTCCATTGAAAGCTGCGGTACGGTAGACGGGCCGGGAATCCGCATGGTAGTATTTTTAAGCGGATGTCCCATGCGCTGCCTTTACTGCCATAATCCCGATACCTGGGATCCAAAGGGCGGCACTCTCACCTCAGTGGAGGAGCTTTTAGCCCAGTATGATAAAATGAAGCATTTCTATACCAAAGGCGGAATCACAGTCAGCGGCGGGGAACCCCTGATGCAGATCCGCTTTGTAACAGAGCTTTTTACAGAGGCAAAAAAAAGGGGCATCCACACCTGTCTGGACACCTCCGGCATCACCTTCCATCCGGAAAATCCGGCTGTCCTGGAGCAGTTTGACCGCCTGATGGCTGTAACCGATCTGGTGCTTTTAGATATCAAGCACATTGACCCGACGGAGCATGAAAAGCTCTGCAGCCAGCCCCAGCAGCCGGTGATGGCCTTTGAATCTTATCTTGAGGAAAAGAAAATCCCTGTATGGATCCGCCATGTAGTGGTTCCGGGAATCACTGACCAGGAGGAATATCTTCTAAGGCTTGGCCAATATCTGGGAATGCGTTCCAATATTAAGGCTCTGGACGTACTGCCCTATCACGATATGGGAAAGGTGAAATACAAAAATCTGGGAATCCCCTATCCCCTTGAACATACTGCTCCTCTTTCAAAAGAAGCAGCTGCAAAAGCCCGCCAGATCATCCTGAAAGGAATGAGGGAAAGCCGGGGACTATAGGGGATTGCTTTCAAATTTGTACAATCCCCTGCCTTTCCGGCAGCATTTTCCTCTTGAATAATTAAGAGTTTTAGTATAGAATATAAGAACAATGTATACATTAAATAAAGGAGGTACTTTCATTATGGCACACGTAATTACTGACGCTTGCGTAAGCTGCGGAACCTGTGCTGGCGAATGTCCAGTAAATGCAATCTCTGAGGGAGACGGCAAGTACGTTATCGACGCTGACGCTTGCATCGACTGCGGAACTTGTGCAGCTGCTTGCCCAACAGGCGCTATCGAGGCTTAATTCAGCTACATAAAAGACCACTGCATATGCCAAAAGGCAGACGCGCAGTGGTCTTTTTTTGTTAAGGAGGATTCTTATGACACCTGTAAAACCCATCATCGGTATCACACCTTCACACAATACAGAAAATGACGACACCAGCCTCCGACCCACCTATCCCAGAGCAATCCGGGCAGCCGGCGGTCTGACGATCCTTCTTCCTCTGGAGGGCACCGACGAGGACTGGCGCCAGCTGGCCGCCATGTGTGACGGCTTTCTCTTTTCCGGCGGCCCGGATCTTCATCCCTTTTTATTTGGGGATGAAACACATTCTGCCTGCGGGAATGTATCTCCTGTCAGAGATTCCATGGAAATCCGCCTCCTTAAAGCTGCCATGGAGCTGAAAAAGCCCATTTTAGGTATCTGCCGGGGCATACAGCTTTTAAATGTGGCTCTTGGCGGAACCATTTACCAGGATATCCCAAGCCAGATGGAGCGAACCTTTCCTCTGGCCCACAAGCAGCCCTTTTACTATACCGTGCCGTCTCATCATGTGGATATAAAAAAGGGAAGCCTTTTGTCAAAGGCTTCCGGCGGCCTGGAGCGTATTTCTGTCAACAGCCAGCATCATCAGGCCATTAAGGATGCTGCTCCGGGCCTTATACCTGTAGGCTGGGCTCCGGATGGAGTCATCGAGGCTGTAGAAAAGCCGGATTACCCCTTTTTTCTTGGGGTACAGTGGCATCCGGAATATCTCTGGCAGAATGACCCGGCGGCCATAGGGCTGTTCCGGCTTTTTGTAGAGGCCTGCAAAGCTTCATAGATCATTCTGCGTCTATGATCTCTCCTGCCATCTGGTAAAATTCCTCCGGCGTCATTTCCACATCAAAGCCCAGAAGAGTATAAAACTGTCCGTTGTCCTCCCAGGTAAGCGTCTGGGCTGTCTGGTCGATCACCCGGTCTGTACCGTATGAAATAACCAGCTCTCCGGCTGCCTCCTGGACCTTCTCTTCTGCGCTTGGCTCATAATCCGAGGGAACCATACGGTAATGATCCTGGCTGTACTTTAAGGTAATCCCCTCATGCACGGCGGTCTGGTCGGGAGCATCGGATTCATCAAATAAATTGCCGTGTTCGATATTCAGGCTCAGATCCGCCATGTTTTCCTTTGAATACATCAGAGACAGATCCTGCTGCTCCTTTACCACATTTCCCTGCTCATCCTCTCCCCTGCTGTAAACAGGAGTACCATATGCAAAGCGGTATCCGTTTGAAAATGCCTCTGGCGCCTTTGTTTTAAGCCCCAGCTGCTCTTCCTTTTCTGCCAGCTGGCTGTATTCCGTGAAATCCTCCGCATGGCTGGAGGAGGATATGGCCGTTTTTACCTGCCCTGCCGCCACTGCGGTCATTGCTCCAACCAAACATACTGCTGCTGCCACAACGACTGTTTTCCTTATATTCCATGTTTTTCTCATTGAACCTTCCTCCTCTATTCTCTGATAAACGCCTCTGCACATCCGTTCTGTCTGCTCTGGCCCGATCGCCAGCGTCTCTGCCTGTTCCTTCAATGCATTCCGGAGAAACGAATCCATTTTTTCATCTTCTCTGCCTGTCAGCTGCTTCATAAAAGTGCCTCCCTTCCCATGGTGCGCTCCTTTGTAAGCGCTGTCTTCAGATTTTTTCTGGCTGTAAACAGCCGGGATTTTACAGTTCCTTCCAAACAGCCCGCCACTGCTGCAATCTCCCGTGTGGACATTCCATTATAATAATACAACACTAAAACAGTACGCTGTTTGACCGGAAGAGCTGCTATAGCTGCAAACAGTTCCTGCCTTCCGGAAGCATTTACTACATCATCCAGCACAGATCCATTTCCGGAGGTATCCTCAGAAAGCACCTCCTCTACAGGCTGTTCTCTCCTATTCCTTCTTCCCACCCGCCATGCTTCTCTGGTCATGGTTCGATAAAGCCATTTCCCTATATGCTCCGGATCCCGGATTCGCATCCGGTTGATCCAGCAGGCAGTAAATGTCTCCTGAACAATGTCCTCACTGTCTGCCCTGTTTCCTGCGATCAGATACGCTGCCCGCAGAAGTCCCGGATAAAAATGTCTCATCAACTCGTCAAATGCCTCCCGGTCTCCCGCCGCAACCCTGCATGCCAGGCTTTTGGCCCACTGCTCATCCATGGCCGTTCCTCCTTGTTTCTTGTTGAATCATTTTGTTGTCTTTTGGGGTGCACCTGTTATATAGAGGGGAATGAGGTGGTATAGGTTCATTTTTATTTTCAGGTAAAAAATACTTAAAAGCCATATCCAGTCACTTTATGATCAAGATATAAAGAAAGCACCCACTCCAAAGTGGATGCTCCAAAGCAACGGTTATATATTCATTCTTACGAGCAATGCCTCCCCCACTCCCCAACCATCTCTCTCATCTGTCTGACCGTTCCTTCAATATCCTCTGCCCCAAAGATCCCGGACACTACAGCCGCTCCGGCTGCCCCGCTGCCTTTAAGCTTTCCAATATTTTCCAGGCAGATCCCCCCGATTGCCACAACCGGGATGGAAACGGATCTGCAGATCTCTCCCAACCGCTCCATAGTCATAGGAAGGGCGTCGGCTTTGGTGGAGGTGCCGAATACGGCTCCACTTCCCAAATAATCTGCTCCCTGCTCCTGAGCTTTCAGGGCCTGCTCCACTGTTTTCGCTGTAACGCCCAGAATCTTATCCGGCCCAAGGAGCGCTCTGGCCTGTGCGGCATCCATGTCATTCTGGCCCACATGGACGCCGTCAGCACCGCACAGAAGAGCCAGCTTTATATTATCATCAATGATCAGAGGGACCTTGTACCGCTCCGTGAGAGCCCGCAGGCTTCGAGCCTCCTCCAGATAATCCTGCACCGTATCATTCGTCAGGCCCTTTTCCCTCATCTGCACCATGGTAGCTCCGCCCTTTAACGCAGCCTCTACCTGCTCGCACAAGCTCATTTTCCCGGTCCAGGCTCGGTCTGTCACTGCGTAAACCATAAGCTGCCTTCTGTCAAATTTCATATCTGATTTCCCTCATTCTCTCTTAAATCACTCATCAAAAATGCTTACAATTTCTCCGTCTAAAATCCGGTTCATATTTTTCACTGCACAGAAATTGCCGCACATGGAACAGGTATCCTCTTTTTCCGGCTTTGCAGATGCCCGGTAATTTCTGGCCTTTTCCGGATCAATGGAAAGCTCAAAGGTCTTTTCCCAGTCCAGCTTCTTTCTGGCAAGACTCATCTGGCGATCCCAGTCCGCAGCGCCTTTGATTCCCTTTGCAATATCCGCCGCATGGGCTGCGATTCTGGAAGCGATGATTCCCTCCTTTACATCATTCAGATCCGGAAGCCGCAGGTGCTCCGCCGGCGTCACATAGCACAAAAAGGAAGCTCCGCTTGAGGCTGCAATCGCCCCGCCGATGGCCGCAGTAATATGGTCATATCCGGGAGCCACATCCGTTACCAGAGGACCCAGCACATAGAAGGGAGCGCCCTTGCAGATGGTCTGCTGGATCTTCATATTGGCCTCAATCTGGTTTAAGGGCATATGGCCCGGCCCCTCAACGATTACCTGTACATCCTTTTCCCAGGCCCGGCGGGTCAGTTCTCCAAGCGTTACCAGTTCTTCAATCTGTGAAATGTCTGTGGCATCGTCAATGCATCCCGGGCGGCAGGCATCTCCCAGGCTGATGGTTACATCATGCTCCCGACAGATTTCCAGAATCCGGTCATAATGCTCATAAAACGGATTTTCCTTTCCCGTCATCTCCATCCAGGCAAAAATAATGGAACCGCCCCTGGATACAATATTCATCAGGCGCTTATTTTCCTTAAAGCGCTGTGCGGTCCTGCGGTTGATTCCTACATGGATGGTCATAAAATCCACTCCGTCCTCAGCGTGCATTTCCACAATCTTCAGCCATTCCTCTGTGGTAATATCCTTTAATGGCTTATGATAATAAACCACTGCGTCATAAATCGGCACTGTTCCTATGATCGCCGGGCACTCTGCTGTAAGCTTTCTCCTGAACTTCTGCGTATCGCCCCAGGAGCTTAAATCCATAATAGATTCAGCGCCCATTCCAACTGCATAGTTTACCTTTTCAAGCTCCATATCCAGATCCTTGCAGTCTCTGGAGGTTCCCAAGTTCACATTGATCTTAGTCCTTAGCATAGAACCGATTCCATTAGGATCCAGACAGCGATGATTCTTATTGGCAGGAATTGCCGCCTTTCCCTCTGCTACCAGAGCCATGAGCTCATTTACCTCAAAATGCTCCTTCTCTGCCACCTTTCTCAGTTCCTCTGTCACAATGCCCTTTCTGGCGGCATCCATCTGTGTGGTGTATTCCATCTTTCTTCCTCCTTGTATTCTGTGCCTGAAGCACGTTTTCGCTTCCCAAAGAGGCTGCCGGACGGGTCTGTATGCCAAAATCTAAAAAACCTGCTTCCCGCAATTTCTCCGGATCCCTGCAATACAAAAGGCCCGCCCCATAAGGAACGGACCGTGTATACACTCCCATGAACCAATGTTCACATCCAGCCGAAATATTTCCCTACGTTGGCATTACCCAAATCAGGTACGATAGGTCGAAGTTCGATTACTCCCTCTCAGCCTGCTCCACAAGCTCCCTGTTGTATCTCAGCATATCACTGGAAGACGGGATATGTCAAGCGATTTCCATTTCTTTTAAAACTCCCCCTGCTTATTCCAATATTCTCCCATCTGTGGAAATGGTTACTACCCGCCAGGGAATAAATCTGCCGCTTATCTGCAAAGCCTTTTTTACAGCCTGCTCAATTCCTCCGCAGCAAGGCACCTCCATACGGACAACCGTCACGCTTTTAATGTTATTATTTGCCAAAATCTCCGTCAGCTTTTCACTGTAATCCCCCGCATCCAGCTTGGGACAGCCGATCAGCGTAACATGGTTTCGGATAAACTCATTATGAAAATTTCCATAAGCATAAGCCGTACAGTCCGCTGCCACCAGAAGGTTCGCATTCTCAAAATAAGGAGCATTCACCGGAGCCAGCTTAATCTGTACCGGCCACTGTGACAGCTGGCTGTGAACCGAAACAACTGGCTCACTGCATGCATTACGTTCCCTCTGAATACTCTTTGACTGCATTCCCGGACAGCCACAGGGAAGCGGCTCAAAGGATGTCTTTTTCTTAGCCGCCAAAACAGCCGCCTCATCATATGCCGGAGCCTCTCTCTCCTCAAACCCAATGGCATCTGCCGGACACGCAGGCAGGCAGTCTCCCAGTCCGTCACAGTAATCCTCACGGGTCAGCTTCGCCTTGCCGTCTATCATCTCTATCGCACCTTCATGGCAGGCAGCCGCACAGGCTCCGCAGCCATTACACTTCTCTTCGTCAATCTTAATAATCTTTCTAATCATAATCCGCTCTCCTTTTTTAATTCTTCCATATGCCCTCACAGCAAACCTCCCTGTCTGCTAATGATACCGCCATTGTAATACATCTCTAAGAATAATTCCGTTGTTTCTGCAACAAAACACAAGTTTTCTTCCCACAGCACCAAAAAATGCAGAACCCCTGTCACATCCACAGGCATTCTGCATCCTACATTTCTCAGATCCGTCCTCCGCAGACCGGACAGTAATTATAATCCTCATCTGTTTCAAACCCGCATCTCATACACTTTTTATGAGGCTTTTTAGAGCCCTCCTGCCAGGTTTTGGCGTACCGTCCCGCCTGCACCAGACGCAGGTCTGCCTCTGCAATATCAGGGTTTTCCCCTCTCAAAACAGCCTTGCCCACAACCGGATCCAGTTCATAAACCGCCTCACAGCAGTCCATCTTCACATAATAACGCCGGTTCCATTTAAACAGCGGAATAAAGAAAAAGCTAAAATACATATACGTCATGATCACCTGATACCGCCCATGGCTCCCACAGCTCCCGCAAAGCCGCACAAGCCCCTCACTCAATATCTTCTGTCCCTGGCTCACGCCTCCAATAAATATCACCAATTCCACCTCCCACATCTCTGTGTCAACTCTACCATCATACCCCCATCCCTCACTCCCGTCAATCCCCATACATTTCTATCCCCAAAATCTCACTCCCGCCATCCCTTCCGCCGTCTCCCATTCAGGCTATCAGGGCGACTTTGGAGGCCATAAGAAAATATTAGAGGATACAATTTTTCGTTAAAAGCCATATCAAACCTGTCTGAGCGCAGCGAGTTTTTGATATGGCTTTTGCATTTAGAAAAATTGCATCCTCTTAGATTTTCTTATGGCCGGAAACCGGAGCCCTGAGAGCCTGAACGGGAGGCCCACACGACTCTTAAACCATATACCCCCCCTTCATAGGAGACACCGCGTGTTCGGAATAAATCTTTAACACGCCCTTTGTATACTTCGGAGCCTTGGGCTTCCATGCCGCACGGCGTTCTGCCAGAACCTTATCTACCTCTTCCTTCGTCATCTCCTGACCGTGGATTCCCACGATTTCCAGAACACGCTCTGGAATATCAATGCGGATCAGATCCCCTTCCTCTACCAGGGCAATGGGGCCTCCATCTGCGGCCTCAGGAGACACATGGCCGATAGCCGGTCCCTTGGAAGCGCCGGAGAAGCGTCCGTCTGTAATCAGAGCAATGGTCTTTCCAAGCTCCGGATCAGAAGAAATGGCCTCTGTGGTATAGAACATCTCAGGCATACCGGAGCCCTTTGGTCCCTCATAGCGGATAAATACCGCATCACCCGGCCGGATCTTGTGGGACAGCACTGCTGCAATGGCATCTTCCTCACAGTCGAATGGTCTTGCCTTTAATACAGCCTTAAACATTTCCTTCGGTACCGCAGAATGCTTTACAACAGAGCCCTCCGGAGCCAGGTTTCCTCTTAAAATTGCCACCGTTCCGTCGGTGCCGATGGGCTCGTCAAAGGTACGGATCACATCGGTGCGCTTTAAGTCCCATTTCTTTAAATAGCTCTCGCACTTGTCATAGAAACCGTTTTTCTTTAAGTCCTCCAGATTTTCGCCCAGAGTCTTTCCTGTAACGGTCATCACATCCAGGTGGAGCATGGACTTGATCTCCTCCATCACTGCAGGAACGCCGCCTGCATAGTAGAAGAACTGTGCCGGCCACTTGCCTGCGGGGCGAATATCCAGAAGGTAATGAGCCCCCCGATGCATCCGGTCAAAGGTATCTGCATCAATCTCGATACCCAGCTCATGGGCCATGGCCGGAATATGGAGCAGGGAATTGGTGGAGCCGGAGATGGCAGCATGTACCATAATGGCATTTTCAAAGGCCTTTTCTGTTACAATGTCGCTGACCTTGATTCCCTTCTTTACAAGCTCCATTACCTGTTTTCCTGCCTTGTAGGCCATTTCCTTTAAGTCCTCGCAGGTAGCGGGCATCAGGGCAGAACCTGGGAGCATCAGACCCAGAGCCTCAGCCATGATCTGCATGGTGGAAGCGGTTCCCATAAAGGAGCAGGCTCCGCAGGAAGGGCAGGCGTGGTGCTTATAATAGGTAAGCTTTTCATCTGTAATCTCTCCTCTCTGGCACATGGCAGAATACATACCGATCTGCTCCAGTGTTAAGAGATCAGGGCCTGCATCCATCACGCCTCCGGTGATCACGATAGAAGGCATATCCAATCTTGCCAGTCCCATCAGGCATGCAGGTACGGACTTGTCGCAGCTGGCAATAAATACGCCGCCGTCAAAGCCGGTGGAATTTCCATGGATCTCGATCATATTTGCGATCATATCGCGGTGAGCCAGAGAATAGTTGATGCCGTCATGTCCCTGGGCAATGCCGTCACAGATATCCGTTGTATAATATCTGGCGCCTCTTGCTCCTGCGTCGGTGATTCCTCTCATGGCTTCCTCTACAAACTGATCCAGATGGGCGCTTCCCGGATGGCTGTCCCCGAAGGTGCTCTCTACCAGGATCTGGGGCTTATCCAGATCCTCCACCGTCCATCCCATACCAATCTTTAAGGGATCATTTTCCGGCGCAAGTGCTCTTACTCTCTGACTGTTCAATTCCTTCATGTTGGTTCCTCCTTCTTTCTATAACAATTTCGTTTCATAATCATCAGATGTTTTCTCTTTTAATCATATCATTTCATAAATATAATTACAAGTCATCAGACTACTATTCTACTTTTTGCCAAAAACTCGGATGTTTTTTTAGGTATGATACACAAAAAGCCCAGATATTTCGCTTTATCCAGGCTCCTGTCAAACATATAATGTAATTTTTACGGTAAAATCATCTGATATCTTACCCTGTTACTCCTTGTGATTTTTTTCTTTTTCCTCCCGGATCAGCTTCAGGATCATATTCCGGTTGTAGGTCATATGCATCATCATGGCGGTTTTTGCTCCAATGGGATCCCGATCGGAAATGGCGTCCACAATGGCTCTGTGCGTCATAACGGTTTCCTTTGTAAGCCGTTGGTGGGTCACATTTACAAACATCATTACTGCCGTATCAATAATGGGGATCAGCTGCTCCACTACCTTATTACCGGAGCACCGGGCCACGCTGGTATGAAAGGCAATATCATCCTGAATGTACATATCTCCTGAAGCGATCCGTTCCTCTACCCGTTCGCAGCAGCAGCGCAGCTCCAAAATTGCTTCCTCTGTAGCATTTAATGCCGCCATTTCTGCAATACCAGGCTCCAGGATCAGCCGCACATTGACCAGATCCAGCGCCAGCGCCATCTTATCCTCTGCTCCGCTTAAACCCAGAGGATCCAGATCGGAAGGCGTTGTATTTACCACATAAGTGCCGGATCCCCGGCGCACCTCTAAAATCCCCTGGGAAACCAAAAGCTTTACCGCTTCCCGGATGGTGCTGCGCCCCACGTCAAATTTTTCTCCCAGCTCAAACTCATTTGGAAGTTTGGAACCCGGTTCAAGAGGCGTCTCCAAAATATAGTGATAAATCTGCTCCTGAACCTGCTCTGCCAGAAGCTTACTTTTAATATTGGAAAATCCTCCCATTTTCATCTCCTTTGTTCCCTGATATCCGCAGTTACCGAAACGCCTTAAGCACTGTCTTAAGCAGCACTCTGGGATGCTTCCAGTACGGTGTCACAGGAATCACCTTCCGGCGCACATCCATCAGGCTGTATACAGCCATTCTGGCGGCCCGTACCGAATATTCCTCTGTAAACGCCGTATCCTCCGGTATTTCCACAAACTGTCCGATCATGGCAAAATTTCCGGAACCTGCCGGAATGACTTTCGGGCGGTCTGTATATTTCCTTGGAGCAAGAGCCGCGTCTGCATAAGGCATCCGGCAGGGGATCACATTGATCACCGTATCCATCAGCTCCTCCATACGCTTTTCATTTACATGAAGATGGCTTAAATATTCCTTCAGTATCTCCCGTCCCGTGCAGTCCTTCATGGGCTTTTTCACGTAATCCCCCTCTGCCTCCGGATACAATCCATAGCCCCAGAATACAGTCACATCTTCAGGCTGACCTGCAAAATAAGGCTGAGCCGCCACGGTACTGCTTATAAGCCATCCGGAATCCTTAAAGGTCATAAGCGCCCCGCTTCCGGGAGCATTTCCTGAAAATTCCTCAACCGCCTTTAAAAGCGCATCTCCCCTGGCTGTCACAGTAAAGCTCATCCAGCTGTTTTTCTCCGGACAGGCAAAAAACGGCTCCGGTGCTCCCATTCCCGGCTTCACACAGGCAATCCTTGACCATAGCTCGCTGCTCATGGACTTTTTTGACGGAGCAGGAGCCGGAGTGTCCATATCTCCCAAAGAAAAGCTGTCCGTCATACAGCCCGTTGTCATAATGCAGAAATCTCCCGGTTTCAGTTCTGCTTTCTCAAAAGCAAAGGACTCCCTTGACTCATCCTCATCCTGAAGCCTGCGTTTTAAGTACAGCGTTTTAACCGTAATACCTGAACCGGAAGCAAACTCCATATCTGTCACCTGACAGTCCTCTATAAACTCCACACCTCTGGAACGCAGATAAACTTCCAGAGGACGGATCAGGCTGTCATAGGGATTGAGAGGCAGGCCGATCATGCCCTCCCTGGTGTCAATACGGCCAAACTCCAGCAGCATCCTCTTCACACGGCGTCTGAATTCAGACAGGCTACTCCCCTTTTTAAAAGCAAAAGCAGTCTGCCACATATACCAGAAGCTTGTCTCAAATATATGAGGCGTTTCCTTAAACCAGTCCTCTATGGTCAGGCTGTCCAGCTTCTTTTCATCTGTCAGCAGAAGCCGGAAAAGAGCCATCCTGTCCCCCTGATCAAAGCCCATGGATTTTACATTTAAAAACGTTCCCTCCCGGTCTGCCAGACGTCCATGGGTACGTCCGGAATGAGAATGGGCAAACTCCTGAATTTCCTCTGCAACGCTGCGCCCTGTTTTTTTTAAGGATGGAATGGTATCAAACAGCTCCCAGAAATTCTCATATGTCTTTTCATTGAGCATATGGCCGCCGCGGCATACATAACCCTTTTCCGGTGTTCCCGCTCCGTCATTTCCTCCCCCCAGGATATGGGTTCCCTCATAGATGGTAATGTGGGAGCCGGGGAAATTACAGTCCCGGATCAGATAAGCGGCTGCAGCCATGGACGCCAGGCCGCCGCCGATCAGGTACGCCCTGCGGCTGCCGTAGTCGCGGTTTCGCACCAGTGCGGCATCAATTGCTGCCTGCCGCTCCTCTTCCTTTCTGTGCCTTACCTTTTTCAGTTCTCTTAACGTAACGAGCGCCGCTGTACCTGCAGCTGCCGCCCCAAGGATGCGGGCCGTCCGTCTGTTCATAGCCATATCGATCCCTTCCTTTCTTTTACCTGCTCATCCGATCACAGAACTCCCCATTTTACCCTGTTTTATTTTCCTTTCAGGTCTGAAAATGCATTTGCCAGGGCTGCAAACTGTTCCAGCGTCAGAGCCTCTCCCCGCACTGCTGCAGGAAGCCCCAGTCCTTCGATCACTGCCGCGATCTCCTCCTTGGAAAATGACAGCTCCGGAGAGTTGTTTAATCCGTTCTGCAGTGTCTTTCTTCTTTGATTAAAAGACGCACGGATCAGACGGAACATAAGCGCCGTATCCTTTACATGAACCGGCGGTTCCTGATAGCGGGTCAGACGAATTACTGCAGAACCCACATTTGGCCGGGGGATAAAGCAATTTGGAGGCACATTTGCCACGATATAGGGGCTGGCGTAGTACTGCACCGCCAGGGACAGAGCGCCGTAATCCTTGGAGCCCGGCCCTACCTGCATCCGGTCTGCTACTTCCTTCTGGACCATTACCGTGATATTTTCGATCGGAACATTACTTTCAAAAAGTCCCATGATAATTGGCGTAGTAATATAGTAGGGAAGATTTGCCACTACCTTTATTGGCCTTCCCTGATTATACTCCTTTACCAGCTGATTCATGTCTACCTTAAGGATATCCTCATTGATCACAGTCACATTGGAATAGTCCTTTAAGGTCTCTGCCAGGATCGGAAGCAGGTTGGTATCAATTTCCACCGCTACCACCCGGCCCGCATGCTCTGCCAGATACTGGGTCATGGTTCCGATTCCGGGTCCGATTTCCAGAACGCAGTCGTCCTGTGTAATACCAGCGGCATTTACGATCTTATCCAGTACATGGCTGTCGATCAGGAAGTTCTGTCCGAACCGCTTCTGAAATGCAAACTGGTATTTCTGAATGGTTTCTATGGTCTTTTGCGGGTTTACTAATTTATTATCCATTAATTCAATTCTCCTTCAGCCGGTATAACCGTTCTGCATTTTCCCAGGTGATCCGTTCCACAGTTTCCCGGTCGGTTCCCTTGATCTGTGCCAGACGCTCCGCTACAATTCCCAGATTCAGGGAAGAGTTGCGCGTTCCACGAAATGGCACCGGAGCCAGATAGGGGCAGTCCGTTTCCAGTACAATGGAGCTTAAAGGCGCATATTCTGCCACCTCCACCAGCTTTTTAGCATTTTTAAAGGTGAGGACGCCGCCGATTCCCAGATAAAAGCCCATATTCAGGTATTCTCTGGCCATTTCCTTTGTGTAGGAAAAGCAGTGGATCACGCCTCCAAGCTCCTCTGCATGTTCGGCCTTCATAATATCCAGAGTGTCTTTTGCCGCATCCCGGCTGTGGATGATCACAGGAAGCTTCAGCTCCTTTGCCAGATCAAGCTGGGCTGCAAACCATTTCTTCTGAATCTCATGCTCCGGTTCCTCCCAGTAGTAATCCAGACCGATTTCTCCTACTGCCCGGATCTTCTCTGAAGCGCACCAGGCCTTCATCCGGTCCATTCCGCAGGCATCCAGCTCTGCTGTTTCGCTGGGATGGACTCCTATGGCTCCATAGATAAAGGGATACTGCTCCGTGAGAGCCAGAGTCGTTTCGCAGCTTTTTAAGCTGGCAGCCACATTGGTCACTGCCTGTATGCCCTGAGATGCCAGACTGCCTAAAAGTGCCTCTCTGTCATCATCGAATGCCTCATCATCATAATGGGCGTGTGTATCAAAAATCATCTTGCCGTCTCCTCTGTTCAGTTAAAAACTGCCGCAGAACACAAACCTCCTGACGGCGGCCTGCATCCTGCGGCAGCAGGGACTTAATCCGGTTCTGATCTCACAGACCTCATGTTATCCCAAATTTTATATAAGTCATTATCAGCAGATCTCAGCTCCTGCCGGCATCTTCTTCTCCGGCGTCATCAGCGCCAGATTTCCCTCTGCATCCTCTGCACAGAGAATCATACCCTCAGAAAGCATTCCCGCAAGCTTGGCAGGCTTTAAGTTTGTCACTACCATGACCTTCTTTCCTACCATTTCCTCTGGTGTGTAATGAGCCTTGATTCCGCTGATGATCTGGCGGGTCTTCGTTCCGATCTTAACCTGAGAGCATAACAGCTTCTTGGACTTGGGAACAGCCTCGCACTTAATGATCTCGCCTACCTGGAACTGAAGCTTTGCAAAGTCATCATAGGTGATTTCTGCCTTTGGCTCCAGGTCAATCCCGTCCTCTTCCTCTGCGTTCTCTGCATCAGCGCCGCTTTCCTTTGCAGCCTCTGCCGCCTGAGCTGCCTGCAGAGCCTCTGCCTTCTCAAGTACCTCTTTTACATCCATACGGGCAAACAGGATCTCCGGCTTGTCTGTTACCTGGTTTCCGGACGGATACAGGCCAAAGGTCTGCAGCTCATCCAGACTGCGCTTTGCAGTATTTAACTGAGCCAGGATCTTTGCAGAGGTCTCAGGCATAAAGGACTCCAGTAAGGATGCTCCGATGGTAATAGCCTCTGTGAGGTTGTAAAGAACAGTGGAAAGTCTGTCCTTCTTCTCCTCATCCTTTGCCAGTACCCAGGGAGCAGTCTCATCAATATATTTATTGCTTCTTCTGAAAATATTGAAGATTTCTGTAATCGCATCCGCCACTCTCAGCTGATCCATCTTGGCGTCAGCCTTCTTAACAGCCTCAAGCACAACGGCCTTTAAGTCCTCATCCTCAGGAGCAGTCACGCTCTTATCAGCCACAACGCCGCCAAAGTACTTATTGGTCATGGAAATGGTACGGTTTACCAGATTTCCAAGGATATTTGCAAGGTCAGAGTTCATGCGCTCCACCATCAGCTCCCAGGAGATCACGCCGTCATTTTCAAATGGCATCTCATGAAGCACAAAGTAGCGCACAGCGTCTACGCCGAAGAAATCCACCAGAGTATCTGCATAAAGCACATTTCCCTTGGACTTGCTCATCTTGCCGTCGCCCTGGAGAAGCCACGGATGGCCGAACACCTGCTTTGGCAGGGGCAGATCCAGAGCCATCAGGAAAATAGGCCAGTAAATGGTATGGAAACGGATAATGTCCTTACCGATCAGATGAAGGTCTGCAGGCCAGTATTTCTTAAACTGATCTGTATGATTTCCGTCACAATCATAACCGATTCCCGTAATATAGTTGGTAAGAGCGTCCAGCCATACATAGGTAACGTGCTTTGGGTCAAAGTCTACCGGGATACCCCATGAAAATGTGGTTCTGGATACGCACAGATCCTGTAAGCCCGGAAGCAGGAAGTTGTTCATCATCTCATTTTTGCGGGATACCGGCTGGATAAACTCCGGATGCTCGTTGATATATTCAATGAGCCTTGGAGCATATTTGCTCATACGGAAGAAATAAGCCTCCTCCTTGGCAGGCTGCACCTCACGGCCGCAGTCGGGACATTTTCCATCCACCAGCTGGGACGGGGTCCAGAAGGACTCGCAGGGAGTACAGTAAAGGCCCTCATAAGCGCCCTTGTAGATATCGCCCTGATCATAAAGCTTTTTAAAAATCTTCTGAACCTGAGCCTCGTGATCCTTATCTGTGGTGCGGATAAACTTGTCATAGGAGGTATTCATCAGATCCCAGATCCGGCGGATCTCTCCTGCGGAGCGGTCTACAAACTCCTGAGGCGTAACGCCTGCAGCCTCTGCCTTCTCCTCGATCTTCTGTCCATGCTCGTCCGTACCGGTCTGGAAGAATACATCATAGCCCTTTGCTCTTTTATATCTTGCGATACTGTCAGCCAGCACGATCTCATAGGTATTGCCGATATGGGGCTTACCGGAGGCATATGCAATGGCTGTTGTAATATAATATGGTTTTTTACAGTCCTGACACATTTTATTTTCCTCTTTTTTCTGGATTCGGGTCATTCAAAGCGCAGGGCGCTCCTGCCCGTTTTAATGGTTTAAGTATAAGCGTTTCCCACATTTTCGTCAAGACAGCGCCCCTCATAAGTTGTTTTTTCCGCTCGTATAATATATACTACAATTCAGGATGGCGAGAACTCAGGTACAAAGTCGGGCGTCAAGCCCGCTTGTAAGCCCGCCTTTGTACCTGAGTTCACATCGGATGAATATCCCGCAAAAACATACCTTATCAAATTTCGGAGGAATATAACACATGACCCTATCAACCCATACAAAAAAACATTTATGGCTGCAGACTCTTTTAGCCCTGCTCCTGTCCATTTCCCTGCTGACCGGCTGCGCCGCTCCCGCTGCGCCCGCCCCGTCTGAAGCTTCCTCTCAGGCGGAAGCCGCTGCCTCAGCCTATGAACAGTATGACGAGGACACCTTAAAAGTCCAAAGTGACTTCGACGCCTTTACGGACCAGCTCTTCTGCTCTGAAGTCGCCCAGTCCCCGATTACGCTTCACTACACTCTGGCAGATCCATCCTCATACGGCATCACCGACTATCCCAGAGATCTGGGGACTGTTTCTGTTGAGGACATAAAAAAAGACCTGACCGACGTCAGGGAGCTGTACAGCCGCCTGACTGCGCTGGACAGCCGGAAGCTGCGCGAGGACCAGCTTCTTACCTATACCATTCTTTCATCATACTTAAATACCTGCCTGTCTCTGGAGGGACTGGAACTCTATGACCAGCCGCTCTCTGCTACTCTGGGCATACAATCCCAGCTTCCCATTCTCTTATCTGAATACCAGTTTTATACCCGTCAGGATGTAGAAGACTACCTGTCTCTTTTATCGTCCATAAAAACCTACTACGACAGCATCATTGCCTTTGAACAGCAGAAATCCGAGGCCGGACTGGGACTGTGCGACGCAGTCATCGACCGGATCATTCCATCCTGCAGCGCCTATCTGATCGACGCAGATCACAGCTTTATGGCAGAAACCTTTGCTTCCCGTTTAAATAGGATCGACGGCCTTACAGAGCAGGAAAAAAATGACTATATCTCCCGAAATAAAGCTGCTCTGAACGAGCACTTCGTGCCTGCCTACGAAAGCCTGATCGAGGGCTTAAAAACCCTGAAGGGAAAGGGAACCAATGGCGGCGGCCTGTGTCATTTTCCCGAAGGAAAGAGGTACTATGAATACCTGGTAAACGCACAGACCGGCACGTCCTATAAGGATATCCCTTCCCTGAAAAAGGCAGTGATGGATCAAATGGCGGATGATCTCACCGCAGTCGATGAGCTGCTCACAGCAGATCCCTCTCTGAGTGAAAAAATCCTTTCCTACCGCTTTTCTCCCGAAAAGCCCGAAGAGATCCTGGAAGCCTTAAAAACTCAGTGCCAGCAGGATTTTCCCGAATTAACCGGCTATTCCTACACCATTAAGTCTGTTCCCAAGCCTCTGGAAAGTATTTTAAGTCCGGCCTTTTATCTCACTGTGCCCTTAGACCGTCCTCAGGACAATTCCATTTACATCAACAACGGTTCCACCGGAAGCTCCAGCCTCTACACCACTATTGCCCATGAGGGCCATCCGGGCCATATGTATCAGAACCAGTATTTTAACCAGAATCAGCACTGTAATTTAAGAAGTATCCTTGATTTTAAGGGCTATTCCGAGGGCTGGGCTACCTATGTGGAGCACTATGCCTATACTCTGGAAAATAACGGTCTGGAGGAAGGCGTAGGAGAACTGCTGCATCACAATGCGGCCTTTACACTGGCGCTGTATGCCCTTCTGGATATCAGCATCCACTATGACGGCTGGGACATGGAGCAGGTGAAAAATTATCTGGATCTCTACTTTAATATCGCTGATCCTGAGGTGGTTTCCTCTATTTATTATGAAATAATGGAAAATCCTGCTAACTATCTGGCCTACTATACCGGTTATCTGGAAATCCGTAATATGGAGCAGGAAGCAAAGCTGGCTCTGGGCGCCAATTTCTCTCAGCTGGAATTTAACCGCTTTCTTCTGGATATGGGGCCGGCGCCTTTTGGGGTGATACGGACGTATTTTGTGAAGTGGCTGATTCCGGGGAAGGGATGAAACCGGAAACGTACAGAAAAAAAACAGCCAAAAGGGAGCGATTCCTTAAACCGCTCCCTTTTGCGTTTACCCCCTCTTATTCATCACACTGATACCACAGTTCTGCCTGTCCCAAACGTGCAACATCTCCCTTTCTGAATCCTATCTCTTCATATTTTCCCACAATGCTTCCATCCAGAAGTCCTCCCGTCAGTTCCAGATAATCTTTTACTATTGCCTTATCTAAAAGGATTCCGTCATGTCCGATTGCAAGTCTGTCAAATTTTTCCTGCTGTTCCCAGATTTTCTTCAGGCTTTCATGATAAATCCGAATCAGACGTTTGTCATTATCAGGCTGACGCATTAAAATAATGCTATGGTTCACCGTATCACCGCTGAATAACACGCGGCTTTGACTGTCCAGATAGCATACGCTTCCTTCTGAATGTCCCGGCGTATGTAATGCTGTTAATGTTCTCTCCCCCAGCTCAAAAATATCCCCATCCTTAACAGCCGTATATTCCCCTGTATATTCCGGTTCCTGCTCAGGTATCAGAGCGGTTATCGCTTCCACGTTGCCTTCACCCGGATAACGGACCGGCACCCGGGTCTTTACATAAAACCGGCGCATCTCATTCGTAGCAGGCATTTCCTGAAACAGTTTTTCATCCTCTTTCATCATATATACCGGGCTTTGGGGAAGGGTATAGATCCCTCCGCTGTGATCTGCATGACCATGGGTCAGAAAAATTTCAACCGGCTTCTGCGTCAGCTCTTTTACTGTCTCTCCCAGATTTCCAATCCCGCAGCCGGTATCAATTAAAGCGGCCTTTTCTTTTCCTTCTGCCAAGAAGGCATTCACCAGCCTGAACTCACTCAGACACCAGGTATTGGGCGCAATCTCAGTTATTTCATGCTTCATTTTCTGCATTTTCATTTAAAATTCTCTCCTCTGTCTCCTCGCTTTTTCTGCGAAGTTCCTCGCTGATTTCTCTCATTCGTGCATCGCTTACATTGTAAATAAATTTAAAGCAGACAAATGAAAGAAGAGCGCCAATCATAGGCCACGCGCCTCCCAGCATTTTGATTTTTTCTGGTACGCCTGCCAGCTGTCCCATGGAACCCAGAGTCGGATCATATCCAACTGCCTCCAAAAGAAGAGCAATGATCGATGTACTGGCACTTGCAGCAAAAAATACAATAAATGTAATCGTTGCGTAGACCGTTCCATCATTTCTCTGTCCGGTCAGATACGCCTGATAATCTACTGCGTCTGCGATCAGAGACCATAATAAAAGATTCAGGCAGGTAATAAATGCAGATGCCATAAGCTGACAGAAAATCCATTCTTTCGGCCCAAGAGGAAGAAGCATATTGGCTCCATGCATAAGTGCCGATCCCAGAAGCGGCCATGTAACAAGCGCCTTTTTTCCAAAGCGTTTTACAAGAGGCTTCAAAAATACCATTCCCAAAAGCATTGGCCCCATTGTAGTAAGAGATGCCATAGCAAGACTGGATGTGTCCTGAAAATATGTCATAAATACATACTGGTTTAAAGTAGATACCGGCTGTATAAATAATTTAACGATCACATATGATGCAACTACCGCAATCATAACCCGATTATGCAGAAAGGATTTTGCTACCTGAAGATAGTTAATCTTCTCACCATTTTCATTAACCTTAACTTCTTCCACCAGAACGCGTTCATGAATCAGGGTATGTGCCAAAAACAGACATACTGTGCAGAACACTCCTAAAATAACAGACAGCAGAATAAATCTTCCGGCAATTGGATCATTATTCTGGTCAAACAGCAGGAGAGGCGCAATGGTTGTCGTTCCCATGCTGGCTGCAAAACTTCCTATGCTTCGGAAATTGGAAAGCTCCGTTCTCTCAATCTGATTCGTAGTAATAATATTGGACATTGCTCCATAAGGAACATTGATAAAGGTACCTATAATACCCCAGAAAAAATAGATGATCAATACCCATGCTATTTTTGCTGCATACGGCATAGCGTGAACATTCATAAATAGTATCAGCGTAAATATGGCATACGGAACTGCAAACCACAGCAGATACGGCTTCATTTTTCCATTTTTAGCAGGTGCACGGCGATCCACCGTTCTCCCGATAAATGTGTCATTTAACGCATCCAACGCCTTACATATAAACACAATACCTGCAAAATGAACTGCATTCATACCTAAAATATTAACGCAGAACAACATCAGATAACTGTTTACAATAACCTGCAGGCTGTTAAAGCCAAGGTCGCCGCACAGGTATCCTATCTTATCTCTCAGTCCAAATGCCGGAGCATTTTTCACATTTTCAATATATGCTATATTCCGTTTCTTCGCTGCTTCCATACTTTTCTTTCCTTCTTCTGTAGTAGACATAACTGTTGGACTGAATAATAATACGCGGAAGAACACTATACCTTACAGGAAGCTTTTCATTCTTAACGATATTATTAAACAGCAGTTTCAGAGCCTGATATCCTACACTGAAGGGTTTTTTATCAATCACAGCGTCCAGCGCGCCTGTCTGCAATGCCTGACAGCTTTCCTCAAACAGTTCGCTTCCAATCACCGTTCCTGCATTTCTTCGTATCTTCGGATCAATTCTGAGAAATGCCGCTGTATGACGGGCACATGTAAAGTATATGCCTGACGGGTACTCTCCTTCTGACAGCTCCCGGGCGATTCGTTCTGACTGCTCTTCATTCAGTTTCAGTGCAGTTATACTGCACCTCAGTTCCGGACGTCTGCGTTTTAATTCTTCTGCAAATACAGCTGCATTCTTATCTGCAAACGGAAGATCCTGACTGAATATCTTTACGTTTCCCTCCCCAACTGTCATCTTGTCCATAAGCTCTGCGGCCATTTTACCTGCAAGCTCTTCATCCGGACCTACCAGACAGGAGTATTGCGTATCATCCCGGCATTTCTGCAGAATGACAACAGGAATCCGTTTTCCCATAATACGGTTCAAAATAGCGGTATACCGCCTGTCATCTCCCAAGTCTTCTTTATAAACGATTACTCCGTCATAGCGAAATGGCCGTTCCTGATAAATATTATTCAGACAGGATAAGAATACCATACTCTCCAAATCATGGGCCGGATAATAATATTCCTGAAAAATAATATTATATGGTTCAATCTCTTCTCTTTCCTGAAAATATCCATTCAGAATCTCCTGAACATACAGATGGCTGTCTGCATCGCTTTTTGGAAAAATCACCGCAATATGAATTGGTTTTTTCCGAAGGGAAGACGCTACATAATTAATCTCGTATCCCTGCTGTTTTGCAATTTCCATAATGCGTGTCCGCAGCTGTTCGCCGCAGCCTTCCTTGCCATTCAGCACCCGGTGTACAGTTGTGATAGAAACGCCTGCTGTTTCTGCAATTTGCTTCAGTGTGGTTGTTGATCTGCTCATTTTTTCAGTTCCTTTGCTGGCCAGCGAAAACTGTTAAGTAAACGTTAACGTAAATGTTTTCGTTATCGTTTACTTTTGGGTTACAATTTCTATGTTACCTGTTATATATGGGAATGTAAACGTATTTTTCCACAATAATTTTACATCGTTTTTGTGCATTATATACAATTTTTGCCGTATTTTCCCCTTCTTTATCCTGTTTTTTCAATCTTTCGGAAACATTCTTTCCCTCATCGCACATCCTTCTCCTATTTCTGTCCGGACGATCCGCTTCGTTCCCATTTTTCCCTTTCTTTTTTTTTCGAAAAATTTACTCAAAAAACGGCCCCCATCCAACACATCACACCACATCGGACAGGGAGCCGTTTTTATTTACCATATTCTTATTTTATCCCCCATAAAAAAGATTGGGAAGCAGCATGGTGAATCCCGGAACAAATGTAAGAAGCAACAGTACCAGAATCATGCACAGATAGAATGGAAGGGTTGCCTTGGCAATCTTTTCTATCGGCAGATGGGAAATTGCCGATGAAATAAACAGGCAGGTTCCAACCGGGGGAGTCAAAAGACCAATTCCGCAGTTTAATACCATAATAATGCCAAACTGAATAGGGGTAATTCCTATGCTGGTTGCTACCGGCAGCAGGATAGGCGTAGCGATCAGGATAATCGGGGCCATATCCATTACGCATCCCAGTACCAGCAGAATCGCATTGATCAGAAGGGCAATCACAATCGGGCTTTCTGAAAAACCGATAATCGCATTGGCTGCCAGATCCGGAACATGCAGATAGGTCAGGCAGTAACCGAAAATACTGGATGTGCCGCAGAGAATCAGTACGATTGATAAGGTATCAATACATTCGCCCAGAGCGTTCCATACATCCTTCCAGGTCATCTCTCTGTAGATGCACAGGCCTACGATCAGACTGTAGATAACTGCGATTGCTGCGGATTCTGTAGCGGTAAGTACTCCGAATACAACGCCTACCACTACAATCAATACAGACAACAGAGCCCAGATGGCTGATTTAAAGCATTTGATAAAGGTTTTCAGATGGAAGGGCTGGCCCTTGGGGTAATTTCTCTTAACTGAGATAATATAAGAACCGATCATCAGGGAAAGAGCCAGCATTACGCCCGGAATATATCCGGCCATAAACAGAGCGCCTACAGAAAGTCCGCCTGCAGCAGTTGCGTAAATTACCATGTTGTGGGAGGGCGGAATCAAAAGTCCCTCAACAGAGGATGTGATGGTAACAGCCGTAGAAAAATCAGCGTCATATCCCATATTTACCATCATGGGAATCTCAATATTTCCCAAAGAAGCCGTATCTGCAGAGGCTGATCCTGAAATACCTCCAAAAAACAGGGATGCCAGAATATTTACCATTGCTGCGCCTCCGCGCATCCAGCCCACCATAGAATCGGCAAGCAGAATCAGCCGTTCCGATATTCCGCCGCTTCCCATCAGCCCTCCCATGGTGATAAAGAAGGGCACTGCCATCAGTGAAAAGGAATTCAGACCTTTTACCATCTGCTGGCATACATTGGAAAGAGGAATTCCCAGATACAGCAGACAGAGACAGGAAGCTATTCCCACTGCAAATGCAATATTAACCCGAAGAAGGATTAAAATAAAAAACGTAGCTAAAAGAATAATTACTGCGATTGTATTACTGTCCACTTACGGCTTCCCCCTTTCCCAGAAATTTCCTTATATCCTTAACCAGCGTTTCCAACTGGAAAATACACATTGCCACGCCAGCAAAGGGCACCGGCGCATACAGCCAGAATCTGGAAAGCGACGGAAGGCTGACATAAACTGCTTTTCCCGCATTTACCGCATAAGGAAATCCCACAAATACCATCATCAGAGAAAATGCCAGCACCAGAAGATCATCGAAAATTTCTATCCCATCTACCAGCTTTTCCGGCATATAACGATCAAGAGATGTCATTCGAATGTGAGTTTTCTTTCGAACGGCCAGAGCTGCTCCTATAAATGCCATATAAATCATACAGGTCAGCGTCATCTCCTCGCTCCAGGCAGGATCCGGAATAAAGGGAATATACCTTCCCGCAACTGCCATTGAGGTAATTGCAATTTCCGCCACAAGAAACAGCTTACAGATTACTTTAATAATACTGTATAAATAATCCAGTATTCCTTTTTTTACCTTTTTCTCCTCAGTCATAATTCCCCTCCTTCAGCTTACAGACTTTATTCAGCTAAAGAAGTAATCTGCTTATACTCCTCTTCCATTCCCTTTGTATACTGAGAAATGATGTCAGCGCAGGCTTCCTTCCAGGGCGTATAATCTGTTACTTCTGTAAATTTAACACCTTTTTCCTTCAGGCGGGCAATACTCTCAGACTCTTCTTTTTCTGAAAGCTCTTTTGCGTACTGGCTGGTTTCCTTTCCGGCCTCCATAATGGCATCCTGCTGTTCCTTTGAAAGCTCTGCCCAGGATGCATCTGATACGACAACCTCTGAAGCTGACATGGTATGATGGGACAGGATTACATTGGGCGCAACCTCATTAAATGCATTTGATTCATAAAGAGGCACCGGCTGGTCTGCGCCGTCTACCACTCCGGACTGCAGGCTGGTATACAGTTCATTAAAGGATATTACTGTCGGATATGCCCCCAGAGCTTCTACTACGCCTGTAAGAATCGGATCACTGGATACACGGATTTTTCTTCCTTTTAAACCTTCAATTCCATTTACTTCCTCAGACATGAAGAAATCCCTGAAGCCCTCTTCCTGATAATACAGTCCGTGAATGCCAAGTCCCAGTTCTTCCGGTTCTGCAAGAATCTTCTGTGCCAGATCTGTTTCCGTAAATTTCCAGAACTGGTCTCTGTTTTCAAAGGTAAACGGTACGCTCAATAAGGAAGACAGCTTTGCTCCATAGCTGTTTAAGGCAAAACAGGAAATACGGCATAAATCCACCGTTCCGCTGTTGTTTGTCATTCCGTCAAGAACATCTACCTCAGCTCCCAGCACACCGCTGGCCTGAATATCAATCACAACGCTTCCGTTAGTTTTTTCCTCTACTTTGTCCTTAAAAAAAGTGGCAATTTCCCCATCCAGTGAATCAATGGAGTTTACCTCTGCATAAACAAGGGTAACGGCTCCGTCTGCCTTTGCAGACGTCTCCTTTGGTGCCTGCTCCGTTTCCCCGGAAGGAGCCTGGCTTGGTTTTTCCGGCGCTTTTAAGCCGCAGCCTCCCAGTGTACCAATCATTCCGGCAGCAGCTATAAGTGCAATCATTTTTTTGTACTTCATAAAATTTCCTCCCTCATATACAGTCATTTTTTTACAACAAATCCTGCCGGTATCCCAAAATCTTTCCCCAGAGGATACCGGCAAAATATATCTTTTAATTAGTGGAAATACTCTACCTCAAAGCCGACTACCTTTCCCAGCTCCTGAAGCTCTTTTACATGGTTTCCGTAAATAATGGCCTGATGATGTCCGTAGCCGCCGTTAGCAAGAGCCTGACGGAATTCTCTTGCTCCGCCTTCTACGTCATAGTAAACAGCCGGGCTGCAGTAAACAGGACGGAACTCACATCCGATGGTATGGCCTACAGCAACCATCATCTTTGTACCCCGTCTGTTGAAGCGGCCAAAGGTTACAACCTGTCCCTCATTCTCATTCATATCTACATGATAATGAGTTCCCCATCCGTGGGTGGTAAACGGAGCCAGCTCGTATTTCTGCTCAGGCTCTCCGAAACCGTTCATCTTTCTGGTCGGAACTGCGTGGTGGATTTCCAGAACATCATGGTCAAAGGTCTGTCCGGGCTGTGTTAACAGGTTCGGCATTCCCAGCTGCTCCAGGGTTTTGCTTCCTTTAAGCACCAGTACAGGATTTCCCATAAATACGCTCTGTCTGGTAAGATACATCATCATCATCATTGCCATCCAGACTGCCAGATCCTCTTCACATGCAGATGGAATACGGTCGTCTTTATTTAAAGAATGGCACAGACAGGGAACAAATTTCTTCTCCCACGGAATCCGGCTGGCACAAAGCTCTTTACAAGGTGTTGTAAATGCATTGCAGTCATACTGCTCCATCATCTTTCTTACTGCATGGAAATAGCGAAGGTCATTGCAGACATATTCCGTTTTAACATCTGTCTTCTGCGCGCCTTCAACCAGTGCCTCTGCTTCCTTCTGAATACCATCATCTACAGGTGTAGCATCATAGTATTTCATAACCTGACGGAAGTCGATACGGTTGTTGCGGATGCCATACTGGGTAAACAGATGGGTCAGGTCGCAGGTACTCGTATTTACAGAAGCCGGCGTCTGCTCCGTATTGGAAAGGATCAGAATTTTGGTATTAGCTACTGCCTTTCTTACCTGAAGATTGGTAAGAATCTTGTTGTACTCCTCATAATCATGAGCCATATATGCCTCTAAGCCGATATCGCGATAAAAGCCGATCAGGTCGATGGGTGTAGGTCCCAGATTAATCATTGAAATCGGTTTCCTCAGCCGTTCAATTCCCGGAACACGGTATGTGATCAGGTATAAATCAACCTCATGGTTCTCAGGAAGAAGCTTGTCAAATTCGGAATCCTTTACTACAAAGCTCTCATCAAACTCAATGTAAACAGGCTCCATCAGGTTGCATCGGGTCAGATCCAGATTTGCCTTCAGTTCATCATACCACTGCTTAAACTCTTCTTTGCCCAGACGCTTTTCATATTCGGGAGTACCAGTCTCTTCCGGTCCTACACGGCAGGGTCCCTCCCAGTAATCAGAATGTACCAGATTGGAAAACACCGGTCTTAAGTTTACCTTCACATCCATTGCATACTTCATAGCTTTATTTCCTCCTCTAACATGTTCTTTGTTCTATTTTCAAAATGCGCCATTTTCCAGTAGCATTTGAAAAGTCCATTTTCCTTTATTTCCGGATAAATCACATCATCTGAAATGCATTTCAGAAACTCCGGCGGATTTTCCCATATCTCTGTTTCTTTTTTTCCGTCATACAGATCCTTATATATATGTAAAATGCCTTTTACCAGAACAGAATCACTGTCGGCCCTGAAATAAATCAGGCCGTTCTCTTTCAGAACCTCTGTCCATATTCCCGTTTTGCAGCCTTCAATCCGGTATTGATCCCTGCGTATCTCCTGTTCATCCAGCCTTCCTATTCCCAGCCCGATCAGGTATTCCCCCTGAGAGAACGGATCGCACAGCTCGCTGAAATCCTGCGTATACTTTTTAATTTTTTCCTCTATGCTCATACCTTTCTCAGACTGTTCAGCCCTTCCAGGGCAGCTGCCAGACGGTCTGAATCCTCCTTTGTGTTATAAACTGCAAGCGACACCCTGCACAGGCTCTGACGCTCCAGACGCTTCATCAGGGGGTATGCGCAATGGGAACCGCATCGGACTGCAATATCCTTAAGTCCTAAAAGCACTCCCACATCATAAGCCCCTATCCCATCCATTTCAAACAGGATAATCGGACTGTCCGGACCGGAATTTAAAATATGCAGGCCCTTTATTTTTTCGAGCCTTTGCCTTGTATAAGCTGCAAGAGCCTTTTCATGCTCTAAAAGCGCTTCAAACTCATTTTCCTGTAAAAATTCAATTGCCGCCTCCAGTCCCAGCGCTCCTCCGATATTCTGGGTTCCGCCTTCGAACTTTTCTGTATTGCTTTTATATATGATCTGATCTCCGTCTCCCCGTAAAACCATATCCCCTCCATACAGAAGAGGGGGAATCAGCTCCAGACAGCTTTGCTTTCCATACAGCACCCCAAGTCCCATGGGACCGTATATTTTATGAGAGGAAAAACTCAGAAAATCACAGTCCAATTCCCGGACGGAAATCATCCGGTGAACAATCAGCTGGGTGGCATCCACCAGTACCAGAGCGCCTTTGTTATGTGCCTCAGAAATAATTTTCTTTAAATCGGGACAGAAACCGCCTGCATTTGACATGCCTGTAACAGCAACAAGCTTTGTATGGCAGTCTATTAATTTCAGCAGCTTCTCTGTCTTTAAAGATCCATCCTCTTCTGCTTCTGCCACCCGGAATTGTGCACCGGTTCTCCGGCAAAGCTCCTTCCATGGAAAATAATTGGAGGAATGCTCCAGCTCCGTAGTTACTATATTGTTCTCCGGCCCTGTCAGGCCATCCATTCCGGCAGCCACGAGATTAATTGCCTCTGTACTGCTTTTTGCATATACAATTTCCTCCGGCGTACGTGCGTCAATCCAATGGCTGACCGTCTGTTTTGAGTGCGCATAGTATTCTGACGCCCTGCTGCTGAGTGGATAATTCCCCCGATGAATGTTGGAGTTTTCTGATAAATAAAACTGCCTTACCCTGTCAATTACCCCTTCGGGCTTCTGGGAGGTGGCTGCATTATCCAGATAAACCAGCCTTTTATTCTGACTGAAAACAGGGAACTTACTGCGTATCTCCTGTTGTTCCATATTCCTCACCTGTCTTTCCATACTTTATAACCATACGGCATAAATCATCTATGGAAGCAATTTCAACTGCATCCTCATCCGTAAAATGAATTCCCAGTTCCTTTTCAATAAAAAGTATCAAAAGCGTTTTTTTCTGTGTCACCAGATTACTCTGATGACAGTCATATTTTTCTATTTTCGACTGAATCACCTGATCCGGCAGAGAAGCGTCCTCCTTATTCCGGCTTTTAATGCTTAATATGATAAGCTTTCTGATATCGTCTGTTTCATCCTCCGGTATCATCAGCTTGCAGCACACCGCCTTTTTCAAAAGAGGCTTTATGGTATTTTCATTCCGTTCATTTCCGGAAATATATGCAATTTCCTCTAAAAGCTTTTTTGACTCATTTGCCTTTTCAATTATCGTTTCAATCATACAATTCCACCGTCTGTTTTAAACAATTTCTCAATATGTTCATGAAATTATTTGTTTATTCTTGTGTTTTCTTGATTTTTATTATATAATATGCACAAATTATTTTTTGATATAAAAATCATGTTTTTTTGCATTTTATTCAAAGGAGAACCCATGTCAACTCTTTACAAAAGCTTTTTGGAAAATTTCCCCGATGAATTTTCCATTGCCCATAAGATTGCCCCGCAGACAGAAAAAAAGACCTTCCATATGCATAAGCAGCTGGAGGTCATTTACACAATCTCTTCTAATATGAAATGCCGGACGGAAAAAGGCATCCGGTCGATCCCCAAAAACAGTCTGGTTCTTCTTAATTCCATGGATCTTCATTATTTCTTTACAGATCCCGGAAGCGGCCTGTGTGACCGGTATGTTCTTTACTTTTCACCCTCTTTTATCTCACCTCTTTCCACTCAGGAGGTTAACCTTCTGGAAAGCTTTAATGTAAGCCGGATGGAGCATCCCATCATCCTTTCAGCGCCCGAATGTCAGCAAATCCACTGGCTGTACCTGATGGATCAGATGATTTCTCAGCTGAAGCTTGTCAATTCTGCTTCCCCCTGTCAGGACAGCTTCGGAACTGTACTTCATATCAAATTCCTTTTAGGGCAGTTTCTTTTAATGGTAAATCAGCTTTACTGGCAATCTTACGGGAATGTCCAAAGCGCTCTATACAAAAACCATTCTCATCTTGTAATGGAAATATGCGAGTTTATACACAGCCATATCCAATGCCCTATTTCTGCAGATTCACTTGCCGACCACTTTCATATCAGTAAAACCCAGCTGTACTACCTCTTTAAAGAGGTTCTTGGAACTACTGCCGGAGATTTTCTGATTGAATGCAAAATGACCTGCGCTAAAAATTATCTGATCAACAGCGAGTATTCTGTTGAAATGATCAGTGAACTGGTTGGTTACCACAATTTAAGTTCTTTTTCCAGAACCTTTAAAGCCCTTTCCGACTGCAGTCCCCTGCAATACAGGAAAAAACACAAGCTTCATTCTCCGAATGATAAAGGGGAATAAAAAAAGGAAAGGCGAACATTCATCGTCTTTCCTTTCTTAATTTCTTAACTTTCCATCTGCCGTCCCAGAAATCCGGCGGCAGTGACTGCCAGCTTCATTTCCATCTCGCCAAACCGTGCCTTTGGTTCCCGGCTCATAAGGGATACAGAACCAATGGCGTCCCCTTCACAGATAATAGGAGCAATCACCTGGGCGGTAATGCCCTCCAGCTCCTCATCCACCAGCTGAATCACATTTTTTTCATCCTTTCCGGCCTGATAGGTGATACGGTCGTTGATGGCCTGCTCCAGAGAACGGCTTATGGTCTTTTGCAGCAGCTCCTTTCTGGAGCCGCCCGCCACAGCCACTACCTGATCCCGGTCTGTAATACAGACGATCAGTCCGGTAGACTGGGCCATGGCATCTGCATACTGGCCTGCAAAAGCAGTAAGCTCCATCATGGGAGAATACTTCTTTAAAATAATCTCTCCCTCACGGTCTGTAAAAATCTCGAGAGGCGTTCCCTCACGCAGCCGAAGGGTGCGCCGGATTTCCTTGGGTATTACCACCCGCCCCAGATCGTCGATTCTTCTTACAATTCCTGTAGCTTTCATTTCGCAGTTTCCTCCATTTTACATCTTTGTACTCTTTCTGAAATCATTGAAAAAGTACCTCCATTTATCCTTAAGACTGGTTGTAAATGTAGTATTTGTAAATGGTGGGATTTTATGCGCGAAATTTACTTCTCCTCCCCCTCCGGATACTCCACCACATAAAATTCATATCCGTTCACCACAGTCGTACTTCCATATGTATCCTTCCGTTTAAATTTTCCTCCGTAATTGGCATGGACATGGCCGTGGAAGAAAAATTTCGGGTGGTATTTATCCATCAGGGTAAGAAATGCTTTAAAGCCCCGGTGAGGCAGATCCTCCATATCATTCAGGCCGAAGGCCGGCGCATGGGTTACAAGGATATCAAAGCCTCTGTGCCAGAGAAGCTTCCATCTCAGCTTTCGGACGCGGGCCCGCATCTGGCGCTCTGTGTACTGGTTGGCCGAGCCCGGAATATATTCCATAGAACCTCCCAGCCCCAGGATCCGGACTCCCTTATACACATAAATATCGTCCTCAACGCAGATACAGCCCTCCGGCGGCTTATAGGCGTATTTATTGTCATGGTTGCCCCTTACATAAACTAAAGGCGCATGACACACGCTGGCAAAAAAAGTCAGATATTCCGGCGGAAGATCTCCACAGGAAATCAAAAGGTCAATGTCCTTAATCCTCTCAGGATCATAATATTCATACAGGAGCTTTGACTCCTGATCTGATAAAATCATTATATTCATACCGCTATTTCTCCGTCTGTACACTCTCGTCTACACGGATGCCCTGAAGCTGCATCCGTTCTCTTGCCTCGTCATTCAATTCTTCCAGATCCGGCACGCGTCCCACTACATTTTCAGCCAGCCAGTTCATGGTTACAATATCTTCTGAGCGCAGACGTTCTCCCTCCCTGCATCGGATGATTCCCTCCTGGTCATACATGAAACCGTCAAAGGGATGAAAGCTTCCGGAACGAACGGAATTTTTCAGAAATTCAATCAGGCGCAGCGTACCGTGAGGCAGGTTTCCGGAACAGATTACGTCGATCACATCTGCCGACATTCCCCACCAGTAATTAACCGCTTTTTTGCCCTTTCTGGCTTCCAGCTCCTCATTGCTTTCAAAGGCCAGCTGGATCATCTGCTCGTAGAATTTCCCCCAGTTCCAGATAGGCGAAGCCAGATTGAAAACCTCTCCATTATCTTCCTGTACATAAAGGCCGTATTCCCTGGACGGATGTCTGGGGATAATCATATCCTTTCCGGAAATGTACCGGATCCCCTGTTCTCTCAGCCGTTCTGCCGCTGTCTTTTCATGGTTGATCCTGCGCCATTCCAGATATACCTTTACATAAGGGTTGATCATCCGCGCGCCCATGGCAAAAGCGTTGATATCTGCAAGAATCCCATAGGTGGGCTGATCTGCAATATACCCCAGCTTATCCTCTCTGGAAACGGCTGCCGCTATAGCTCCCATAAGGAATTTTGCCTCATACATCCTTGCATAATACGTACAGATAGAGGAATAGGACATATTTACAGAACAGTTGTAAATCTTTACCTCAGGATGCAGAATGGCGGATCTCACGCTCTGATTTACCATCTTGGAATTTGTTGTAAATATCATGGTGCAGCCGGCCTGAACCAGTTTTTCTATGGCCCGGGCGATATCCCCTTCTGTATCTGCCCCTTCGATAACTACCGTGGAAATACGCCCCTCAAAGGCCTCCTCCAGATACTGCCGCCCCAGCTCATGGCCGTAATTCCAGCTGGAATTTTCAATGGTATCCGCATAAACAAATCCGATTTTCAAATGCTCCGGCATATCATCTGCCGGAAGAAGCCATTTCCATATGGACGGTTTATGCTCCGTTTCCATTTCCTCCGGTTCTTCGATCAGCTCTACCTTCCGTCCCCGGTTAGCAAGCTGGATCTCTTCCCAGATTTTCATCAGCGCCCGGTACATTTCCCGTTCTGTCTGTCCTTTTACGCTGTCGTAACCGTAGATTTCGATATAGACTAAAAATGCATCTCCCTCTGTGAGCTGAAGCTGATCCCCATGGGCCATGCTGTAGGCCTTTGCAAAACGCCCGTAGGAGGAGCGGAAAAATAAACGTTCCTCCTGAGTCCAGACCTGATCCGGCTCCATTCCCATCAGTTCCAAAAGCTTCTTATAGCTGCCTTCCTTGCTGAACCATACATCACAGTTTGAAGAAATGCGGTAAAAATCCAGAAATTCATAATACAGCCTGTTTTCCTTGTCATCTGTACGTTTGGGGATCAGGCGCGTTACGCTTCCCGGTATGCTGTAGGCACCCAGATATTTCATTACACTGACCCGCTTATTTCCCTCCTGAACGTAAAACTGATTCATAAATTCGTAGGCAACAACCGGTTCCTGGATTCCCTCCTCTACCTGATACTTGTAAAGGGATGTCCATTTAGCCCCAAATTCGGACCGTTCCGGCAAAAGGGGCATAAAATTACTGGCAAAGGAGCTGGAACGCTCTGCAGTCTTTGTCCCTACCATTTTTGCCAGAGGAATATCCATTACCCCCAGATTGACAGTTGCTACAATATCTGTATTCGCCAGAATGTTATCCAGCACGGGAAGGTATGGATACTCGCCTCTTGCTAAAGCATCCTGATACCGCTTTCTTCCCATTTTCAATGCATATCCATAATCTGTATCCGGCATAACCGCTACCTCCTGTCTCCTGCTTTTTAATCTGCCCCGTTTCCGCCCGGTTCCTTCTGCCCCAGCTTCCCCAGCTGCTCCAGCATAGTTCTGGCCTTTTCCAGCATGATTAAGCTGTCGCTGTTTTTATTCTTTCGGTCCACATAGTGAAATACCGGCGTTTCTCCCGGCACCAGCTTTAATTCTCCCTTATAAGACTGCACAAAATCCGGAATCCTGGTCACATCCAGTTTCGCCTTCTGATACATGGTAAGCCGGATTTCCTGGCGGTTTACAAATACCTCTGTCACATAGGCTCTGTGTGCCAGAGCCCGCACCATGGCAATCTTTAAAAGATTCTCTACGCTCTTTGGGATATCTCCAAACCGGTCTAAGAGTTCATCCTGCATATCCATATATTCCTCATCCGTTTCAATGGTGGAAATCCTCTTGTAAATATCCAGCTTCTGATATTCATTTTTAATATAAGACGGAGGAATGTAGGCGTCAATATCACATTCTACCGAAGTTTCGTAAAGATCCACCTCTGTTTCTTCCCCTTTCAATGCAAGCACTGCCTGATTAAGCATTTTGCAGTACAGATCATAGCCTACTGCCTCCATGTGGCCATGCTGCTCTGCGCCCAGCACATTTCCGGCCCCACGGATTTCCAGATCCCGCATGGCAATCTTGATGCCTGAGCCCAGCTCCGTAAACTCGCGGATCGCCTGAAGGCGCTTTTCTGCTTCTTCCTTTAAAAGCTTATCTCTCTTATACATGAGAAACGCATAAGAAACCCGGTTAGAACGTCCCACACGGCCCCTGAGCTGGTACAGCTGAGAAAGTCCCATATGGTCTGCATCGTGGATAATCATGGTATTGGCATTGGGGATATCCAGTCCTGTTTCAATAATTGTTGTGGATACCAGCACATCAATTTCCCCGTTGATAAAGTCCGTCATGATCCGTTCCAGCTCATGTTCTTTCATCTGTCCGTGGGCAAAGGTCACAACCGCATCCGGCACCATAGCCTGGATCTTTCCTGCTACCTCATCAATATCTGTTACACGATTGTATACATAATACACCTGTCCATTCCGGGCCAGTTCCCGGTTAATGGCCTCCCGTACCATTTCCTCATTATACTCCATTACATAGGTCTGAATGGGAGTACGGTCCACCGGCGGCTCCTCTAACACACTCATATCCCGGATTCCAGCCAGACTCATATGAAGGGTTCTGGGGATCGGCGTAGCGGTCAGGGTCATTACGTCCACATTTTCCTTCATCTGCTTGATCTTTTCCTTGTGGGTCACGCCAAAGCGCTGCTCCTCATCAATAATGAGAAGTCCCAGATCCTTAAACTGCAGGTCTTTTGAAAGAACCCGGTGCGTACCGATTACGATATCCACCAGTCCTTTCCGCAGCCCCTCCAGAGTTTTCTTCTGCTGGGCCGGAGTACAGAATCGGCTCATCATCTCGATTCTGACTGGAAAATCTTTCATCCTCTGAACAAAGGTATTATAATGCTGCTGGGCCAAAATCGTAGTAGGGACCAGATAGACCACCTGCTTGCTGTCCTGTACTGCCTTAAACGCGGCCCGCAGGGCGATTTCTGTTTTTCCGTATCCCACGTCGCCGCAGATCAGACGGTCCATGATCTTTGGACTTTCCATATCCGTTTTTACAGCGTCAATGGCGTCTAACTGATCCTCTGTTTCATCATAGGGGAACAGCTCCTCAAACTCCTTCTGCCACACCGTATCGCTGCCGTACTGGAAGCCCTTCTGCTCCTGACGGGCCGCATAAAGCTTTACCAGATCCTTTGCGATTTCCTGAACGGCACCCTTTACCTTTGCCCTGGTTTTTGTCCATTCAGAGCCTCCCAGACGGTTGAGCTTTGGCTTTTTCGCCTCTGAGCCCGCATATTTCTGGATACTCTCCAGCCGGGTGGCAGGCAGATACAGATTGCCTCCATCTCCGTATTCAATCTTGATATAATCCTTTACCACCTTGTCCCGCTCTACCTTTTCAATTCCCCGGTAGATACCAAGGCCGTGCTCCTCATGGACTACATAATCTCCCACGGACAGCTCGGAAAAGCTCTGGATCGCCCGGCCCTGATAGCTCTGCTTCTTCCGTTTCTTTTTCTTCTTTTCCACCCCGAACATATCGCCCTCGGTAATGAAAACAAATTTAAGCAGAGGATATTCAAAGCCCCGGTGGAGATTTCCGTAGGTAACCATGATCTCTCCCGGAAGAACCTTCCGTTCTGCGCGGCTTTCCTCTCCTTCCGTCTCTCCGTCCGGACAGTAGGCCCGCAGATCATATTCCCGTAAATCCCCTGCCAGACGGCTGGCTCTTGTACGGGAGGCAGATAAAAGCACCACCCGGTAGCCTTCCTTTTTCCAGCGGGTCAGATCCTTAATTAAAATTTCAAAACTGTTCTGGTAAGAATTTACATTTCTCACATCAAAGCTGAACTTATGGTTCACCTTCATTCCCGGCAGCTTCTGATCCAGCCCTGTGAGCATAATGCTGTACGGCCCCTGAAGCCTTCCGAGAACCTGTCCTGCGGGATAGAGAAGCTCTGTCTGTCCCGGCAGCAGGTATCCCTTTTCCAACCGGTGAACCATGCTTTCACGAAATTCCAGCTCGATTGTTTCTCCCCGCTCCTTCAGCCGGCCCGGCTCGTCTAAATAAACAACACAGTCCCCTTGAGGAAAATAATCGGAAAATGATACAGTTTCTGGACAGAAATACCGGATATAGCCATCCAGTCCGCCTCTCTTCCAGCCCTCACGGATCCCTTCTGTCAATTCCCGTATGATTCCCTTAATCCGGATGGCTTCCTCACGGCGTTTCTGTCCCTCCAAAGCCTTCACATAAGAGGCCGTTTCCTCCTCCAAACGCTTTATCCCTTTCTCCAGCTGTCCTTTCGTTAAGACAGTTTCCGATGCAGGATAGATTACAACCCGGTCTAACTGTTCTACCGACCTCTGGCTTTCCGGATCAAAGGTACGGATGGAGTCCACCTCATCATCCCACAGTTCAATGCGCACCGGAACTTCCTCGGTGAGCGGAAAAATATCTATGATGCCTCCCCGGATGGAAAACTGGCCCATACCGTCTACCTGACCCGTACGCTCATATCCCAGCTCTGTAAGCCGCTCCTTCCACTGATCCAGCTCAATAACCTGTCCGCATTCCACGGTCACTGCATGCTGCTTTAAAAATGCCAGAGGCATGAGATGGTCCATCAGACCGTCGATTGTCGTTACAACTACACCGCCCTCATCCTCCATCAGATGGCGCAGTACAGAGATCCTCTGCCGGGTCATCAGATTTCCATGAATATCCGCAGCATAAAAAAGCAGATCCTTGGCCGGATAAAGCCAGACCTGCCGGGTAAAGCTGCGGAAATCATCATAGATTTCCTTGGCCCTCTGCTCATCATAGGTAACAACCAGCTTCCAGGGAAATCCCCCGTCCTCCCCCAGCTCATGCATGAGGTGAACCTTCTGGGATTCCAGCGTCCCGGCCGCCTGCAGAGGCCCCTTTGCCTTTTTTAAAGCCTCCAGAAGATTTTCATACTCCTGTAATTCCAGTAACGGATTTTCCATGATTTCCCTTTCTGCCTTTCCTTGATAATATTGAAGTTTCCGTACATTACAGTGTGACCTGCTGTCTGATACCCAGAGCGACTTTGGAGACCATTAGTAAACCTTAGAAAAATCTCAGTCTCCTAGGTTTTCTTATGGTCGGAAACCGGAGCTCTGGGTATCAGACTGCGGGGTGCGCTGTAATGTGCGGAAACTCACTCCTTATGCCCATTAAACTGATTCATCGCCGCCTCAGCTCCGTCTGTGATCATCACCTGAGCTGCTTTCGCCGCTGTCTTAAAGGCTTCTTCCATCACCCTTCTGTCCTCAGCAGAAAAACGGCCAAGCACATAGTCCGCCAGATCCATTCTGGGCGGCTTAGCCCCTACGCCTACCTTAATCCGGGGAAATTCCTGGGTTCCCAGATGGGCAATGATGTTCTTTATTCCATTATGTCCTCCGGCGCTGCCCTTTCTGCGGATCCGGAGCTGTCCGGGCTCCAGACTAATATCGTCATATATTACAATGATATGCTCCGGATCGATTTTATAGAAATCCGCCGCCTCCCTGACACTTTCACCGCTTAAATTCATAAAGGTCTGGGGCTTTAAAAGGATTACCTTTTCTCCGCCGATGAGGCCTCTGCCATAAAGCCCCTTAAACTTCTTCTCCTCCACCGATGTATTGAGCATATCTGCCAGCACATCCATGGTATCAAAACCTGCATTGTGTCTTGTCTTATCATACTCCCTTCCAGGATTTCCCAAACCAACGATCAAATACATATATCTGTTTTCCTCTTTCTTTATCTCAAAATTTATCCTCTTCCGCAGAAAAATGCCTGCGGTGCTGCAGTGTCTGTCCATATGTCCGCCGTATACAGACACGCCCATAAGCGCTAGACTCCCGCACATGGGGTGTCTAACGCTTATCTTTTCTTTATTCTATCAAATTATAAGTGGATTGTAAATGCAGTGCGGCAGATCCGACCATCCAGCCTTTACGCCGCATCCGGTTCCTGATATTCCCTGGTCTCCGCCATAGTTTCTCTGGCTCGTTTTTCTGTAAAGAGTCCGCACTCCACCAGACGCTCCAGCACCTGCTCCTGGCGCTTGGCAGCCAGTGCCGGATTTACTGTGGGGGCATATTTGGAAGGAGCATTGGGAACACCAGCTAACAGAGTACTCTCATAATCGTCCATATCCTCAGGAGCCTTTCCAAAGTAACCCTCACTGGCATCCTTAATGCAGTAGTATCCGTTTCCAAAGTAAATAGTATTCACATAAAGCTCAAGAATCTCATTTTTACTGTATTCCTTTTCCAGAGCAAAAGCCATAAATACCTCTGCCGCCTTGCGCTCCATCTTCTTTTCCTGTGTAAAATACAGGTTCTTTGCCAACTGCTGGGTAATGGTGCTTCCGCCTTCCACAAAAGCGCCTGCCCTTATATCATTGATAACCGCACGGGTAATGGCGATGGGGTCAATACCGATATGACCGTAAAAGCGGTGGTCTTCCACAGAGAGAACCGCATCTACATACGTTTCCGGAAGCTCTGCAAATTCCGTATAGTTTTCCTTGGAACGGATCTGCTCTACCTTGTCCTTAAGGCTGATCTGGCTGATGGCATCTCTGTACATATCATAGCCCTTCATGCCTACATTTACGCAGATACAAATAACCGCTGCCGCCATGATGCCAATGGTCCACTTAAGACCCCTTTTTAATATGTTCCAGTTTTTACCGGTTCTCATCTGTCCACCTTCTTTCTCTTTCGTACGTTTATTTCTTATAATATCATTCTAGCACATTCTCCCCCTTGTGTCCTTGAGAAAGCCTTAAAGAACTCTAACATAAATCTGACGCTTTCTGAAATATTTTCTAAAGATATTCCCCATTCATCTGGAATCCATGCTAAAATAGAGCCGTAAAACACACAAGGAGAATTTTTATCATGGAAACAGTTAAAAAGAACCGTTCCGGTACAACGGATCTGACCGTGGGACGCCCCCTGGCTCAGATCCTTCGTTTTGCCCTTCCTCTGGTGCTGGGTACACTTTTTCAGCAGCTCTACAGCTTTGCAGATACCATTATTGTAGGCCGCTGTCTGGGAACCGACGCCCTGGGAGCTGTAGGAACCACCTACTCCCTGAACTTTCTGATCCTTGGCTTTATCCAGGGAGCCTGTGTGGGATTCGGCATCCCGGCAGCCGAATCCTTTGGAGCAAAGGATCATAAAAATCTGGAGCGCTTCCTCATCAACGGAACCGCCCTCTGCATTGGGCTCAGCGCTGTCTTTACTGTTGTCACCACCCTGACGGCCCCTCCGCTCCTAAAGCTCATCCACACGCCGCCTGAGCTCTTTGATGATGCCTCTCTTTATATCCGCATCATTTTCCTGGGAATTCCTGCTACGGTGCTGTACAACTACTCCTCCAGCGTCCTGCGGGCCATGGGAGATTCCAGACATCCCTTTTATTTTCTTTTAGCAGCCAGTCTCCTGAATATTGCTCTGGACTGGATTTTAATCGTTCCTTTCGAAATGGGAGTAGACGGAGCAGCCATCGCTACTGTAATCAGCCAGGCCCTCAGCGGCCTGCTCTGTACCTGGTGGTTCTTCTCCAAAACTGCTAAAGGACACGGCCTGAGCTTTACTAAAAATAAGCTGCGCCTTTCCTCCCACCACTGCAAAAAGCTGGCCTACATTGGCCTTCCCATGGGCTTTGAATACTCCGTTTCCGCCATTGGAGCCGTTATTATGCAGGACGCCATCAACCTCTTGGGAAGTACTGCCGTAGCCGCACAGACCGCGGGAGAAAAAATCCGCCAGATGTTCACCCTTCCCATGGAAAGCGTGGGTATGGCTATGGCAACCTATGCCGGCCAGAACCACGGTGCAGGACGCACCGACCGCATCCGCCAGGGTATAAAGGACGGCTGCAAAATCCAGCTGTGCTACTGCGCTGCCGCCTGGATCGCCATTTTCCTGTGCAAAGATTTTGCCGTCGGGCTGGTGCTGGGAGACGCAGACCCGGCAGTTACTGCCGGAGCGCTGGAATACTTAAGCGTTATGAGCCTTCTGTTCTGCTTCCACGGCCTCTTAATGATCTTCAGAAATACCCTTCAGAGCCTTGGATACAGTATGCAGGCTGTTATATCCGGCATCGGCGAGCTGATCGGACGAAGCCTTGGAGGCCTTCTGGCAGTAACAAAGCTGGGATATCTTGGCATCTGTCTGGCCAATCCCATTGCATGGGCCTTAGCCATGTTTTACTGTATTTTTATGGTAACACGGGTAATGAAAAAAGAACGGTAGACCCCTTTTCATAACTATGATAGACTATAGTTATATTCGTTCTGGGCCTTATTTACCATCAGGCTTTGAATCTCAAAGAGAGGAGAATTTCTTATGAGCAAAAATAATCTGTATGATGTAATCATCATCGGCGCCGGCCCTTCCGGCATCTTCTGCGCCTATGAGCTGATCCGTCAGAAACCGGAACTTAAGATCCTTATGGTCGAAAAGGGCCGTCCCATTGAAAAACGTGTCTGCCCCAAGCGCACTACCAAGGTCTGTGTAGGCTGCAAGCCCTGTTCCATCACAACTGGATTTGCAGGCGCCGGAGCATTTTCCGACGGAAAGCTTTCACTGTCTCCAGATGTAGGCGGAAACCTGCCCGAAATCCTGGGGTATGACGAGACGGCTGCGCTTTTAAAGGAATCTGATGACATTTATCTGAAATTCGGGGCAGACAAAAATGTATACGGCATTGACAAGCAGAAGGAAATCGAAGAAATCCGCCGCAAGGCCATCAACGCCAACTTAAAGCTCATCGAATGCCCCATCCGTCACCTGGGTACAGAGGAAGGCTACAAAATCTATACCCGCCTTCAGGAGCACCTGCTGGCTCAGGGCATTGAGATGAAATTTAACACCATGGTAAAGGACATCCTGATCGAGGGCGATACCGTAAAGGGTATTGTAACGGACAAAGATGAAACCTTCTGCGCACCGGAGATCGTAGCTGCCATTGGCCGCGAGGGTTCTGACTGGTTCTCCCATGTCTGCGATAACCACCACATTGAGACAAAGGTTGGAACCGTGGATATCGGCGTCCGCGTTGAAGTCCGCGACGAGGTTATGAAATTCCTCAACGAAAACCTTTATGAGGCCAAGCTGGTCTACTACACCCCTACCTTTGACGATAAGGTACGCACCTTCTGTAGCAACCCTTCCGGTGAAGTAGCAACCGAATACTATGAAAACGGCCTTGCAGTAGTAAACGGCCATGCATATAAATCACAGGAATATAAGACAAACAATACCAATTTTGCCCTTCTGGTAAGCAAAAACTTCACCCGCCCCTTTAACGAGCCCATCGAGTACGGTAAACACATTGCCCAGCTCTCCAATATGCTCTGCGGAGGCAGGATCATGGTCCAGACCTTCGGCGACTTCCAGAGAGGCCGCCGCACCACAGAGGAGCGCCTCTGCCGCAACAACCTGATCCCAACCTTAAAGGATGCGGTTCCCGGCGATCTGTCCCTTGTATTCCCATACCGCATTATGACGGATATCAAGGAAATGATCCTGGCCCTGGACAAGGTCACTCCCGGTATTGCCAGCGATGAAACCCTGCTCTATGGCGTAGAAGTTAAATTCTACTCCAACAAGGTAGTGGTTGATAAAGACTTTGAAACCAGCGTACAGGGACTGAGAGCCATCGGCGATGGCGCTTCTGTTACCAGAGGCCTGCAGCAGGCTTCTGCAAACGGTATCAGCGTGGCGAGAAGTATTTTGAAGAGGATGTAAAAACCGCCCAGCCGGAATCGACTTTTCCGATTCCGGCTGGACGGCCTTTTTATATCTTTATTCTTCTTCCAGACAATGTGCCCCATTGGTAGCGATCACCTTCTGATACCAGTAATAGCTGTCCTTTGGAATTCTTGCCAGATCCTTGATGTCCTCATCATCACGGTTTACATACACCAGACCATAGCGCTTCTGGTAACCATTACTGGTGCTGAGTACATCCACAAAGGACCATGGCAGGAAGCCTCTTACATCCACGCCCAGCTCGATGGCTCTGTGGATTGCCTGAAGGTGCTTGGTCCAGTAATCGATACGGTAATCATCATGTACCTTTCCGTCCTCCAGAACATCTCTTGCACCCAGACCATTCTCTGTGATGATCATCGGAATCTCATAGCGTTGATAGATATCACGCAGCAGGTACTGCATACCCGTTGGGTCAATGGTCCAATCCCAGTCATTTGTATCCGCATTCGGATTCTTCATGTACTGATAGAAATCAGGCATTACCTCATAAGCTCCCATAGCGCCCTTCTTGCCGCTTAAGTTGCTCTTAGCCTCTGTCAGCTCATTCTTATCAGCATCCGGGAAGCGCACGCACTTGCTTGCATAGTAGTTTACGCCCAGGAAGTCCAGCATTCCCTCACGGATAATCTCCATATCTCCCTCTTCGATCACAGGAGCCATTCCATGCTCTTCCAGATAGCGGAATGCACCTACGGGATATTTGCCCTTAAAATAAATATCCAGGAAGAAGTGGTTCTTTAAATCCTCTGCATTTAACATAGCCAGCATATTTTTCGGAGTGGAATCCAGTCCGTATACCGGAGAATATCCGATGGCTGCACCGGAACGTCCACCTTCTACCAGCTCATGGATCAGCTTGCTGATCTTTGCCTGTCCCAGATTCATATGGTGGTTGATCTGGAATTTCACCTGAGGATCCCCATGGTATTTCTCAGGCACATAATTCTTCTTTTTCCAGAATTCCACAATAATACTCTGCTCATTGATAATCAGCCAGTCTTTGATCCTGTCGCCGTATCTGCGGATCAGGAACTCTCCGTAAGCCACAAAATCATCCACGCTCTGGCGGCTTATCCAGCCGTCATATTTGTCTACAAGAGCCATTGGCATATCGTAGTGGTAAATGGTAGGGATCGGCTTAATTCCATTTGCTACCAGCTCATTTACCAGGTTGTCATAAAACTCCAGGCCCTTTGGGTTTACTTCTCCAACGCCGTCCGGGAAAATTCTTGACCAGGAAAAGGAAAAACGGTATGCAGTAAAGCCGCATTCCTTCATCAGCGCGATGTCTTCTTTATAGCGGTGATAGTGATCACTGGCTACGCTTGCATCTGCAAAGCCGGTTCCGCGGTTTAAAATGTCCATCTGAGACAGCTTCTTTCCGTCCTCTTCTGCTGCTCCCTCTACCTGATAAGCACTTGTAGAAGCTCCCCATAAAAAGCCTTCCGGCATCGTCTTTCTGATATCTGCGCTCATAGTTTCTCCTTTATGCATTCATTTTATTGTAGAAACTTTCAAATACCTGGATCATTTTCTCTGCCAGGTGGATCTCTGACATAACGGTCATCAGCGTATCCTGTGCATGGTTAAACAGCAGGCTTGGCTGAATGGTTTCTGTTCCCGCGATCTCAGACTGGATCATCTCTGTCTGAGCATTGTGAGCTGCACAAATATGGTTATTTGCCTCCTCCATATGCTCCTTTGCTCCTGCAAAATCAAATGCTGCTACACAATCTAATGCCTTTCCGGCTGCATTTCTGGCATCACCTGCAGAAATTACGATCTGCATGGCAACCTGAACGACCTTATCATCATCCTTAAACATCATTTCTCCCACTTTTATTTCTCTCCTTTCTGAAAAGCAGCGCCCCCAAAACCAGGGAACGCCGCCATATGTTTTAAGTGCTCTGCATCAGCATGCAGCCTGTGTTTCTTCCTCTACGCACTGTCTCTCATATACTTTGTAGAATGGATACCAGGTCAGCAGATACAGGATAAACAGTACGATATACACCGGAACGGCTCTCCAGTCTCCCGTAATCATCACACTGGAAAACGGAGCCGGGATCTGTCCTACCTGCACCATCTTGGAAGGAATATTTAACAGGCCATAGTGCATGGTCAGCCATACAACTGTAGGACCAACGATACTATTGATCAGGATCGGAAGCATTAACAGAGGGTTAAATACAACCGGTGCGCCGAACATTAACGGTTCGTTGATATTGAACAAAGAAGGTCCGATACAGATCTTACCCATGGTTTTAAGCTTCTTGCTCTTGGAACCCAGCATCAGCACGTTTAAAGGAAGTGTGCCGCCGCGGCCGCCCATGGTGATCAAAGCAGCTGTAAATACGGCCTCGCTGGTAGCGATATTCATAGGAACGCCGCCGTTTGCCACAGCCTCGATATTCTCTGCGATCGCCACCATAAAGATAGGAGTGGTAACTGCATTGAATACCCAGCTGGAAATACCCATTGAGTAGAAAATAACCGGTACAAAGCAGATCAGGATAAAGCCGGGAAGTGTCTGAGCGCCCTTCTGAAGAGGCATAAAGAAGCTTACCAGAATATTGTAAAGATCCAGCTTTAATACGTTTGCAAAGATCATCGCCAGTCCCAGAGTAATGGTAATGGGAATGATATTGTTGATCCAGTCGCTTACAAAATCCGGAAGCGTATCATTGTTTTCCAGTACATGAAGGTTTGCATAGATGTGGAATACAATGGCAACGAAAAGACCTACTACGATACCCATCATGATACCGGCAGCGCCGATACGGCCGTTATCAATCTGGAAGATTCCGTCTACTACCTGAGGACGGCAAAGCAGCAGGTACGCTGCAATGGAGATCAGCGATGCATTGATCTGATACTGTCCATGTCCCAGCTTGATCATGGCCTCATGGGTAACAAAGAAAGCTACGAAGATTGCCAGCAGTCCAAAGGAGAAATTCGCAATGGGACTTAAATCAGGAAGCGCCGGGATATAGGAACGGAATACGTTGTAGAAGAAGATCAGGGAACCGGTCAAAATGATCGGAAGAACCTTCTTCATGGTACTTGCCACGGTATCGATCCATGGATTTGCAAAAACCTGCCGGGCCTTAGGAGCAAATACGTCCGAAAGCCATGTCATTAAACCATTCATCTGTACTTATCCATCCTTTCTTGCAGCTACCTTCTCTGCCAGCTCAACCAGTGCGGCTCCGTCCAGAGAAGAATAAATCTCTGCCGGGATCAGCTCTACCTGGATTCCATGGGGTGCGCACTCCTCTGTCAGCTTCGGAACCGCGCTTGCATAGTGGGGACCAACTAACAGTACATCCATCTTGTCCATGTACTCGCTTACCACACTCTCACTTCTGGCTTCCACAGTCATGTCCAGCTTTTTCTTCTTTGCTGCCTGTCTTGCCTTCTGTGCCAGGAATCCGCTGGAGAATCCAGCTCCGCAGCATAATAACACTCTGATCGTACCCATAATTGTTACCTCCTTAGTTTGGTTAATGTGTTTTATATACTACCGGTTCTGAAGCTCATCTCTCTCCGCCCAGTCAATAATATCCATCAGGGTATCATAACTCCGGGTTTCCAGAAGATGGTTCATACAGCCCTCGTCCATCATAAAACTGGGGGCAATCCGGTAAAATTCCTCCAGGTTTTCCTTATTAACCGAAACGGATAAAAGAAATACCACCTGTACCTCATAAATATGCCAGAGCACCGGCTTTTCCAAAAGCGCCACGCAGACAAAAGTATCCTTCGTCACTGGCTGATAGGGATGAGGAATTGCAATCTGAGGACAGAAGTCTGTCTGCATCAGATTTTCTCTCTTTCGTACGGAATCCTCAAAATCCGGCGGAAGTTCCCGCACTCTGCGGATGCGCCCGCACAGCTCATGGAGGATCTCCTCTCTGCTGTTTCCCTTTATATTGGTAAAAAAGAGCGACCGGTCAAAATACGATCGGATTCCGCCTTTCCTGCTGCTTTTCAGCAGCCGTTCCACCTCTCCCGCATTGTGCCTGTCAAAAAAATACTGTACTTGACATACCGGAACCGGAATGGCTGTTTTTACGGGAACCGTAGAAAATACATAATCTATATTAGAAAAATCCCAGGATGCCAGAGATCCGATATCACAGGCTTCTACCCGGTCCAGATAATCTCCGAACATTTCCCGAAACCGATATTCAAAAAGCTTAGCACTACCGGAACCGGAGGCGCACACAAGAAGGATATTCCTCTTGTACCTCTGTCTGTCCTGCCGTTTTAACGAAAGGGCAAAACACAGGGCCAGGTATCCAATCTCTGCCTCAGGGACTATGGTGTGGAAATACTCCGACAAAACCGTAGACGCATGGGCCGCCACTGCATAGGGAAAGCTGTATACCTCTTTAATCTCCTTTAAAATGGGGTTGTCCATTTTCAGCCGGTACTGCAGGCGGATCCGCAGCGATACCATGTGAAGTCTCAGGGATGTATTTAAATCAAAATCCGATGCCAGATCCAGATTATATGTCTGCTTGACGCTTTCAAGCATCCGGTTCACCAGCTGATTGATCTCCATATCAATAAAAACGCTGCTTCTGTCTCCGGCCAAAATTTTTTTCTTTCCCAGAAGCTGGATCGCCATGTATTTAATCTCAGGAACCGGAAGACAGATTCCAAAAGCCTCTTTCAGTCCTTCCGCACAAAGCCTTGCGGCACGGATATCGCCTTCATGAAGCAGGTCGCTGTGCTTCATCTCCTCCAACGGAATCACACAGCCCCGTCCCCAGCGGTACAGAGCGATCTGCACCTGCAGGACAATATTAGGGATATCCATTTCATAGATGGTTTCCCCACATTGTTTTACACTGCTTAGAATCTCATTGCGGATCTGTTCCCCATCCCAAAATGTATGATAAATTTCCTTAAACCACTGATCGCTGAACTCATAAAATGCCGCGCTCATACAAAGCCGTATGGAGAATTCATCCCCCTGGATCTTAAGACCGTAATAGGGTTTTCTTTCAAGAGCCAGATGATGCTTATTTAAATACTGCTCGACTCCTTTTAGATCAAGGGACAACGTTTTTCTGGATATATAGAGCCGTTCGCAGAGCTCCTCCGCCTTCACTCCGGAAGCATCGGCAAATAATCGGGCCAGAATAAATTCTATCCTCTCTTTTCCGGTCTCCGGAAGCAGGGCTGAGGTTCTTCCCTTTATAAACTCCTGATAGCGCTCCGGTTCCTTTACGCAAAGCCTGAGTCCAAGACCTCTGCGGCGCTCTATGGCAGCTCCGTTCCGGCAAAGAAGTTCATCCAGCTGACTGACCAGCGTCCGGGCCGTTCTCTCGCTGACTTCCAGCTGGTCGGCCACGGTTTCCATATTTATATATAAATCTTCTGAAAGCACTGACAAAAGCCGGTTCAGGCGTCCATCCATCTGCATCCGGTATTCCTCCCTTCTGCCTCCGTACATTCCTGATTTTTATACTCACTGTCTGTTTGTTATGCGTAGTATACCCCAAAATCATTTCCAGTTCCATCCGGCTTTCTTCCAGCAGTACTCGGCAAAAAGTACACTAAAATCCCGCTTTTAATCATGGCTGGCGACGTGCGCCGCCAGGCGCACCACACAAAAAAACCGGGCAGAAAGAATTCAATCCTTCTGTCCGGTTCTTAATATTATCCGGTTATTCAGCCTCTGCTCCCCCATTCTCCAGCAGCGTCATCTCATATTTCTCCAGAATGGTATTCTGGATCATTTCTCTGGTGCCGGAATTGATGGGATGAGCGATATCGCGGTACTCGCCGTCTGCAGAACGGCGGCTGGGCATCGCGATAAACAGCCCTTTTTCTCCCTCGATCACCTTAATATCATGGATCACAAATTCATTATCCATGGTAATAGATACGATCGCTTTCATTTTACCTTCTTTTTCTACCCGTCTGACTCTTACATCCGTAACCTGCATGCTAATCCCCTTCCGTCCTCTCCGTCAGCCCCCTTGCTGCATCTTCCACGCACAGCAGGAAGATGACTGCGCGTAAATTATAATGTATATCTCTCGTTCTTCTCTACCACGATCTTGATATTATCCGGCGTTCCGATATGTGTGGTGTTGGCCCGGATGGTATCACGGCTTTCAACGATGCAGTTTTCAATCACCGTGTTATCTCCGATATATACATCATTTAAAATGATGGAGTTTTTGATCACACAGTTATTTCCGATATAAGCCTTTTTAAACAGGATCGAATTTTCTACCGTGCCGTTTAAGATACAGCCGCTGGAAACAAGGCTGTTTCTCACCACAGCGCCCGGGTTGTACTTTGCCGGAGGAAGATCGTCAATCTTGGTATAGACATCCGGATACTCTCTGAAGAAGTAATTTCTCACTTCCGGCTTCAGGAAATCCATGTTTGTCTTATAGTAGGAATCTACGGTAGCAATGTTGCTCCAATAGCTGTCCATCTTGTATGCATAGATGCGCTTTAAGTTCTTATAGCGTACCAGAATATCATTTACCAGATCATAGCGATCCTCTGCTGCACAGCGCTCCAGAAGCTCGATCAGCTGTCTTCTGCGGATTACATAGATACCGCAGGAAATCGTAGTGGCGTCTGAAGCCATGGGCTTTTCCTCAAAGTCCACGATCCGTCCGTCTGCAGCCAGCTTCACGCAGCCGAAACGGGTGACGTCCATACCTTCTTCCATATCCTTGCATACAACGGTGATATCTGCCTTTTTCTCGATATGGTATTCCAGAACCTTGTTATAGTCCAGCTTGTACACGCCGTCGCCGGAGGCGATCACTACATAGGGCTCATGGCTGTTCTTTAAGAATGTAAGGTTCTGATACAGGGCATCTGCGGTTCCGCGGTACCAGTCGCCGTTCTCCGGAGTAATGGATGGAGTAAACAGAAACAGTCCGCCCTGCTTACGTCCGAAATCCCACCACTTGGACGAGCTTAAATGAAGATTTAAGGATCTGGAATTGTACTGTGTAAATACAGCCACATTCTGGATATGGGAATTGGTCATATTGCTCAATGCAAAGTCAATGCTGCGGTAGCTTCCTGCAACCGGCATAGCGGCTACGGCTCTCTTGTTGGACAATTCCCGCATTCTCTTGCTGTTTCCACCTGCTAAAACAATACCGATTGCTCTCATTTCACGCCACCTGCCTTTATAATGTAATTTCCGCCTGCCAGTATACCGTCAGGATAGTCGTCGATTGCCGTCTCGCCCGCAATGGCTGTATTTCTTCCAATCTTCACGCCGTCAGGAATCACTGAATTCTCTCCGATGGTAGCCAGTTCAAACTGATATACCTTAGGATCATAGGTGCTGGGTGCATAATCTCCAAAGCCTACCTCGGCATTTGCCCCGATCGTTACATTTTCAGCGATAATGGCCTTGTCCACCACTGTGCAGGCTCCGATATGAGTGCCCTGCATCACGATGGAATCCCGAACTACGGCTCCTTTCTCAATGGTTACTCCCGAACCTATAACAGAATTGATCACCTTCCCGTAAACCTCTGTTCCCTCGCCTATGATACTGCGTTCGATTTCTGCATCATCTGCTATGTACTGAGGAGGGATTACATCACTCTTGGTATAGATCTTCCAGTATTCCTCATAAAGATTAAACTCAGGAATAATGTCGATCAGCTCCATATTGGCCTCCCAGTAAGATCCCAGAGTACCTACGTCCTTCCAGTAGCCGTTGTATTCATATGCAAAAATGCGGTCTCCCTTTCCGTGACAGTACGGAATAATGTGCTTTCCGAAGTCACATCCGGGTTCGTCCTTTAAGTGGATTAAAGCGTCCCTTAATACGGGCCAGCTGAAAATATAAATACCCATAGAAGCAAGGTTGCTTCTGGGAACAGCGGGCTTTTCCTCAAACTCTGTGATCCGGTTGGCCTCGTCCGTAATCAGAATACCAAATCGGCTGGCCTCCTCAATAGGCACAGGCATGGCAGCAATGGTGACATCCGCATTATTCGCTTTGTGATAATCCAGCATAACCTCATAATCCATCTTATAAATGTGATCACCGGAAAGGATGAGCACGTACTCAGGATTATACGCTTCCATATATTCCAGATTCTGGTAAATCGCATTGGCTGTACCGGTATACCAGTCGCTGCCTTTGCTCCTTTCATATGGAGGTAAGATCGTCACGCCGCCTACGTTCCTGTCCAGATCCCACGGAATACCGATTCCGATATGGGTATTTAAACGTAATGGCTGATACTGTGTCAGAACTCCCACTGTGTCAATACCGGAGTTGATACAGTTGCTCAGCGGAAAATCAATGATACGGTACTTCCCCCCAAAAGATACCGCCGGCTTGGCTACTTTCTTTGTCAGAACGCCAAGGCGGCTTCCCTGTCCGCCAGCTAAAAGCATGGCAATCATTTCTTTCTTAATCACGTTATCACCTCTTGCTGTTATAATTTTTGTAAGTATAATTATAACACAAATTTTAGTTTCCGTATATAAATATTTAATTTTATTTTGTGTTTTTTGCGCAGTTTTCCGACATTTTTCGTTTAAAAATTCCATAGTTCTTCTAATTTATCCATATCTTGTATTATGGTACAGTTTTAAATACTATATATCCTTTATCCGGATCTAACATGCAAACCAGGGCAGTCTCTTCCTTCAGCGCCTTAAACTTGCAGAAAAATGCGGAAACTCCGGCTGGGAAGGCCTTGAAACATTGAGAGAAATATCATATAATCACGATATGCAGTTTTTAAGACATATTTTTTTATCGAAATCAATGGAAAAAGAAAGGAAGTTACCATTATTATGGATCTGATTACAGTAAGAGAATTATACAAGCATCCGGATCAGTATATGGATCAGGAAATAACCATCGGCGGCTGGGTTCGCAGCCTGAGAGATTCCAAGTCCTTCGGCTTCATCGTCATCAGCGATGGAACCTATTTTGAGCCTCTGCAGGCCGTTTATCACGACACGCTGGAGAACTTTCAGCAGGTATCCAGGCTGGGTGTAGGAACAGCTGTCATTGTAAAGGGTACTCTGGTGGCTACGCCTCAGGCAAAGCAGCCCTTTGAGATCCAGGCCACAGAAGTTATGGTAGAGGGAGCCTCCGCACCGGATTACCCGCTGCAGAAGAAACGCCACTCCTTTGAGTATCTGCGCACCATTTCCCATCTGCGTCCCAGAACAAACACCTTCCAGGCTGTATTCCGCGTACGTTCCCTGATTGCCTATGCCATCCATCAGTATTTCCAGGAGCGTGATTTTGTCTATGTACACACCCCTCTGATCACAGGAAGCGACTGCGAGGGCGCAGGAGAGATGTTCCAGGTAACTACCATGGACTTAAACAATATTCCAAAGACAGAAGACGACAAGGTAGACTTCAAGCAGGATTTCTTCGGAAAACCAACCAACCTGACCGTAAGCGGACAGTTAAACGGCGAAACCTACGCCATGGCCTTCCGCAATATCTATACCTTCGGGCCTACTTTCCGTGCGGAAAATTCCAACACTACCCGCCATGCGGCTGAGTTCTGGATGGTTGAGCCTGAGATTGCTTTCGCTGATCTGGAAGACAATATGAATCTGGCTGAGGGTATGTTAAAATACATTATCCGCTTTGTAATGGAGCACGCACCGGAGGAGATGAACTTCTTCAACCAGTTCGTGGACAAGGGCCTGTTAGACCGCTTAAACAATGTACTGAACTCCGAGTTTGGCCGCATCACTTATACAGAGGCAGTCAAGCTGTTAGAGGAGCATAATGACCAGTTCGATTATAAGGTATCCTGGGGCTGCGATCTTCAGACCGAGCATGAGCGCTTCCTGACAGAGCAGATTTTCAAGAAGCCTGTATTTGTTACAGACTATCCAAAGGAAATCAAAGCCTTCTATATGAAGATGAATCCCGACAACAAAACTGTAGCGGCTGTAGACTGTCTGGTTCCCGGTATCGGCGAGATCATCGGCGGCAGCCAGAGAGAGGACGACTACGATAAACTGGTTGCCAGAATGGAGGAGCTTGGCCTTAAGAAAGAGGATTATGGCTTCTATCTGGATCTGCGCAAATATGGTTCTGCCCGTCATGCCGGTTTTGGTCTGGGCTTTGAGCGCTGCGTGATGTACTTGACCGGTATGTCCAACATCCGCGACGTCATTCCGTTCCCAAGAACTGTAAATAACTGCGAGCTGTAATTTTATCCATGATCTGCAGTCCGGACTGCGTTTCGGCTGCAGGCAGCATCTATATCAAACCAGGGCCTGTTGCGATAACAGGCCCTGATGTTTATGGAAGCGTTGGAAGCATCCTCTGCTTCCGGACGAGGGGGAGGTATTATGAAATTCATCCATACAGGCGATGTACATTGGGGCATGACCCCGGATGCAGATAAACCCTGGGGAAAAGAACGGGCACAAGCCATCCGGGATACGTTTAAAGCCATTATCGATCATGCAGGCGCAGTGAAAGCCGACTGCCTGTTTATCAGCGGCGATCTTTTTCACCGCCAGCCTCTGATGCGGGATATCAAAGAAGTCAATTATCTCTTTTCCACAATCCCCCATGTCAGGGTCGTGATGATTGCAGGAAACCACGACAAGATCCGGGAAAATTCCAGTATCCTGAGTTTTTCCTGGAGCCCTAATGTAACCTTTCTTGCTGATCCCGCTTTAAGTTCTGTTTACTTTGATGACATTAACACAGAGGTCTATGGCTTCAGCTACCATACCACTGAAATACGCGAGCCTCTCTTAGAGGATATCCAGGTTCCCTTAAACAACCGGATCCAGATCCTTTTAGCCCACGGCGGAGACCCGGCCCATGTTCCTATGAATTTCAACACCCTGAGCTTATCCCCATTTTCTTACATTGCACTGGGACATATCCACAAAGCGCAGGTCATTGCCGAGGATAAAATGGCCTACTGCGGTTCCCCTGAACCCCTGGATCTGACAGAGACAGGAACCCACGGATATTTTGAAGGAGAAATCCACCCCGTTACCCGGCGGCTGACCCGTCTGGACTTTATCCCTGCCGCCAGCCTGCGCTGCATCCCTCTGGCTGTGACCGTCACGACGGAAACGACAAACGGAGGTCTGACCGACCGGATCATCAATGAAATCGACAAACGGGGCCGGGAGCATATTTACCGCTTCCGTTTAAAAGGAATGAGGGATCCGGATATTACCTTTGATCTATCCTCCCTCTCTGCACGATTCCGAATCGGTGAAATCATCGACGAATCCGAACCGCTCTATGACTTTCCAGCACTTTTTGCAGAACATTCCAGCGATATGATCGGCTTTTTTATCCAGGCACTCCAAAAAGAGGATATGTCACCTGTAGAAAAAAAGGCCCTTTATTATGGCGTAAATGCCCTGCTTCACACCACGGACGAAAGGAGCTAGACCCATGAAAATACTCAGTCTTCATATTGACGGCTTTGGAAAACTGAATGACCTGGATCTTTCCTTTGAAGACGGCTTAAATGTGCTCTATGGAAAAAATGAAGCCGGAAAATCCACCCTTCATACCTTTATCCGCGGAATGCTCTTTGGAATTGAACGCCAGCGGGGACGTGCTTCCAAAAATGATACCTATTCCCGCTTTGAACCATGGTCCGGTACAGGGGCTTATCAGGGATGGCTCCGTCTGGAAAGCCAGGGAGAAATCTTCCGGATTGAACGCAGATTTCAAAAAGGGAATAAAAGCCTTACGATCATCAATGAAACAAAGGGCTGTGAGGAAACGCCCACAGCGGCTCTGTGGGAACGCCTGCGGTGCGGCCTTTCAGAAACCGCCTACAGCAACACCATCAGCATCGGACAGTTAAAAAGCGCCACAGACGGGGGGATGGTATCGGAGCTGCGAAATTACATTGCCAATCTCAATACCTCCGGCAGTATTGCTTTAAATATCACCAAAGCCAGCGCTCTTCTAAAATCCCAGAGGCGGAAAATGGCTGCAAAGCTGGTACCTGAGGCCGCAAAGAGATACACAGCGCTTCTGAGCGAAGTACGCACCATTGAACACGAAATTTCCGATCCCCGCTATCAAAACCGTCTTGCATCCTGTCAGGCTGATCTGACGCAGATAAAGGAAGAGCTTGAAACCCACCGGACAGAAAAAGAGTCTCTTCTTGAAAAAACTGCCAGAGGACGGCAGATCCTTATTGGAAGCCATTTTACAGATGAGGCCTCCATTCAAAACCAGCTTCGCCAGACACAGGAAGCCTATAAGGAATACAGAGAAAAAACGGCGGCATCCGGCGGACGCGTTCAGACGGCAGCCACAGCCCTCTGTTTTCTGGCAGCAGGCATCCTGGCTCTGGGAATGGGATCCTGCATCAAAAAACCAGATATGATCCGGGGGCTTCTTACCCGGTTCGGGCCTGAACACGCAGGAACCTCTCCCGCCTTTTTTACATTTCTCACCGGTCTCTGCGGCCTTGGAGGCGCTGTCTTCCTGGCAGCTGCCCTGATGCAGCTATGGAGCAGACGGCGCCTAAAACGAGAGCTGTCCTCTGTAACGGATTTTTTATCCGGGATTCTCAGGGATCATCTGGGCGATTCCTCTATCTCCGATGAATCCATCCGCCGGTTAGAACAGCGCATATCGGAGCTCCTTCGCCTGGAGCGGGCTGTATATCAGTCGGAGAACGCCCTGAAGCGGCTCACAGATGAAGCCGAACAGCTCCAGTCCCGTGAAGCAGAGCTTTCAAAGGAAATCGAAACCGGTCAGCGCCTTCAGTGGGAATTAGAACAAAAACTGGAACGGCTCAGTACCTGCCGCAGTGAAGCGGAAGGCCTGAAGCACGTTCTCACGGAAAATGAGAGGATTCAGGAGGAGCTGGATGCCCTGGATCTGGCCCAGGATACTTTAAACCGGCTTTCCTCTACCATCCGGGATTCCTTCGGTCTCTACTTAAATAAAACTGCTTCTGAGCTTATAGCGGGTATCACAGGCGGTATCTACACCAGTATGAGTATCGATCAGGACTTAAATATCTTTATGAACACCCCCTCTCATCTTGTTCCTGTGGAGCAGGTCAGCAGCGGAACCATGGATCAGATTTATCTGGCAGTCCGCCTTGCCGCCGCAAAGCTGGTTCAGACGGAAGGAGAACAGATGCCCTTAATCTTTGACGACAGCTTTGCTCTATATGACGATGAACGGCTGAAAACTGCCTTAAAATGGCTCTCAAAGACCTTTAAGGGACAGATCATTCTCTTTACCTGCCACCAGAGAGAGGCCCAGCTGCTCACAGCGAATCAGGTGGATTTTCACTATCTGACTTTGTAAACAAATCCAAAGCCCCATACCTGCATCTCTTCTCTGAAATACACCAGAAAGGATGCACCGGTATGGGGCCTTTTCCGTTTAGAAATATCTATCGTTCTTCTACTGTCCATCCGCCTTTTTCTGGCTTCCAGCCTTATACAGGGTAATAGCCTCTGTAATATTGGCCGCGGAGCCTGACTGGATCAGCTTTGAAAGCTCGCTTAAGCGGTCGGGTTCTAAAAATTCATTTCCAAGATAAGGGCCAAATGTATCTGTGATATGGATGTTCTGATCCCGAATACTGTCCTCCAGGCTGTGAAGCTGGGCGGAAAGCTCCTTAATCTCCTCTTCCAGAGCCAGCATTTCTTCTCTGCGGTTTCCCTCGATCTCATCTGAAATAATGGTTCTTGTCACATTTTCAAAATTGCTCACAGCATCCTTTTTCCGCTCTGCAATTTCAGAAAGCTCCTGGCTGGCGCAGGCAATCTCGTCATCATATTTTTCCAGGTCATAGAGAGCTTCATTTCCATCCTTTTGAATGGTACGGGTAATCACATGGATCTTTTTATGATTGGCCCTGAGAAGATTGCGGATCTCCCTCCCCTTCTTTAAAACATCCTGATAATGAGTCCGAATACGGTTTCCCACCATCAGATAAAGCCCTCCAAATAAAAATACATCTGCTACATAAACTGCAGCCAGATACCACCATTTTCGTTCAGGAATCAAAAAATAGATGCCGCAGGGGAATGCCAGAAAGCAGATAAGGAAGGTTAAAAAACCTATTCCAAACTCCTTCATTCCCCTGGGATAATAAAGGGCATAAAAGAAGGTCGTATTTACAAAGGCCGGAACACGATCCTTTTTAAACATGGTCTTTAACTGTATCTTCAAATCTCTGTTGTGGTCTCTTAACTGGCTGGTTTCCTCGGCAATCCGTTCTTTCACGCCTTTATCTTTTGCCTTTTCCCGTTTAGCTCTGGCTTTTTTCAGCCTGTCCTGCCCCTTTGCAATTTCTCTGTCATAACCGGATTCAATCTCATCTCTGCGTGCCTTTACGGTGCGGGAAATGGTATCCGCCACCTCTTTTTTCAAAGAAGCCAGCTCCTTTTCCTTCTGGCTCTCCTCTGCTTCCAGCTGTCTGGCTGTACGGCTGTCGCAGTTCACGCGGTATACCGCATCTCTGGCATCTGCCAGGAATTTTACATAATCTGTAATGGCCTGTGCCACAATTTTGTCCTCCTTATGAGTCCCGCGCATCCTGAAATCATACCAAAACCGCGCGTCTTTTGTATATCCATAGCTTACTACAAAACAGGCCGCTGGGCAAGAGATGGTCTGCTTTTCCATATCTGTTTTGTGGTATAATAGCCTTACAAAAATAACTGTCACAGAAAGGAGCTGCTAAATTCTATGGAGCGCAGTACATATACCGTAACTCATCACGGACTTCTGATCGGATTATATGGCAAAACACTGGAGGAACATTTGGGAGAATACGGACTGGATATTTTTGCAAATGCGATCATGCGCTATGCCCATGAGAGGGGACAGCGGATGCGAAAACGGGCCGTCCGGGACGGACGCAGGCTTGATCATGAGACATTTTTATCCTATGGCGAACTCCAAATCCCCTCAAGTCCTGAGGACTACAGTATTGGCAGCGAGTCCCCTGTTTATACGCTCTGCTGCCACCGCTGCATGTGGCAGGAAAGCTGGGCCAGATATGGTCTGGAATGCTACGGCGCACTGTACTGCAGATATGTAGATCTCCATCTGATCCAGGGCTTTCATCCCGATCTGGCAATGATCACCCGGTCGGCCCTGGGACTTGGCGACAGCTGCTGCACTTTTTCCTATGTAGGCTACTGTCAGACTCCCAAAAGCCGTCAGAGGATCGCAGCTGTGAAAAAAGAACTGGCCGGACAATATACGAAGGATTTTCTGTATCACTGCGGCCACCTGGTAAACAGCTTCCATACCTGTATCTCTGATATTCTGGGGGAAGAGACGGCGTCTCTCATTACCAGACGGACAGCCTGTGATTTTGATACATATACAAAAGACGGATATTCCAAAGATATCCTGGCGGAGGCACAGCAGGATTTTTCAGAAATATAAGTCTTGAGGTTCTGCATTTTGCCGTGTTATACTGAAGCATACCATGTATGAGAAAGGGGGATTTTTATGTTCAGAATGTGGGGCAAGCTCATAAAGGACAACCATCTGCTAAAGGATATAACTGCCTGCCGGAGCGACTACTCCCAGTCACGGACCCAGATGGTATTTGACTGTCTGGATGAGATCTGCTATGAATTTGACCTGGAAAAACCGATCTGGCTGGATTCCAATATAAAAGATTTTAAGCTCCATGCAAAAACCCGCTTTGGCCGGGATCATTTTATTGAATCGGTAGATTTTGACTATCTGGAGATACAGGTGATCGAAGAATAAAACTTGCCTGTGTTTCCGGTCTGTAGTATGATAATGTATATGCCGCGGGGGACGATTCTGCTCCTTCCGGCTTATCACTATATGTATAAAGGAGAAAGCACTATGAAAATTGCACTGATCAACGAGAACAGCCAGGCTGCAAAGAATTCCATGATCTGCGAGAACTTAAAGAAGATTGTAGAGCCTATGGGCCATGAAGTTTTCAACTACGGTATGTATACCGCTGAGGATGAAACACAGCTGACCTACGTTATGTGCGGACTGCTGTCTGCTATCCTGTTAAACTCTAAGGCTGCAGATTATGTCGTTACCGGCTGCGGCACAGGAGAAGGCGCTATGTTAGCCTGCAACTCTTTTCCCGGCGTACTCTGCGGTCATATCGTAGATGTAGAGGATGCTTATATGTTTGCTCAGATCAATGACGGAAACGCCATTGCAATGCCATTTGCAAAGGGCTTTGGCTGGGGCGCCGAGCTGCACTTACAGTATGTATTTGAGAAGCTTTTCGGCTGCGAGAGCGGCGGCGGCTATCCAAAGGAGCGCGTAATTCCTGAGCAGCGCAACAAGAAGATCCTGGATGAGGTGAAGAAGATCACCCATACCGATATGATGACCATCTTAAAGAATATTGACCAGGATTTCTTAAAGACCACCATCAGTGGAGAGAAATTCCAGGAATATTTCTTTGCCAACTGCCAGGTACCTGAGATCGCAGAGTACTTAAAGAGCGTATTAAACGCTTAATCCGATCATTGACCGGATGATACACAATCGGGCGCCTTTGGGCGCCCGGTTTTCGTTTGCAGGATCATTTCTACTGTACCTTTTTATACAGCGTATATACTACCACATCCTCTACATATCTGGAAAGAGTCATCAGCTGATCCCCTTCTGCAATAAAATACGTCTCATATGGATTTTTAAAATAATCTTCTCCCGGCAGAGATTTATAGATTCCATCCTCTGTCGGATAAAGCGTATAATCCTATATTTTATACCTAACCCATTTATCATCTTTTCCTACTATATACCCCAAAACCTGAAGACATCCGTTCGACTGCCGGCTGATCTCCAACCTGTGAAGTCTGGGCATGCCATAGCTTCCCAGGTGGTTTCCATAATCATGTACCTCCCCATCCTGTACCCAGGCACCCAACTCATTTACCTGATAGCCGTCCGGCGTAACCGTATTGACATAGAGATAACCCCAGTCATCAAAGCAGTATGACTCTGCCGTTTCGTCCCCGCTTCCATAATCATAACCACCCGTCAAACGCAACTTCATAAACCCACGAGGAAATTATCCTTATATCTGTGCCTGAATTTTTGAATTATTTTTTCAAGCCGTAACAATAATATAAGACTTCTATTATTCCGGCTTTATTGGCGTTTCTTATACCGATGGACTTTAAATCTATATCTTCGTTTTCTATTTCGAATAAAAATTTTCTCATGTCATCGGCAATTTCAGCAGTGATGATTTGCCGTGTATCGGCAGTAATTAACTGAGCGAGGCGGAACACATCATTCTTGTGTTTCTTAATATTTTTACTGTCGATTTGCTCCCCATTGGACTTACGTTTCTTTTATCCAAAGCAAGCAGGATATCATTGGCGCTATATCCGTTGGCAACCAATCCCTCAAGGTAATTTCTGATATATATGTAGTTCTTATAAATGAGGGACGCAAAATACAAGGGTACCGGCAGCTGTTTTCCCCTCATCCACAACAAAAATCAGCCCCACAGCTCCCGGAAAACGGAAGCGCAGGACTGATTTTCATATTGCTTCAATTACAGGCTCTTAACCACCTCTGCCACATGAGCAGCGGTAAAGCCAAATTTCTCAAACAGTTCATTTGCAGGGCCGGAAGCACCGAAGCCTTCCATGCAGACGGTTGCTCCGTCCAGTCCTACATATTTTCCCCAGCCAAAGTCGGACAGCGCCTCTACGGCCACTCTCTTTCTCACAGCCTTTGGAAGTACGGACTCTTTGTACTCTGCAGTCTGCTCTTCAAATACATCCATACATGGCATGGAAACAACTCTTACGTCCATGCCGTCAGCCGCCAGAAACTTCTTTGCTTCGACTGCAAGGCTTACCTCAGAACCGGTTGCAATGATAATGGCATCTGGTGTCTCCTTCACGGAATCTGCCAGAACGTACGCCCCCTTTAAGGCGTCCTTTCCAGTTCCTTCCAGCTGAGGAAGATTCTGTCTCGTCAGTACCAGAGCAGTAGGAGTTTCCTTAGAGGTAACTGCCGCATACCAGGCTGCTGCTGTCTCTCTGCCGTCTGCCGGACGGAATACATGGAAGTTCGGCATAGAACGCAGCATAGCCAGCTGCTCGATGGGCTCATGGGTCGGGCCGTCTTCGCCTACGCCGATGCTGTCATGGGTCAGAACGTATGTCATAGGCACCTTCATCAGGGAAGACAGTCTTGCCACAGGCTTCATGTAATCGCTGAATACGAAGAAGGTAGCCACATAGGGAATCACACCGCCATGAAGAGCCAGACCGTTTCCGATAGCTGCCATAGCCTGCTCACGAACGCCAAAGTGCAGATTCTTGCCGCTGTAATCCTCTTTGGAGAAATCTCCCTCGCCCTTTAAAGCAGTTTTATTGGAAGGAGCCAGGTCAGCAGAACCGCCGAACAGGTTTGGAACTGCCTTGTTGATACGGTTTAACAGCTCTCCGGAAACGTTTCTGGTTGCCTGAGGCTTATCCTCAAAGGCCCAGAACTCTTCCTGATCGTAAAGCTTTTCTGCCAGATTTCCGTCATGGTACTGATCCCAAAGTTCCTTCATTTCAGGATATTTCTCGCAGTACAGGGCAAAACGTGCCTTCCACTCTTCTTCCGGAGTTTTCAGACGCTCTTTTACTGTTTCCATGTGATCGTATACGTCCTGAGGAACAAAGAAGGGCTCCATGCTCTCCCAGCCAATGTTCTCCTTTAATGCAAGCACATTGTCTCCGCCCAGAGGCTCGCCGTGAGCAGAAGCCTTGCCCTGCTTTGCAGGACAGCCATAGCCGATCTCGGTATGAACAATGATTATTGACGGTCTGTCTGTATCTGCCTTGGCTGCTTCAATGGCTGCACCGATGGCGTCAAAGTCATTTCCATCCTCTACCTTAAATACGCCGAAGCCGTATGCTTCCATACGCTTTGCCACATCTTCCCTGAACGCAATGTCTGTATTTCCCTCAATGGAAATATTGTTGGAATCATAGATTACGATCAGCTTTCCAAGTCCCAGAGTACCTGCCAGAGAGAATGCTTCAGAGGAAAGTCCCTCCATCATACAGCCGTCTCCGCCCAGTACATAGGTATAATGGTCTACGATTTTGCAGTCTTCTTTGTTAAATACAGCAGCCAGATGAGCTTCAGCCATAGCCATGCCCACTGCCATGCCCATACCCTGTCCCAGAGGACCGGTAGTTGCTTCTACGCCTACGGTATGTCTGTACTCCGGATGTCCCGGTGTCAGAGAACCAGTCTGACGGAAGTTCTTAATATCATCAATGGAGAGATCTCCGTATCCGAACAGATGGAACAGAGAGTACAACAGCATAGAGCCATGGCCTCCTGATAATACAAAACGGTCTCTGTCAACCCATTCAGGGTCAGCCGGATTGTGTTTCATATGCTCTGCCCACAGCTCGTAGGCAATAGAGGCGCAGCCTAAAGGAAGGCCCGGATGGCCGGACTTTGCCTTTTCAATGGCGTCCGCAGAAAGTACGCGGATGGCATTGGCGGTTTTAGTCTTGATCATTTCCATGATCGTTCTCCTTTCTCTTGTGTCATGTCTTTTTGTTTCTGCTATAAACCAGTATTACACTTAATCTTATCATTTCATTTTGATTCCGTCTAGGGTGAGTTTTGAATTTATGGCGTTTACCGCCGGCATCTGTGCCTTTAAATCAAAATTTCTTTACCCAGGCATATCCTGTCATCCTGTATGCATCCACAGAATGAATCAATCACCGGATATGATCGTTTCTCATCTTCCGTAGGATTTTTATGATACCATACGCCCTTAAATCCGTTCTTTAAAGCACCCTCTACGTCCTTTTCAAGACTGTCTCCGATAAAAGCGCACTGAGACGGGGCTGCTCCTGCCTTTTGCGCGCACAGATCAAAGAAACGTCCGGCCGGTTTTTCCGCTCCAGCCTCCTCGCTGGTTACGATCCAGTCAATATAAGAAGAAACTCCCAGCACTTCCAGTTTTTTATACTGGATATACGCCGTCATATCCGTGCCTATCCCAATTCCGATCCCCTTCGTTTTAAGCAGCTGCATCAACTGCAGAACACCCTCTTCAGGACGGGCAGAAGATAAAAGACTGTCCCAATATAAATGATACATGACTGTTGCATGGGGAAAAAGCGGCTTTCCCAATAATTCCAAAATACACTGCATCCGGATCAGACGGTTATGCACTGCTGCACAGTCTGCGCCTGTCCGTTCCTTTACCAGCTGCTGTGCCTGGCGAAACACCTTCACAAATGTCTCCCGATCCATCTGAAGAACCGTTTCTCCGTAAACAGTCAGGGCTTTCATTCCAGCCTCATTTCCTCTGTCATAGCTGTAAAGAGTGTTGTCAATATCAAAAAATACCGCTTTTATCATCTGATTCTCCCGTATTATTTCCCCTGTCCATAGTAAGCATTAACGCCATGTTTTCTGTAATAGTGCTTATCCTGAAGCTCCTGAGGCGCAGGCTGCACCCGGGGATTGATCATCTCACAGCGGGCCGCCATTTTGGCAACCTCCTCCAGCACAACTGCATTGTGAACCGCCTCATGTCCGTCCTTTCCCCAGGTAAAGGGACCGTGATTCTTACATAAAACAGCTGGAACCGCTTCATAATCTTTATCTTTAAAATAATCTGCGATCAGAACCCCTGTATTCTTCTCATAAGCACCCTCGATCTCCTCCTTTGTCAGGCATCTGACACAGGGAATCTCTCCGTACATATAATCCGCATGGGTAGTTCCGTAGCACGGAATCCCTCTGCCCGCCTGAGCCCAGCTGGTCGCCCAGGGTGAATGTGTATGTACAATTCCACCGATCTTTGAAAATGCCTTATACAGCTCCACATGGGTAGCTGTATCAGAAGAAGGATTATATTTTCCCTCGATTTTATTTCCTTCCAGATCCACGATTACCATATCATCCGGAGTCAGCTTATCATAATCCACGCCGCTGGGCTTAATAGCAAAATATCCTGTTTCCCGGTCAATCTCGCTTACATTTCCCCAGGTAAACGTTACAAGGCCATGCTTTGGCAGCAGCATATTTGCCTCATAAACTCTTTTTTTCAGTTCTTCTAGCATAATGTCCTCCCTTATTCCATTTCCAGCTCGTATCTTGCCACTTCGTCAATCTCACGATTCGTTGCGATCAGAATGTCTTTTCCATCATATTTATACGCATATGCATTGGCAGGGCCGCAGTCATGGTCAAGCCGCTCTGCCCTGTATTCCTGCTTTTCCTGATCGTAGGTAAATGCCAGCAGATCCCGGTCTCCCTTTCTGTGGCCGATAATTACAGTGGGAACACCGCCGATATCGCCGCCCCAGATGGCATGAACAAATTCCGCGTCCTTCCCATAGCTGTATACATGCTCAAAGCGGCCGTCTTTCTTTTTGTAGAAGTCGATCTTCTCGCCATGGAAGGGCGCCAGAACTGCCAGCTCCTTCTCTCCGTCTCCGTCCATATCAAGCAGCAGCGCATCGCTGGCCGGGGTATCAAGAAGCTGTGTAATCTCCCACTCGCCCTCAGGTGATGCAGGCGGAATAAACTGATAGATTCCGTTTTCACAGGAAACCACGCTTGTATCCTGTCCGTTTTCCTTTACACGGTAGTAGCCGTGGTTTTTGAGCATCTGATCCTTGATCACCTTCATCTCCAGCTGATGCTCCTCGTCAAAGCTGCTTAAATCCTCCGGAAGCACAGCCGCAAACACACGGCCGGGAGAGGACCAGTCATCCTTAAACTCATGGCCGGATTTTAAACAGCAGGCGATCAGATAGTGTACCCCATTTCTCTCTAAAATGTCAAACCGGTGTACAAAGGGCAGATCGGTCAGAGTGCGTACCTCCCAGTTTCCCTTTGATTTTGGAGTCACAATTACGATCTTTGCGTCCTTTGAGTCATTGGGAGAATAAAATTTATGGGTAGCAAGAAACTGGCCGTCCGTTCCCGGAACCTGCTGCATGGTCATAACACCGCCCGGCTGCTCCCAGACAGTATCCTCCTGGTTTCCATCCAGATCAAAGAGCAGACAGCGGTCTACCTTCTCAGCTGCCACCAGGATATGATCCTTTCCCTGATAATGAAGAGGTGCTATGGAATAACATTTTGTCAGATTGGAAATTACTTTTTTTACTGCCTTCATCGTTTAACCGCCTTTCTACTCATTACCCTGTAAAATCTTCGTCATCTTATCACAGGCAAACTTCAGATCTTCTGTCCAGTCTGGATTTCCTACATACCAGAACTCGGTCACAAACTTCCGAACGCCCAGCTCCCACGCCTTGCGGATACCGGCCTCAAAGTCTACATGGCCTGTCCCAAAAGGAATTTCGCGGAATTTACCCGGAAGTGTCTCTTTTAAATGCATGGCAGCCAGATGGCCCCGTCCGGTTTCCAGATCCTCTTCCACATCTGTACCATACGTTACAGCCGCATTGGTAACATTTCCCAGATCAGGATATACATTCAGATACGGAGAATTTACCCGATTTACATAAACCATCGCTTTCTCTACCGTATTCATAAATTCCGTTTCCATGGTCTCAAAGCCCATCATCACTCCGGCTTTTGCCGCCATCTCCACTGCTTTTTTTAAATTTTCCTCAAAACGCTCTCTTGTCTCTTCACTGCCTTCTTCATAATAAACATCATAACCGGCCAGCTGAATGATCCGAATCCCCAGATCCTCTGCCAGACGGATCGCCTTTTCCATAATCTCCATTCCTCTGGCGCAGGTCTCTGGATCATTGCTTCCCAAAGGGTATTTTCTGTGTCCACTCAGACACATGGTACGGATGGGAACACCCGTCTCACTCATCAGTTCCATTAAAGCCAGCCGTTCTTCCCTGCTCATATCAAGCCGTGCCAGCTTTTCATCTGTTTCATCAATACTAATCTCTATAAAATCAAATCCTGCCCCTTTTGCCGCCAGCATCTTTTCCTTCCAGCTCAGATCCTTTGGCATGGCCTTCTCATAAAGGCCCAGTGTATATGCTTTTGCCATTTTATTTTCCTTTCTTTTCTGTCTGATTTATCAGTCCTTCATTCGGAAAATCTGCTTTCTTCACCTGATGAACTCTTACTCCTTTTGCCCTCAGCTCCTCCACAGCCTCTGCCGGAGCCAGTTCATCCGTAATCAGATAGTGAATCTCCTCAATAGGACAGCTGATAAAGCTACTGATCTGCCCCAGCTTGGTATGGTCTGCCAGAATATATGCATCCTTTGCCACATTCCGCACCATTAGCTGGTTAATCGTAACCTCATTGGCGTTTTCCGTTGTCATTCCCATAACAGCATCAATGCCGGAACATCCCACAAAGGCCTTTTTAGCAATTACCGTCTGGAGATTACGGATTGCATAATCCCCCACCATTGCCTCTTTTGGATAACGCAGCTCTCCTCCTGTAAGGATTACATTTACCCCCTGGCCTCTCTCTGCATCAATCGCTCTTCCATTATTTGTGATCACTGTAACATTTTTTTTTGTAATATATCGAAGAATCTGGCGGACATTCCGGCTGGTATTAAGAAACAGTGTATCGCCGTCCTCTACCAGACTGGCCGCATAGCGCGCAATCAAATCCCGGTACAGCTGGATTTCGTCCGTCTGCTCCCCTTGTTCCCGGACTGCAACTGCACCTCCGTATACCCGGATCAGCTGCTTCTGCTCTTCCAGATACTGTAAATCCCTGCGTATCGTAATCACAGAAACCTTCAGCTCTTCTGCCAGCGCCTCTACCCGAACCTGAGATTTTTCCCTTAATATATCCCGGATCCGTTCTCTCCGCTCATCCACATATACCTTCTCACGCTTCACTGTTTCCCCTCCCATTCTTTTAAAATAAGGCAAATATTTAACAGTCCTTCCGCCGTTGTGATAATAAAGGCTGCAGCAGTCAGCTGCGGCAGCCTTTTAAACAAGATCTGCTGTTTATACGCTCACTGTACTATTCAATAATACCCTGAGCCTTCAGCTTCTCCTCAATCTCTTTATCTGACATAACATTCTTTAACGGAATCACCTTTACACCCTTTGCCGCTGCATCTGTGAACATACTGGCAAAGTTCTGGGCACACAGCAGAACATCATACTGTGCAGCTGTGCTCTTCCCCTCAGACAGCGGCGCGTGATGGGTTTTACACTTAATGCCGTTTCTTTTTAACACCTTGTCTAATGCCAGCTGAGCCATCAGGCTGGAACCGGAACCATTTGCGCAGCACACGAGAAATTTTAAATTATTTGCATTTGCCATGAATATATCCTCCATATAAAATTATTTTAGTTTGCTTTGTTTGCCTTTAATTCCTTATATGCCTCATAATCTTCTGTCATAAGGAAGTAACCCTTCTTATCCTTGTAATACTGGATCTGCGGAATAGCAAGAAGACCGATAAAAATAAGAGTTACGCCGATATAGCTTAAATACTTCATAACTACTGTAAATACAGGCCATACAACCGCCCAGTCCCACATACCTAAATATCCGCCGTAAGCTGCCATTCCAACCCAGCCTGCAATCAGAGCAGAACCGAATACCTGGCATAATCCGGAGATAAACGGAAGAACCAGAACAGCCTTTAAGCCACCCTTTTCATTGGCAAATACACCGATGGTAGCATTGTCAAAGAATACAGGTACGAAACCGCAGATAATAAGTACCGGACTCTTTAAAGCAATCAGAACAATAATTGCCAGGATCTGTCCGATAAAACCGGATACAAAGCCCAGAGTCACTGCATTGGATGCACCGAAACCAAAGATAACTGCACAGTCTACACCAGGAACAGAACCCGGAAGCAGCTTGCTTGCAATACCTTGGAAAGAAGTTGTCAGCTCAGCAACGAAGGTACGGACGCCCATCTGCAGAATTGCCAGATATACTGCAAAGTAAAGACAGGTCTGGATTACATAGAACAGCATGCTCTGCCCTTCCTTCATAAAACCGCCTGCAATCAGATAGTCCTTTCCAAGTACACATAAGATTGCGCCAAAGAATACCAGCATCAAAACAGAAGCAGATACCATGTTGTCGTTGAAAATAGATAAAAAGCCGGGAAGTTCCAGATCCTCAATCTTCTTAACCTTCTTATCTTTCTTCTTGCCTTCATTTCCAAAAAGCTTTCCTGCCAGCCAATAGAAGAAAGCTACACCAAACATCTGCTGATGAGCCAGAGCAAAGCCTGCTCCGTCAGTTACTTCCTGACATGGTTTAATTGTCAGGTTAGAACCTACTGCCCAGTAAGCACCCAGAAGAAGAGCCATAACGATCAGCATCGGAACATGCATGCCGGGAGCCAGAAGGCCCGGAAGAGCAAACATGATCAGCCAGTAAGCAGTTGCAGCCTGCTGTACCTGTACGTTTCCTGTGGTAAACAGTGCGCGAAGCTTTGTATATTTGCTGAAGCGCACCAGCAGGATATTTACAATAAATGCGATAAACAGAAGGATCATCGCATCGCCGAAGCCTTTTCCGAATACTTCTTCTACTCCGGCTGTAACGGCATTCTGTCCAAAATACGGATCAATAACTGTTGCGTTAATATTGAAGCGTTCACCCAGACCTACCAGTACAGGACGGAAGTTGTTAACCAGTCCGCCGGAACCAACAGTCAGAATCAGGTATCCTACAATTGCTTTAATTGTGCCTGCCAGAATATCATACCATGGTCTCTGAAGCAGAATATAACCGATCAATACAATAAAACCAATCATAAATGCCGGCTGCTGCAGGATATTTGTTGCAAAATATGACCAGATCTTAGACAAAATTTCCATAAGTCACCCCTTATTCCCTCTCTTAAATCAATCCAGATATTGTTTCTGGATTTCCAACAGATCTTCCGGTGTTTCAGCCTTTAATAAGGCTGCCACCACTTCTTCGTTCATCAGAAGTTCTGACAGACGAACCATATTGTTCATGTGCTGCTCCGGATTGCAGGAAGCCAGCGTAAAAAACAGCTGTGCGTCCTTTTCCGGATCCTCCGGATCAAAAGAAACCGGCTTGTCCAGCTTCATAAAACCAATGCTGGTCTTATGTACCCCTTCAGCCCCCTCCTGAGAATGGGGCATGGCAATGTTTGGCATAAGCACAATATATGGACCATATTTCTCCACGCAGGCAACAATATCTTCCTTATAATTTGCCTCTATCGTACCGTCTGCCTCCAGACTTTCGCAGCTCATGCGGATGGCTTCCTTCCAGTCCGGCGCTTCAGCCGCAAACTTATAATGTTTCTGCTCTACAAATTCTCTCAGCATATAACTTTCCCCCTAACACTTATCTGACCTTACAGGCAGGAACGGAATGGAATATTCTGAGGATGTTCGAAGCAGTCCTCAAATCCGCGTCTGTGGTGGTAAGCTTTCTTATCCTTATCTGTGGGATATACATATTTTCCTCCCACTTCCCAGAAGAATGGATGGAACTTGTAGTCCAGACGGTCTTTCTTCATATCATAAAGTACCCGGATTTCATTGATATCTGCCATAAAGTTGGTCCATACGTCATAGTGGATCGGGATTACAACCTTGGCTCTCAATGCCTCTGCCATACGGAGAATATCTACAGAGGTCATCTTGTCTGCCATACCCACAGGATTCTCACCATAGGAACCAAAAGCCACATCTACATCATAATCTTTGCCGTGCTTTGCAAAGTAAATGGAGTAGTGGGAATCACCGCTGTGATAGATATTTCCGCCCGGAGTCTTAATCAGATAGTTTACTGCCTTGTCATCCATATCGGTAGGACAAATTCCTGTAAGCTCTTCTCTGTTCTCGCTGGTATCATCTGTTGTTACCAGGCAGGTTCTGTCAAAGGAATCCAGAGCAACGATCTCAACGTCTTTGATCTTAATCGTATCACCCGGTTTTACTGTAATGCAGCGATCTGCAGGAACACCCCATTTCTGCCACAGTTCTACAGATTTCTTCGGTCCAATAAATGGTACGGGAACCTCTTCTCCCTTTTCGTTTGTTGTTGTCATGCCGCTCTTAATTACATGGGCTGCATACTCAGCGCTCATATGATCCTGATGGTAATGGGTCGCCAGCACTGCGTCTACCTGCTTAATGGCAAAGGGATCGATCACAAAGGGGACTGCTCTTAAGTTAGGCTGCATCATTCTGCCGCCGCACATATTTGCCATCTGATGTCCCGGCTTCATCTTTCCGTCTCCATGGGTTCTCTTTCCGTTTCCGGCCCAAAGATCTACGGTAAGATTGCATCCTCCAGGAGTCTTAAACCAGATACCGGTACATCCCAGCCACCACATGGCAACAGTTCCCGGCTTCACCTCCTCGTTCTCAATCTCCTCATTCAGCCAGGTTCCCCACTCGGGAAATGTCCCCATGATCCAGCTCTCTCTTGTGATCTCATCAATCTTGCTCATTTCGCATCCTCCTTGTTTTTGATCATTTTTATGATTGTTCTTATGCGTTTACCTCTGTCTTTACTTGAATATTAGCACTTTTTGTGCAGTATAGCAATGGTATTATATGATTGTTTCATATTTTATATGATTCATTTATTATTTTGCATTATATTACACGTGATTTAACTTATCTTTTATATATTTTATCCATAATTTTTACCATTCCATTTGTTTTATCTTTGTATTTTAATTTAATTTTTTATATATTTACTTATTATCCTGATTTTTACATACTTTCTTCTTGGTTATATGATTCTTTTTTATGGATTTCGGTCTTATCTTTTAGTCGTCATCCCTTCATATGATTCTTTTTACGATATCAGCGTGTTCACCTTTTCGATCGAGTAGGAGGCGGTGATTAACCGCCGTCCTCTCACAGCACCGTACGTACCGTTCGGTATACGGCGCTTTCAATAGTTGACGTGCACAGACTGGTAGGCTGTGGCTAAATCATAATAGCCACTGTTTATCAGTCTTTCTTTATTCAGCGCCCAAATCACAGCTTTGTTATTACTGATATACCAATACTTTCTGCGACTGTTTGCTATTGTTGCCGCATAGTGTTCTGGAATTCCCAGCTTGACTAGATTCTTATATTTTGTTCTAGGTTTCTTCCACTGTTTCCATATACACATACGTATTCTGTGATAGAGCCATCCGTTAATGTCAGAGATTTGCCCGTGAGTTAGTATGTTCCTCACATCCAGCTTCCTTCAGATCCCACCTCACGATGGACACCCTTGCCTTCGGCTATATCCTTCCCACTACCGGGCGGATTCGGGACTTTAACCCGTTAGAAACGTGCGCCGCTAGGCGCACCATACAAAAAGCTGCCCCCAGTCCCCAAGGGAACCGGGAGCAGCACATTTCTCCAAATCTCATAACTATGATCAGGATATAAATCCTTTAAGCATCTCACCCAGCATCCGCTTCTGATCCGGGTTCAGGTCCTGAAGCCAGTTTTCACCGGAACGGTCCTCTCTGGCGTCTCTGGATACTTCCCTGAGAGTTTCCCTGCTGGCTGCGGTCTGTTCTGCACTGCGTCTGGCATGAACTCTGCGGTCTCTTCCGATGGAGCGCACAGGAGCCGCTTCCCGGCGTTCTTCCTCTGCCGCCGGAGCAGGCTGCTGGTCTGATGCCGTCTCACGCTCCATCCGGGACCACATTACATTTTCCACATGATCCTGAAGACAGGTAAGGAGATGCTGGCGCTTTGCCTCCAAATTTACACCGTAATCCACAAACACGGTGGCCATCCCTCCAAAGATACCCATAACGCCATACAGGACAATGTAGTAATTATCGCTTCTGTTCCAATAGGAGAGGAACGCCGCCGCCCCTCCTGCGAGAAAGCATAAAAGCGTCAGCTGTCCTCCCAGATTTTCAAATCCCTGAAGGCTGATCCCCATAAAACGCAGGCTGTAAATCTGGCGTTCCAGATATACTCTGGTGTTGTTCATTCCCATATTGATCCTGTATGTATCCTCCGCATTCTGGCGCAGGGCGCGCAGATACCGGTTTTTTGCAAGCGCCAGATTGGAGCTCTCCCGAATGAGACGTTTATAGAAGCTTCCCGCTGCGAGCCTTACCATAATTCCTCCCAGACAAATTGCTGCCAGCAGATACAGAGCTCTTCCAGTCTCCAAAAAACTCATCATAACCAATTCCCCTTTCTATACACTACCATCATTTCTCTGCAGCCTATAGGCCGCTGCAGGCCGCCGAACCCGTCCCTGCAGGTCTGGAACATTTTCCGAAAATGATCCGAGCGGCTTCGGTAAGGTCTATTATAGTCCGGGAATTGGATTTGGGAAGTTGAGAACCCCTAGAATCGTTCGTCAAATTCCCCCACGAAACGATTCTTAAGGTAAAATGCTGCTACATGCAGCGAACCATTTCCGTCATCAGGTTTACGCTGTGGCGGATGGCCTGAGCCTCGAAAACAGCGTAATCTACACCGGCGCTGTCATCTGCCTTGTCAGAAATAGCGCGCAGGATCAGGAATGGGATACGGTTAAAATAGCACACCTGAGCAATGGCCGCTCCCTCCATCTCTGTACACATACCGGAAAATGTTTCACTGATCCACTGCTTTTTATCCTTATCAGAAATAAACTGATCCCCCGAAACAACACGGCCTGTAAAAGTGCCGATCTCCGGATTCACCCGGCTGCAGCATTCCTTTGCAAGAGTAACCAGTGTTTCATCTGCCGGAAATGAAAGCGTATCTACTCTTGGGATCTGCCCCGCTTCATAGCCAAAGGCTCTGGCATCCATATCGTGCTGCAGAGCGTCTGTAGAAATCACAATATCACCGATATTGATCCGGGCGTCCAGAGAACCTGCAATTCCCGTATTGATGATACAGGAAGGCGCATAGCGGTCCGCCAGAATCTGAGCGCACATGGCCGCATTTACCTTGCCGATGCCGGAACGGACTACCACCGTGTCCTTTCCTTCCAGCTTTCCCTTATAAAATTCCATGCAGGCCCGGGACTCCACCTGTACCTCTGTCATTTTTTCTTTTAACATAGCCACTTCTTCATCCATGGCTCCGATAATTGCTATCATTGCAATTCCTCCTTATTCTGATCGGCGGCGCTGTCTGAAAGCCGCTTTTTCTCAATTATACTGTGGCCTGCACCATTTTTTCAAGCATCTTCTTGACAATCCACCCGCCTTGGGGCATAATCGAATCTGCATTGACTATGAAACAACGATTTTAATTGGAGGTTAATTACATGATGACATATAAAACACACGGCGTATGTTCCAGAGCCATTACCTTTGATGTAGACGGCAATAAGCTCACCAATGTCCAGTTTGCAGGCGGCTGCTCCGGCAATACCCAGGGCGTTGCAAGACTGGTAGAGGGTATGGATGTAGATGAGGCGATCCGCCGTCTGGAAGGCATTCAGTGCGGCCCCCGTCCTACCTCATGTCCTGACCAGCTAGCACAGGCATTAAAGGAATATAAGGCACAGCTGGCATAAAACAGCACTGCTTCGGATTCTTATAAAAACTGTATCCATATGCTGTACTGCGGATCGTCTGCCGCCGGTACAGCATTTTTTACGCACTGCATTTTATAAAAAAGGAGATTTGCCATGGCAAAGCTGCCCGAAAAAGGCCAGACTCTGTGGGGCTTTACTGTCACAGAGCGCAACTCAATTTCCATGCTGGGAGCTGAAACTGCGGAACTGTTCCACCCTTTCAGCGGAGCCAGACTTTTATATATACATAACGACGACCGGGAGCTTGGGTTTAATCTGATCTACCGGACTCCGCAGCTGGATAATCTGGATTCCAACCATATATTAGAGCATCTGATGCTCTGTTCCTGCCCTTCCTATCCCAGCCGGGATGTGTTCTTTGACATGGACAGCAAAAGCTATTCCACCTTTATGAACGGGATCACGGACAATACCTGCACCTGCTATCCGGTCTGCTCCCTGAGCATGGAGCAGCTTATAAAGCTTATGGATGTCTTTTTATGCTGTATGGAAGAACCGGAGGCTTTAAAGGATCATCGGTTCTTTATGAGGGAGGGGCTTCGGTTTGAACTGGAGGATACGGATGGAGAGCTTTCCATGCTGGGAACGGTTCTCAGCGAAGACTGGGGGCATTTAACAGATCTGGAGGAAAATGCGGACAGCGCGGCTGCCCAGGCATTGTATGAAGGGCAGATTGCAGCCAATCTTCTTGGAAGAGCCCATTTCCATTATAAAGAAATCACCTTTGAAAAAATCCGTCAAACCTACGAACAGCTTTATGACTATTCCAACTGCCTGATGATCCTCTACGGAGACGCCGACCTGGAGGCGGTTCTGCGTTTTCTGGATGAAAAACACTTATCACGCTTCAAAAGCAGAAACCTGAATCTTCGCCCCCTTTTTGAAGGGCCTGTGTCTTCCGGTTTCCGAAAAACAGAGGTCAAAAGTCCGGCCTATGAAGGAAGCCCGGCCGAACACTCCTCTGTGATCGACTATACCATTGATCTAAGCGGGCTGTCCCAGGAGGATGTGATCTGTATGGGGTTCTGTGCCGGAATGATGGATCAGGATACCTCTCCGGTTCAACGGGCCGCCAGATCCCTTGGCCTTAACAATATTATCGACGTCTATCTGGATACGGCGCTGGCCCGGCCGGTTTTAAAATTCCGCCTTCAAAATGGGGATAAAGAACAGCAGGAGCTGTTTTTTCAGACCGTAAATCAGGGGCTTGCAGACATGGCGGAAAATGGAATTGCAGACGAGCTGTACCATGCAGTCATAAAGGAAAACAGGCTGGCCGATCTCCTTATGAGGGAAACGCCCCATCTGGGCTTTCATCTGTCCGAGGATATCGGACGCTTCTGGAGCCTTACCGGACGAACCGACTACTACTCCCTTTACGAACGTACCTTCACACATTTCAGTGCAGATCAGGAACAGTCCATTCTGCGCAGGCTGGCAAAGCAAGTATTAAACCCGCCGTCAGCCGTACTGTCTGCAGCCATTCCCGTACCCGGTCTGGCAGAAGCTCTGGAACAGGAACGCGATCGGTGGCTGAGAGAAAAAAAGGCTTCCATGTCCCCAAAAGAGCTTCAGGCTCTCATCCGTGAAACAGCGGATTTTAAAAAATGGAGCGCCCAGGATAAAAGCTGTCTTGATTTTCTGATTCAGCCGGAGCAGCTTCCCGAACCCGAAGAGGATCCGCCCTTTTTCTCCGGCCTGCGCCATGGGATCTTCTGCTGCGGTTCCCCTTCTCCTCTTGCAGGAATCGGCAGCTACCAGCTCTTTTTTGATCTGAGCGAACTAAGCGGGGAAGACTGGAACTATCTTACATTGTATCAGATGCTGCTCACAGAACTGGATACACGCCGTTTCTGTGTGGAACAGCAGAAAAACATGGAACAGGAATATCTTTATGACTGTACCTTTGATGAACTATATCCGGATGCAGATGCCGGCGAAAACAGCCGGCCCATGATGAGCGTGGTGTGGTCGGGACTTACGGAGGACTTTGAAATCAGTCTGGATTTTCTTCTGGAGCTGATGAGAAATGGAAATTACGAAGATAGGGAAACGATTTCACAGGTGATTGAAAAATATCTCCCGGACTACGATCTGTCCAAAAGTGAAAACGGTCCTTCTCTAGCCTACAGTCTGGCAGAACGGTATATACGGCAGGACAGCCGTTTCCGTTTCCAGCTCAATTCACCTGAGATATACCACTTTTTAAAGAATATTTTAACCATCCTGATCAGGGAGCAGGCCCATCCCGATGATGAAGCGGCCAGGACAGACGCAAACCAGATAAGCAGCTCATTATATACCCTGGCCCAGAAGCTGGTAAGCCGCAGAAAGCTGATCTTTCTGGCAGCTGCTGAAAACGCTTCACTGGAACACATCCTGGATCGTGCCTCCACGTTGCTGAGCCAGCTTCCCGAGCGCAATGAAAACGGTTTCATGTTTTCCAATCATCTTTCACTTCCATCATGGGATCAGGCCCCGTCTCTTCGGACAGCCGCCTGCATTGACAGTTCTCTTGAAGAACTTAGGATGCTGGGAGATTTTAAAAAGGTTCCTGAATTTAAGGGCCGTTTCCTTCCATGGCTTCTGGCAGCAGGCGATAAATATGTAAAGCCTGCCGTGCGCTATCAGGGACGAGCCTATGACAGCGGAATTGATTTTCTTCTTCCGGCCGGATATTTTACCCTATGGAGCACAGAAGACCCTGATATCGAATCAACACTTTCCGTATTTAACCGTACCGGCCAGGCTCTGGCAGAACTAAAGCTGACGCCAGAGGATCTTCAGGGTTACATTTTAAGCGCCTATGCTCAGGCTCTCCCTCCCATCGGAATCCTGAACAGCCGTATGCGGGCTATGCGAAGATATATTATGGGGATCTCTACTGTATACATTAATGAAATGATACGCAATATACGCAACAGTACCGTAAATGACCAAAAAGAAGCGTCAGATTTAATCTGCCGTCTTTTAAAATCCGGTCCGGTATCTGTAGTCGGAAATGAAAAAATAATCCTGGAATATAAAAACCGATTTGATGAAATACTGAAGATAAAAGAAAAAAACGGTACGGTATGAAACTGTGGGGAGAGAAATCTCCCCATAAATTGGTTTGAGCCGGCAAGGCTGCCCATATGCCAACCCCGCCGGCTTAGTGATCTATGCTGCAGCGATAAATGCTGCTGTCTTCTATGTAAAAAGCTCTGACTGCTTGTTTATGTCCTTTAGTATAACCTTTAATTGTGTACGAAGTTTGACCACATGGTAAACAGTTTCTAAAATAGTTTAAGAAAAAATAACAAACATTTCCTTTTTCTTTGGATTTTCTTTTATTGACATATAATATTATACATCATATAATATTGATGTAATCATTCACAGCGGCAGATCATACATTTTCATGCCGCCAACACACGGAGGGGATGCTTATGGTATTCAACACCGGATCTGCCCTTCTGGATGCCATTGTACTGGCTGCCGTTTCACGGGAAAAGGAAGGAACCTATGGCTACCGGATCACCCAACAGGTCCGCGAGGCCATTGACATATCAGAATCTACCTTGTATCCGGTGCTTCGGCGTCTGCAGAAGGATGACTGCCTGGAGGTCTACGACCGGGCGATTGACGGCAGAAACCGCCGGTATTACCGGCTCACAGAACAGGGACGGCTGCAGCTGCAGCTCTACCAAAGAGAATGGGCAGTCTACTCCCAGAAGATTTCCCACATCATAAAGGAGGGGGACTCTTGAATCGAGAACAGTTTATGAAACAGCTTTCCTATCTGCTTCAGGATATAAGCGATGAAGATCGAACAGACGCTCTGGATTACTATGAAAATTATCTTGATGAGGCCGAATTTGGATATGAAACCGATATCACAAATGAGCTTGGAAGCCCGGAACGGATCGCAGCGATTATCCGGACCAGTCTTTTAAGTAATCCGGATGAGACAGGAGAATTTACAGACAGCGGCTATGAAAATTCCCGCTTTAAGGATCCGGGCTATGAGCTTGCAAAACAGCACCGTGAAACCGATACCTTCACCGGAGCTGACCGCAGCAAACATCCGTATACTTCCTGCGGATCCGAATCAGGCCAAACGTATGGACAGGCACAGCAAAGCCGCAGTTCCTTTCATCCGGGAGCAGAGCGTTCCGGCCCCAGGACCAGCCGCCTGTTAAAGCTTCTTTTGTGGATCGTCCTTCTTATCGTAGGAGCGCCTCTTCTTCTGGGAATCGGAGGCAGTATCGCAGGATTAACCGCAGCCATAGTTGGCATTGCTTTTGCTCTCCTTATCAGTCTTGGTGTTTTAACCGGAGGCGCTTTTATTACAGCAATTCTTGCCCTTCCTCTGGGAATTGTATCGCTTTTTATCCACCCGGTTCAGGGAATTTTTACCGCCGGAACAGGGCTGGCAGCCCTGGGAGCAGGCTTTCTCCTCTTAGCCCTCTGCCTTCTGTTTTACGGCCGACTGATTCCCCGCCTTATATGCCGGATCATTGACTGGATCAGCGGAATGCTTCATAAAGGGAGGTCACAGAGATGAATAAACTGATACGTTTCTGCATCATTGCAGGCCTGATTTTTCTTCTCAGCGGACTGCTCTTATCCGCCTGCGGGATCGTCATGGGAGGCGCTTCCTATCCTGACGTTCGGCCCCACCGGATTCACCGGATTATGGAGAGGCTGGATGACTGCATCTGAACCTGAAATTTAACATTTTCATACAAAGGAGGTCTTTCTGATTATGAATAAACGATTATACCGTTCTGTTTCCAACCGTATGCTCAGCGGCGTATGCGGCGGGATCGGAGAATATTTTGACATTGATCCCACCCTCGTGCGCCTGGCCTGGGCTATATTCACCTGCGTTACCATAGGCGCAGGAGTGGCTGCCTATGTGATTGCCGCAATTATCATACCGGCTGATAATAATATCCGCTAGGCGAAACAGCCGATTCCGGGCTCATATGCTACCGGGAATCGGCTGTTTTAGCTTTATAGGTACGAAACTGTCTTTTGTACTCAGAAGGAGTGGTTCCTGTTACAGCTTTAAATACCCGGTTAAAGTGGGTCAGACTTGAAAATCCTACTTCCTGGCTAATCTGAGTCACATTTTTATCCGTTTCCATAAAACTCCTCTGAGCATTCATAATACGGGTTACATTAATATAATTAACCAGTGTGCTGTTTGTATAGCGCTTGAACTCCCTGCAAAGATACCAGGGGCTGATATAAAACTGCTGCGCAAGGCACTCCAGCTTTAAATCTTCATAATAATGACTGTGAATATAACTTATTATTTCATTAATCCGGCTTCGTTTCTCCTGTCTGACCGGAGGCAGATCTGCCCTGACAATTACAGCTGCAAGCAAATTTAAAAGAGCTTTGCGATAACTTACCGTAAAACGTCCCGGATCCTTCTGCTCCTCCAACAGCTGCTCCATAATCCGGTGAATTTGTGTACGCTTCTTTGTATCCAGACGGCAAATTCCCCGTTCTCTGCAAAGCTCTCTGAATATCTCATCTGATCCCAGTTCCTCCTGTCTGAAATACAACACCAGCCTTTTGAATGGCATATCTTTTTCGCCATATGAATAGTGCATTACATAGGGTGGGAAAATAATAAATTCACCGGCTGTCATTTTATAGCACCGGTCCTGTACCATATGAAACCGTTCTCCTGTTTCAAGATAATACAGCTCAAAATATTCATGATAATGGGACTGTGCCATATTATCATTGACTCCTATGATACGTTCACTGGCAATTAAAGCCCCCTGAGCCATCATGATGCCTGCCTGATCGATCATTTTTACTACTCCCTCCTCCTTTGCATTTATTTAAGTTGTGTCTTTTGTTGTAAGTGCTTACATTTTCACCATAATTTTTATTGACTTTCTATATCCTTTTCTCTTTTTTTATTTCATCCACACAAAAAAACGCAAGAAATGTAAAATTTATTACAATATACTGCAATATTCGTCTGGTTTTGCCGATTCTGTTTTATTATTATATTACCACAGAACCGATCGAAAGTATACATTTTACAAACAGGAGGAACTCATTGATGAAGGTATGTATGAATGCCGGCAATGTAACAAAGAAGGGCTCTGTTTTCTGCATTTCCACCAACTGCATAGAAATCCGCCTTCTCTTTCTTACAGATCATATTCTGAGAATCAGAGCAGGATTTGATGGCGATTTTTGCGAAGAATCCTACAGTCTGGTAATGACTGCCTGGGAAGACAGAATGGACGGCTTTATGAAGCATTACAGAAAGCGTGTAGCACCGGCAGAAGCTGAACTGATTGAAGACAGCGCAGTGCAGGCTGTAATTCAGGGTAAAGAACTCAAGGTTGTGATTGAAAAGGATCCTTTCCGAATCTGTGTATATGACCGTGAAGGCTCACAGATTCATGCGGATATCCCGGATCTTGCCTATCTGGAGGATTCAAACCACCGCCGGATCCATACAAGTGAGATCAATGCTCAGGACTGCTTTTTTGGTTTCGGCGAAAAAAGCGGCGAATTTAATAAGGCTCAGAAATTTATGGTAATGAGCCCCGGAGACTCCATGGGATATGACCCCAAAGAAACCGATTCCCTCTATAAGCACATTCCATTTTATATCAAATTAAACCCTGGCACAAAAAAGGCAGTCGGTTACTTCTATCACTGTACCTGGGAATGCGACTTTGATATGGGACGTGAAAAACGAAACTACTGGAAGCCCCACAGCCGTTTCCGTACAGATGGAGGCGATATTGACCTGTTCCTCATAGCCGGACCATCTATCAGCCAGATTGTCGAGCGCTACACAGATCTGACCGGAAAGTCTGCCCTGCTTCCCAAGTATGCCCTAGGATATCTGGGTTCTTCCATGTACTATCCCGAACTGGAAGAAAACTGTGACGATGCCATCACGGAATTTATTGACACCACAAAAGAAGAAGGGATCCCTGTAGACGGCTTTCAGCTTTCTTCCGGTTACTGCGCCATCGAAACAGAGGAAGGAATCAAGCGCTGTGTGTTTACCTGGAACAAAAAACGCTTTAAAAATCCTAAAGATTTCTTTGCACAGATGAAAAAACGAGGCGTCTGCGTATCTCCCAATGTAAAGCCGGGTATTTTGCTGGTACATCCCAGACTGGAAGAAATGAAAGCCAAAGGCATGTTTGTAAAAGCCAGCGACAGTGATCAGCCGGGTATCGGAACCTGGTGGGGCGGAAAAGGTATGTTTACAGACTTTACCAGCTCCTCTACCCGTGAAAACTGGAAAATGATGTTAAAAGAAAATGTGCTAGACTATGGTACAAGCTCCATCTGGAATGATAACTGCGAATATGATTCCATGGTAGATAAGGACTGCCGGGTATCCTTTGAGGGAAAAGGCGCTACCATCGGTCAGTTAAAATCTGTTATGTCCAATATTATGTGCCATATCACAGATGAAGCAATCCATGAAACCTTTGAAAACACACGTCCCTATATCGTATGCCGTTCCGGCCATTGCGGAATTCAGAAATACGCCCAGACCTGGGCAGGCGATAACCTGACCTGCTGGGATTCCCTGAAATACAATATTGCAACCATACTTGGAATGGGACTCTCCGGTGTAGCCAATCAGGGATGCGATATCGGAGGCTTCTTTGGCCCTGCTCCGGAAGCCGAGCTTCTAGTCCGCTGGATCCAGAATGGTATTTTCCAGCCCCGTTTCTCCATCCATTCTACCAATACGGATAACACCGTTACCGAACCCTGGATGTACAGCGGCTGTACCGGCTACATCCGCAGCGCAATTCTGCTGCGTTACCGCCTGTTCCCCTATCTGTATTCTCTGATGGAGCGGGCCCATACCACAGGACTTCCGATTATGGAACCCATGTGCTACGCCTTCCAGAATGATCCTGCCTGCTATGAGGACGGAATTAACTTTATGTTCGGTGATTCTCTTCTGGTAGCAAATGTAGTGGAAAAGGGCGCAAAAATCCGCAGCGTCTATCTCCCCGAAGGAAGCGCCTTCTATGACTTCTATACAAGAGAAGTATATGAGGGCGGACAGACCATCGAATTCCCTGTAAATCTGGGAAGCATTCCTCTGTTTGTGCGAAGCGGCGCCTTGATCCCCATGGCATCAAACCAGATGATGAATCTGATGAATGAAACAGTCACAGGACTTACCATCCTGTGTGCGCCTGACAAAGACGGTTCCTTTATACTTTATGAAGATGACGGCGTATCCATGGATTATGAGAAAGGGCTATACTTAAAAACCGTTATCACCATGACTGCAGGCGAACGTACTGTCATTGGCTTTAAACAGGAAGGAAGCTTTGAAACCTCCGTTGAGACCATCGCTCTGGATATGATTCACCGTGAGAAAGCCCCTTACTGGGTAAGCGTTAATGGAGAAATACTCCCACATTTCCTTCACCGTCGTAAATTTGAGGAGGCTGGCTGCGGCTGGTATTACAGCCAGACTCTGAAATCCGTTCAGATTAAATATAATAACCCCAAAAAGGATCATCAGGTTCTTGTTTCCTTTGAGCAATTCGATCTGATCGGTATGTAAGCTTACAATTGCAGCCAAAAACTGCAGATCACTATTTTTAAGTATGAAAGGAGTAACTAGTGTGAAGAAACTTGCAGCAATCAGCGCCGCTCTGGTTATTGCAGCAGCCGGGCTTTCTGGCTGTGCTTCCCAGAGCGCTGCTTCCAGCGCAGAGGCTACCAGAGAAAATCCTATGATCCTTTCTCTGGCTCATGGGCTCAGCGAAACTCATACCGTACATATTGCCATGACGGAATTTGCACAAAATGTAGAAGAACTCACAGATGGAAGAATTCAGGTTCAGATTTTTCCAAACGGCCAGCTTGGTTCTGAGAACGAAAATATGGAGCAGCTGATGGCCGGCGTTATTTCTATGACAAAAGTCTCAGCCCCCGGACTGGCAACCTACAATGAAGCGTATCATACCTTTGGGCTGCCGTATATCTTTGACAGTACCGATGATTTTTACCACAAAATGGATTCCCGTCCCATGCAGGACTTTTTCCTTTCCACAGAGAATGACGGCTTTGTAACCTTAACCTACTACACCTCCGGCGCACGTTCTTTCTATACAAAGGATAAGGCAATCCGCACTCCTGAAGATTTAAAAGGCCTGAAAATCCGTGTACAGGATATGAAATCCCAAACCGATATGCTAAAAGCCTTAGGTGGTATTCCTGTGGCGATGTCCTATGGAGATGTGTACACCTCTCTTCAAACCGGTATTATTGACGGAACAGAAAATAACGAAACAGCCCTCACCACCGGAAAGCACGGAGAAATCTGTAAAGTATTTTCCTCCGACCAGCATGCCATGATTCCGGATGTTATGGTTATGAGCTCCAAAGTATGGAAGTCCATTACTCCCGAGGATCAGCAGATTATTCTGGAGGCAGCCAGAAAATCCACAGACAGCCATAAAATTGCATGGAACACAGCGATTGAAGAAGCAAAAAAAGAGGCGTCCGAAACCATGGATGTCACCTTTGTTGAGGATGTGAATAAAGAGGCGTTTCGTCAGGCTACTGCAGGTATGATTTCCGATTACTGCAGTCAGTATCCCGGTGTACAGACCCTGCTTGACATTATCAATTCAGCAGAATAGGAGAGGCTATATGAGAGAATTTTTAACATCTGTAAAAAAATGGATGACTTTTCTTTTGTCCAGAATTGCAACACTTCTTCTTTCCGTAATGACGTTTTTAGTACTGTATCAGGTATTTACACGTTATGTCTTAAACAGCCCTGCCGCATTTACGGAGGAGCTGGTACGTTATTCCCTGATCTGGACCGGATTTATCGGCGCTGCCTATGCATTCAGTACAAGGGAGCATATGTCGCTTGTGCTCCTTCAGGAAAGCTTAAAGCCAGAAGGCCGCCGGATCCTTATGATCTGCATTGACACCCTGATTCTTATATTTGCCATTTTTATTATCACCATCGGCGGTTTTAAGCTGGCCATGAGCGCCCAGAAGGTTTATTCTGCCCTTCTTGGCATTCCAAGAAGTCTGGTTTATGCAATGGCTCCTGTTTCAGGTATTTTTATCATTATTGCACAGCTCATCAATCTTTATGAGGATGTGACAGGTATTAAAATTGAAGGAGAAAATGAGTCATGAGTATTGGTATTACAACGGCCGTCCTGTTTGCGGTATTTGCAGCCCTTCTTTTCCTTGGCTGTCCCATTTCCGTAGGCATTGTAATTTCTTCTATTGTTGCTGCGGTATCCTCCCTCTCCTGGGATCAGATTACCTTTATCACCATGCAAAAAATGAACAGCGGTGTGGAAAGCTTTTCCCTTCTTGCAATCCCGCTGTTTATCCTGGCAGGAAACATAATGAACAACGGTGGTATTGCCAAACGCCTTGTAAACTTCGCTCAGCTTTTTGTAGGCTGGTGTCCCGGCTCTCTGGCTTTAGCTAATATTGTAGGCAATATGCTCTTTGGAGCGCTTTCCGGTTCCTCTGTTGCCGCAGCTTCTGCCATGGGAGGCTGCATCTACCCGATCCAGAAGGAAGAGGGCTATGATCCAGCCTTTGCAACGGCAGCTAATATTGCTTCCGCACCTACCGGTCTTCTGATTCCGCCAACCAGCGCATTTATCGTATATTCCACGGTTGCAGGCGGAGTATCTATTTCCACACTGTTTATGGCCGGTTATGTTCCAGGACTTCTCATGGGGCTTGGTTCTATGGTTGTAGCTTTTTTGTATGCAAAAAAACATAAGTATCCAACCTCAGGCTTTCCATCCATGCAGACTGCAGTAAAGGTTACTCTGGAGGCTCTTCCCAGCCTTCTGCTGATTATCATCGTAATTGGCGGTATTGTAAGTGGTATCTTTACAGCAACTGAGGGGGCAGGTATTTCCGTACTGTACTGCCTGATTCTTTCTCTCTGCTACAAAAGCATTAACTTTAAGAGTTTTTCTAAAATCCTGGTAAGCAGTGCCTGCACCAGCGGCATTATCCTGTTCCTGATCTCCGCCTCCTCAGCTATGTCCTTTGTAATGGCATATTCAGGAATCCCGGCAGCCATCAGTACGGCTATTATGTCTGTTTCTTCTAACAAATATGTGATCCTGCTGCTGATGAATGTAATTCTGCTGGTAATTGGTATGTTTATGGATATTACTCCTGCAATCCTGATCTTCACACCGATTTTCCTTCCTATTGCAGAAAGCCTTGGAATGAGCAATATCCAGTTCGGTGTTATGCTGATTTTTAATATGTGTATGGGAAATATAACGCCGCCTGTAGGATCTGTCCTTTTCGTAGGCTGCGGTATCAGCAAAATCAGCATTGAACAGGTAGCAAAAACTTTACTACCTTACTTTATTGTACTTTTTATCCTTCTGCTGGCAGTTACCTATATCCCTGTACTTTCTCTGGGCGTACCCTCTCTGATGGGGCTGCTCTAAGAAGAGCAGCTCTCACATTCCTCCACCTCTAAGGACTTGGAGCGGACATAGTAAATCGTCTTTACGCCTTCTTCCCAGGCCTGGATATACAGGTTTAAAACCTTGCGGAAGGTATAGCTGTTGGTGATATACAGGTTCATGCTCTGAGCCTGGTCGATATGGCGCTGGCGGATGCCGCAGGCTTTTATGCTCCAGCTCTGATCTAACAGATGGGCATTTTTATAATACCAGTATGATTCGGGAGTCAGCTCCGGGGCCACCCTTGGGAGCATGGCTCCCTTTTTTTCTTCCAGATAGAAGCGGTGCATAATGGGGTCAATACCGGCTGTGGTTCCCGAAAGGATACTGGTTGAGCTGGTAGGAGCAATGGCTAAAAGATATGCATTCCGCATTCCCTGGGCTGCCTTTGCGGCAATCTGTTTCCATCGGCTTCCCGTATAGCCCCGTCTGGAAAAATAGGTTCCGGTCTGCCAGCCGCTGCCCTCAAACAGAGGATAGCTTCCCTTTTCCTTTCCCAGATCCGCACTGGCCTCGATGGCAGCCTGGCTGATCCGTTCAAAAAGCCTGTCCACAAACAGAAGGTGCTCCTGGCTCTCCCATTTAATCCTCCGCTTTGCCAGCATATGGTGATAGCCGGAAACTCCCAGCCCGATGCTTCTGTATGCATGGTTTGTAAGCTCTGCATAGGGAAGAGGATAAAAATTAAGGCCAATTACATTGTCCAATGCCCGGACTGCGGTCCACACGGTATCCTCTAACACGCCATCCTCCTCCAAAGGAATATTTCCCAGAGAAAGGCTCGCCAGATTACACACCACAAAATCCCCCGGACGCACCCTGGTAACAACCACAGGATCGCCGTCCTCAGTCTCTACCGTCTGGCTGACGGTTTCCATGGGAGACATATTCTGCGCAATTTCCGTACAGAGATTGGAGCAGTAAATCATTCCTTTATGGCTGTTGGGATTGGCCCGGTTTACAATGTCCCGGTTAAAGGCAAAGGGCGTTCCCGTTTCCACCGCAGATTTGATAATCAGACGCACCAGCTCCTTTACCGTCACCGTTCTGCGGCTTAACCGGGAATCTGCCACACATTCCTCATAGCGCGTTTCCCATTCTTCCCCAAAATAATCTTCCAGAAAATAGCCCTTTACCTCATGGATCTCATGGGGGCAGAACAGATGCCAGGGAGCATCCAGATTTTCCTTTGCCAGTCTCCAAAACCGATCCGGATAACATACAGCCGGAAAAATATCATGCGCCTTCATCCGATCGTCGCCGTTATTGGTGCGGAGCTGAAGAAATTCCGGCAGATCCCTATGCCATGCATCCAGATATACGGCGGCGGCTCCCTGGCGCATCCCCAGCTGATCTACGGCTACTGCTGTATCATTTACAAGACGGATCCAGCGGATCACACCTCCGGCCGCACCTTCAAAGCCCCGGATGCTGCTTCCGGCCGCACGTACCTTTCCGAAATACAGTCCCATACCGCCGCCGAATTTGCTGACGCGGGCAAAATTGTCAATGCTTCTGTAAATTCCCTCCAGACTGTCGGAAACCGTATCAATAAAGCAGCTGGAAAGCTGATGGTAAGGCTTTCTTGCATTGGAAAGCGTAGGGGTAGCCATAGTCACATACATCCGGCTGAGCATATCATAAAACTTTCTCACCCAGTACAGGCGGTCTTTTTTCTCTTCCATGGCAAGATGGAGGGCAATTCCCAAAAACATCTCCTGAGGCGTTTCTAACGGCTCCTGACGGCGGCTTCGGATCACATAGCGTTTAAGCAGCAGATCCAGTCCGGAATAGGTAAACAGATGATTCCTTTCCGGACATAAAAACGTCTCCGCCTCCTGTATCTCCTCCTTTGTATAGTGTTCCAAAATGTATTCCCCATAGAGTTTTTCCTCTGTCAGATAACAAAGCTTGCTGTAAAAATCCGTGATTCCCAGCACTTTAAGCCGTCCTGACAGCTCCCGCCTGAAGGATGCTCCCAAAAGCCTGGCTGCGATCAGCTCCCACTTTGGAGACTGCGCGCTGGTAAGCTCCACTGCCGCTTTTACGAGAGCCGCCCAAAGCTCCGGCTCTTCCATTCCCGGTCTGGCAAAGCTGCGGAATTTTTCCTCCAGAAGCTCAAGACTGTACGCTTCATCCGTAAAATCAGAACATATTCCCTCTAAAACGGTTCTTAAGAGCGCCTGAAGCTCTGCATCCTCCTTAAAAATCTGCATTATCATTTCCATATATCATATCCTTTTCTTTTATAAATCATCAATCAGGGCCGTGCTCTTGGCATAAGCGGTGCTCCGGGCCTCAAAAAAATCCGTCTTTACCAGATTTGCATTGGAATACTGGCTGACCCAGGCCATATTTTCCGGCTCCTTTTCAAATCCTTCATAGACAGGGTCAAAGCCCAGGCTCACCCAGCGGAGATTTCCCAGATAATAAATATAATCCCGGATCATTTCGGCTGTGAGGCCGGAAATACGATCCCCGATCACATATTCCCCCCACAGGATTTCCTGGCGGACGCCCTCCATCAGAAGTTCCTTCATCATTTTCACATTTTCGTCTGTAAACAGCTCCGGACGTTCCTGCTTTAATTCCCGGATCATATTTCTGAACAGCCACAGATGGGTATTTTCATCCCGATTGATATAACGGATCTCCTGCGCAGAACCGGGCATCTTTCCATTGCGGCTCAAATTGTAAAAGAACATGAATCCGGAGTAAAAATAGATTCCTTCCAGAATATAATTTGCCATCAGGACGCGCAGAAAGGCCTCAGGGCTTTTATTTTCCTGAAATCCATTGTAACATTCCCCGATAAAGGTATTGCGTCTTAAAAGATGCTCATCTGTCTTCCACTGGTACAAAATAGCGTCACGCTCAATGGGACTGCAGATCGTATCCAGCATATAGCTGTAGCTCTGGCTGTGGATACATTCCTGAAAGGTCTGTATATTCAGACAAAGGTTAATCTCATTTGCAGTAATGTATTCTCCAATATTGGGAAGATTGGCTGTCTGAATGGAATCCAAAAACACCAGAAAGCTTAAAATCTTATCATAGGCGGCCCGTTCCGCAGGGGCCAGCTTCGGATAATCCTTCTTATCCTGTCCCAGACTGATTTCCTCAGGAATCCAGAAATTATTCATGGCCTGACGGTACCAGTCCTTGACCCAGGTATAGCGCATATTGTTAAAATCATTCAGATTTGTGGTATTTCCCCCGATCATGCGTCTTGCATTAAGACTGGTATCGCCCTGGGGATTAAAAAGCGGCTTTTTCGTAAGCTGATCCATGGATGTTCCTTTCATTTTTTAATATCATATTTATTATCTTAACATGGACTGTCAATATATCCTCTTTTTGAATTCCCTGCGTTTCCTGAAAAAAACACTGGCAATCTCTATGAAAGTAGGCTATAATGGGCTGAATGGTTTTTCAGAAAGAGGGTGACATTATGCACAAATATATGCGAACCATCGGATTCAGCCAGTATACCTCCCGCCAGGATCTGGATAAGCTTTTAAAAAAGCTTGTAAAGGACGCTTCCAAATCTGATATTTTAAAAGAATCTGACGGAGAAATGTTCTGCGAACTGCGGGCACAGACCGCTCCCGGCATGGGCGTTGCCATCGCCGGACGTTTAAGCCAGAGAGGAATCTTTAAGCAGGAATACTATTTCCCATATGTAGAAAGCAGCCAGGTCACATCCACCGCGGACTGCTCGATCCAGCGCCATACGGAGCGTGAAACCTTTGCAGGCCTTTTAGATGAATACCGGGTAGGGATTTCTCTGATCTTTTATATGGAAAATTCGATGGAATACCGCCTGCGCCTTAAAAACAGCCAGCCGGTCTTTCCAAAGAGCGCTTCGCTCTCGGCTCTGTCCATTCATGGAAAAATCCTTCTTCCGGTCCAGAAGACACCCCAGCAGACGGAAGACCGAAAAAAAGCGGCCAGCAAACGCAGCCGTCTCATCGAAGCCGCCAAACGGGGCGATGAAGAGGCCATCGAAACACTGACCGTAGAAGATATTGATCTTTTCTCCTCTGTATCACGCCGTGTGGCAAGAGAGGATATTTATTCCATTGTAGACACCTGCTTTATGCCCTCCGGCATTGAGTGTGACCAGTATTCTGTCATTGGAAATATTTTATCTGTGGACCGCAGGATCAACCGCATTACCGGAGAAGAAATCTTTCTTCTGGGCCTGGAATGCAACGACCTGCTCTTTACAGCTGCAATCAACGCTGCCGATCTCTTAGGAGAGCCTGTTCCCGGACGCCGTTTTAAGGGCCAGGTATGGATACAGGGAAATGTATGCTTTGAAGCCTAGTTCTATTCCGCCTTCACTCTCTCAAATATGTACCTTGTATCGGAAGAAAGCTCCTCTCTGAACCGATATCCCAATCGGTCAAAGCTGCGGATTTCTGACGGATCCTCTATGCGGTTTTCCGCCATAAAACGAACCATTTCCCCGCGGGCCATTTTTGCATAGGTTCCCTTTGTCACAAGCTTTCCTCCGGCTTCTTCACAAAAGACCGGAGTGATATATCTGTCTTCTTCAGAAAGACAGACCTCAATACATTTGGAATACTCTTTGGAAGCCAGATTCAGGATGATTCCACTTTCATCTCTTACTGCCTCATACAGCCTGTTTCCCCACAGAGCGTACAAATCCTTATATCCGCCGACAGCGGCCCTGGCCTGCATCTCCAGGCGGTAAGGCGTCACGCCGTCCATAGGCCTTAAAACGCCGTAAAAAGCCGACAGGATGCGCAGATGCTCCTGAATATATTCAAACTGCCCTGTTTCAAATACAGCCGGAGCCATATACTGATAGGCGATCCCTTCATAGGAGAGCACTGCCGGGGTAAGGTTTTTTCTCAGATCCATGTGGGCCAGACGTTCAACGTTCTGCCCCACGATCCGGTCATTACAGACCCACAGCCGTTTCAGCTCCTCCTGCGTTCTTGATCTAAGCCAGGCTAAAATCTCCTCCGTCTGATCCAGAAATTCGGGAAGACCCATATATGCAAGCGTATCCGGATCTTCCTTCATCTTTTTAGCCGGTGACAGTATGATCCTCATTCCAGCTCACCCAACATCTTTTCTGCATCTTCCGCAGCCTTTACCTTATCATTTGCACGGATGATAATTCCATTTTCATCAATCAGATAGGTTGTACGGACGACGCCCATGGAAACCTTTCCATAGTTCTTTTTTTCCTTCCACACATCATAGGCCTCAATGACCTTGCGCTCCGGATCGGACAACAGAGTAAATACAAGACCGTACTTTTCTTCAAATTTCTTGTGAGAAGCCACTGTATCTCTGCTCACGCCTAAAACAACAGTTCCCTTTTCCATAAACTGGGGATACCGCTCAGAAAATCCGCAGGCCTGTTTGGTACAGCCTGGTGTGTTATCCTTTGGGTAAAAATACAGGATTACCTTCTTTCCTCTGTATTCTTCTAATGTGTGTATTGTTCCGTTCTGATCCGGAAGTTCAAAATTGGGAGCTTTGATTCCTGTGTTCAGCATGGTGAAATCCTCCTTATATATGGTAAATTTTTGTTACGATAATTGGGGTATGGACATATAATAAATAGTTTTTATGGGAAATACAAGTGAAATTTCTGTTTCATCCTGTCATCATGCTGACTCCGTCTTCAAATTTCGATGAAAGCTCAGCTTCACCATATAAATCAAAAAACGCCGCACCCCCTTACAAAAAGTAAAGGACTACGGCGTCATCTTCCAGCGTTCCCGAGGTGACTTGAACACCCGATCTACCGCTTAGGAGTACAAGTTGGGAGTTATTTTGCTGGCATCCAAATGTTTCCCTATGTTCGTGAATGCCTTGATTTTACTTGCTTTTATGTTCTTCTGTGTCTGAATAAGAACATTGAAATCTGCCTGGGTCAAACGCATTTTGGGTGGCAAAATGATGGCATTGCCACCTTGGGGCTTTAGCCTTTGCGAAACCTCTAGTTCATACATATGGCTACCATTGTCTTCTGCAGGCAGCAATGATAACGTGATTTCCTTATTAAATTACTCAATATTATACAGTGAGTACAGCCGGATGGCGATATGGTTTTGACTACTCATGATTACATTCTAAAGAAGTTTTCGATTCCAATCAATAAAAACATCTTCCACAGATATTGCATTAAAAATATCTAATTTTAGTTCTTCATCAGAATCATATGTACAGGTTAGTATTGCAGCAAGAATTCTGCGAAGCAAATCTTCATCAATATGTCCAGCTGCTACATGATAACTGATATTCTCCATTTCTCGAAAGTATATATTAGCAACTGCCATATAACCATTTTTAAGCAAAAACATTGCTGTTAAAGTAATAGCTATCCGTTTATTACCATCGCAAAAGCAGTGAAATTTACAAGAACAATAAAACAAATGCAAAAGCTTATCCAAAAAAGTGGGATATTAATTATCGTTTTGAATATGACACAACACACTTTCAAGTTTCCCTATGTCGAGTTCACCGCAATCGCCACCACCACTATTCCGAATGGTTGCAAGATGAATATCCCGTGCTTCATCTATTGAAATATAGTGTATATCGGCCATCAATTGCGCTCCTTCAATCTCTTCAATACATCTTGATTCTCATGCATAAGCAATTCAAGTTCATCGCCAGCGACTCCTAAGAATTTCTCGTATTCTTCTGCTTCCAGAGGCTTAATATACTCTTCCAATTGCATATGAAATGCATCGCGTAAAGCCATATCCCTACTAGCCATTTTGGTACGTGCTCTAAGAATCAGGGGCTTCCATAAAGGTAATGACTCAAAGGCTGAAAACAAACCTGACAATTCCCAGTTATTTAGTTTTCTTCCCAACTGCGTAGACTGATCCTTAATCATTGCCGCTAATCCACATTCGTAAGACGCAATTAGATCTAAGACCTCAGAATACATCGTATCTCTGACGCTATCTCTTTTAGACAAATGTAAAACCTGCTTATATTCCTGGGCTTTTTCTCGAAAAATGCTTTAGTAAATTTTATCCGTATAAATTGCATATTTGCTATTTCCCATGGAAACATAGTCTCTAAGAGCATCAGTAAATTCACGTCTATAGTTTTCTTCCTGCAAAAACGCACTGATAAAATCCCTGTCACGTTGATTGATATATTTTGTCGAACCGCCCGTCCTTTGATTAACGAAATCAATAACAATATCCAACATGATCTGCCGGAGAACTTTTGCATTTTCACTTTCAACCAAGAACATCGAAATATTCAAAAATGCCTTAAAATCAAATAATGCAATTTGAGGAGTTCGATTGCTGATATGATTATGCACATGGGCTCGATCCGTGTGCGTTGCCACGATAAAGGCATACTTTCCTTTGGTAAACCGAAGGGCCAGCTCATGCCCCAATCGGTTTGCTTCCTCCGGCGTGATCTCTCCCGGTTTGAAGGACTAGCGGATCTGATAGGCGATCACTTCATGCTTTTGCCGCCGACCGGTGATCTGCTCATACTGACGCTTGGACAGCATAAACTCTTCGTCCACGGTCATCGGGTCACTCTGATAGCCGGTGACCAGTTCGCCCTTTTCGGTCTTTTCCGGATTCTTTGCATAATCCGTTCTGTCACCCAGACTCTGAGCAATGGTTTTCCTCTTGTTTACATGCAGGGGAATGAGTCTTGTTGCTACCATGGTCATCTGCTCCTTTCTCGAATTTTGGCATAAGAAAAGACCTGAGGAGTTTTTTTATTTCCCAGGTCCGGTATGTTATAAACTATTATGAAAAAATGAATTGCAAAAGCTTGCCCGTCAGCGCTTCCAGTCCCAAAGAGATCATTTCAGCAAACATCACTGCCCGGAACACCAGAACTGCAAATCCAAAAACCAGCGCAGCATAGATCCAGACGTGTTGAAACAAAAGCATCACAATGCAGACGACCAGCACCAGATATAAAAGGCCGACGACCATTGCGGAAAGGTTCAATGCAAGGGAGTAAAAAATTGAGAATACAGCGACGATTGCCATAATCGGCAGTGCGATTATTCTAAACGGGAGTTTGATCAACCACATATATACGTCCTCCATTGTCGGTTCTAATGATAATTTATGAAGCGATTGATTTCATGTCAAGGATGTCGCTTATGTATCCGGTGTGACAGCATACCTGCCACACCGTTTTTACTGGATCGTTGCCAGTCTGGCAAGGATCTCCTTCGTAATTTCCCGGATCTCGTTCTGCCTGTTCTGCAAATCTTTGATATCCTCCGTATAGATGGAGCCGGTCTCATTGGCTCGTTTTGCGTACTGATTCAGGTTGTTGCTGCAGTAACGGAGAAGCCCTTCTCGAGACCGCATGTGCACCTGCAGCTGGAGAAGGGCATAAAAAAATAGCCAGAGCTGATGATCAGTCAGTTCCAGCTATGTAAATGTATTCAGTTTGTCAACCTCTCTTCTATGCTATTTCAAACGAATATAACAAGTAGATTTTCCCGTACCTTCGCGTTTTAATTCACCGGCTGCAACCAATTTTCTCAGTGCACCTTCAACAGAACTAAGACTCAGTGATGGACACTGCTCCCTGATATCCTGCTTCGTAAAACGACCGATTTTATTCAGGGTGGCTTTTCGGACCATATCAATGGCAGGAAGTTTCTCCTCCACGATAGCAAACCGGTCTCCAAAGTCCTTATATGCAGCCAGAATGGTACCCAGCAAATATTTGATGAATGGAACTGCATCCTCGGTTCCTTCGTGCCAGCCATGCTGCGAACGGCTTAGTGCCTCATAGTACAAATCCTTGTTTTTCGCGATCTTGGCTTCCAGAGAAATGTATTTGCCAACGTAGAACCCAGAGCGATACAAAAGCAGTGTAGTCAGCAGACGGCTCATTCTCCCGTTTCCATCATTAAAGGGATGGATACATAGGAAATCGTGGATGAAAACCGGAACTGCAATCAAGGGCTCCAGTTCCATATTTCCGATTACCCTGTTGTACTCTTCACAAATCCGATCCAATGCCTTCGGCGTTTCGAAAGGCGCGAGGGGAGTGAAAAGAATTTCAGTATGACCATCCGGATAAGTGGCGCTGATATAATTCTGGACATTCTTTGTCTGTCCGGCCATTGGATTATTCATATGGCTGTACATAATCTTGTGAAGCTGCAGGATGTAGTTTCTTGTCAGAGGAATGGCATCAAAGCTTTCGTGAATAATAGAAAGTACATCGCGGTATCCCGCAATTTCCTGCTCATCTCTGTTCCTGGGAGTCGTTTTCTCCTCAACCAACTGCCGGATTCGTGTATTAGTGGTAACAATACCCTCAATGGCATTGGATGCCTCTGTACTCTGAATCTTTGCAATCTCAACCAGCTTCTCTAATTCATCCGGGCGCTGCTTCAGGTAAAGCTCCTGTTTTCCAGCTTCCTTATAGATTGCGGCGATAAGCCCCAGAATCTCAGAATCCCATTTCTGCTCCCGGATTGTTGAGTAGTTAAAATCTCTCATTCCCTTAACCTCCGTTCTTTCCCTTATATTATATTGAATTTTAATGGATAGTCAATTACCTTAAATAAAAATTCCCTTTATTTCTTTTCAAAAATAAGGGGAACATGCTTTGATAAGGGATAGTATACTCTCATTTCCGGCGCTTTATTCATCACATTGTATCTGAAATCAGAGAAGAACAGAAAAATAGCCAGAACTGATGACCAGTCAATTCTGGCTATGTAACAGGTGACTTTCGCCACCCGGTCGGATTTTCTACTCCGACAGCAGTTTTGGACTTAACCGAAGAGTCCAGAAAGCAGATGTACCAGCGTGATACCTATCCGCTCTGCTGTATAAGCTGCATATCGTCATACCTCGTTTCGGGGCATTCTCTGAGTATTGCAAGCACCTTGCTGTCAACCGTCTTTTGCTTATTCATAATGCACCTCCGTAAAAGAACGGTGGGCGAAGTTTTCACTCCGCCCACACAAGCGTTCCTTATTTCTTTCTGTTCTTAATCTGCAAGAAGATAAAGCCGCCGATAATAAAGGCGACTAATACAACTGCTACGATTGTTTTAGCGTCCATTACTCATTGTCCTCCTTCTTCTTTTTTCTGTACGCAACAACGGCTGTGCCGACAATACCGAGGGCAGAAAGTCCCGCAAGTGCCGTCCACAAGCCCACATTGCTGTTATCTCCGGTCTTTGGTGTATCTCTCAGCTCATTGTGCATTTCCACAACGGTAGTAGAACCGACCTTTACGGTTGCAATCTTATCCGCAGGAAGCACATAGGAAGCAGAAACACTATCCTGAACCTCGGAAATGGTGTAATCGCCGATACGAAGTCCCTCGATAATGATTTCGCCGTTCTTATCGGTCGTGAAGCTTCGGTCGTAACCGTTTACTCCTGTAACTCTGAAAGTGAAGCCTTCAACCTTACCGTCAGAGGAAGTTTTAACGATTTTCAGGTTTCCTTTCATAGCTGTGTTAATAAAGCCGACGCCGGCTTTGTTTTCTACCTCGTAGGTGGTTTCATCTTTTTCAATGAAAACAGAGTACACACCCTTATCAAGCTCAAAGCCATCCGGTGCTTTGGTTTCTCTTACAAGGTATTTTCCGTAAAGAAGTTCCTTCATCTCGTAAATACCGGTAGAGGTTTCGGAGAGAGTTCCGATAAGCTCGTCGGCGTCATCCAGTTTACCGTCGCCGTTTACATCTTTGTAAACCTCAAAGGTCGCTCCTGTCAGCTTGTTGTCCGGGTAATCTTCATCGACCTTAGTCAACTTGATATTGCCGTGAACATACTCATTGACGATTTCGACCTCAATGACCTGAGCGACCTCGGAGATTTTAACTTCATAAGAAGTTTCATCAAGCACGAAGCCCTCCGGCTGCTCGATTTCTCTTACAAGCCAGTTGCCATACGGTACTTTCTCAAAAGAAAAGCTACCGTCTTTTTGGGAGGTAGCAGTCATCAAAGCATTTTCTTTTGTAAATTCGGTTTCATCAGCCTTAAACAGACCGATTACAGCACCTCCCAGTGCTTCGCCGTTTTCGGTAATCTTCTTACCGGAAACAGAACCGTAAATGAGCTTGTTTTCAATCGGCTTGCCGTCATTGACCGCAATCTCAACATTTGCGGTATCCTGACCGGCATAGCTGAAAGTGAACGGATACTTGGCGTCGGTAAGGATATAATGCTCATCGGTGGCAAGTTCCTTTACATAGTAGCTTCCGAAAGGAAGGTCGGTTTTGATAACAGCCTTGCCGTTCTCGGAAAGTGAGATAATCTCAATCAGTCCGTCTGCCGGAATAGAAGTACCGCTTGCAGAAACAAGTTCTTCTGCGGCGAAAAGTCCGAAGCTGATATTCTTCATTTCATCGCCGTTGCCGATATTGAAGATGTCGTTCTTTTCAATAGTCTTTTCAAGACTTACCGCTACTTTCTGCCTGTCGTTTACAAAGCTTGTGGCGGTTTCGGTTACAGACACTTCCTGACCGGCATAAGTCAGCTCAACATCGTGAGCTTCTTTGTTGATGACCATACCCTCCGGTGCAGTAATTTCAACCACCGTATATTTTCCGAGATAAAGCTCCTTACTCTTGGCAAGTCCGTTTTCATCTGTGGTAACAGTATCTACTACCTCGCCCTTTGCATAACGGAGTGTACCGTCGGGAGTGATAATATCTTCTGCTGCGCTAATCTCATAAACTGCACCTGCAAGACCTTTCACTTCATAGACAGGCTGATAAATCACATCGGCGTTTTCCACGCCGGAGATATTTACCCCTGAAAACACCTCGCCGGTCTTTTCAATGCTGACTGTACCTTTCTGTGCCATATTAGGCTTATCGACCTTAATCACGGTAATACCACCCTCATCGGAAGAATGTTCCTCTGCCACATCAAAGTACACCGGTGTGCTGTCAAGCACATATCCGTAAGGAGCCTGAACTTCTACAAGAGAATATCCCTTGCCGTATTCCAGTTTTTCCGGTGTCACAAGCTGTCCGTTTGCGTCGGTGTAGAAAGTATCAATCGTTGTCGGAGTAGGATAAGTGAAGGTCATTGTTACCTGATTGCCGTCAGGGTCAAAGATTTTGAAGCCTGCACCGGCATAAGGAATGTTTTTACCGCTTTCTGCGTCCACCTTGACAACCTTGATATAGCTTTCAAAGTTTGCGTTGTTGATAAGATAGCGGTAGGTCTGTCCGTCCTGAGCAATGAACACATCAAAGTTCTTCATCAGCTCACGACCTTCCCAACCGGAGGTCTGATGAACGGTATATACGCCGTAAGGCATATCCTTTGTCTGCCCGAAACCGTTTTCATCACAGACAATGACATCTCTTTCATCTTCTTCTGCTGCGTCAAAACTGCCGGAAGATTTGAGATAGATTTCAAAGGTTGCTCCGTTTTCCGGTGTTTCAATCTGAGTTTCGCCGTCATCGGTGTGCTTGATAATGGCGATATTGCCTTTCATAACCTGTTCGGTAACATCATTTGCTGTCTGATTGTGTTCCACCGTATAAAGCTGCGGTTCAGCACCGACCTTGTGAACAGTCGTATCAAGCAGATAACCCTCGGACGGCGTGATTTCACGGATTGTCCAGTCATTATCACAGACATATTCCTTTGTGGTAAACTGCCCGTTCTTATCCGTCACATACTTGTCCACAAGGGTTTCGCCTTTATAGATACCGTAAACTGCTCCGGCAAGGGTAGCGTCGCCCTGCGGTGTGCCTTCCTCTCGGTCGCTCTTTGTTACGGTTACGCTGAACTTTTTGAGAATGTTCGTGAAGTTTCTTGTGGTTACTTCTTTCCAGTTAATCGGTGCGGTCTGATTTGCAGGCACAACATAACGGATTGCGGTATCCACTTCCTCAATGGTGTATGGGGTAGTGCCGCTGATAAGCACATCATCAAAAGAAGCAACACCGTTCTTATCTGTCACGGCATACTCATCGACAGCAATACCGGAAAGAGATGTGCCGTAAAGATGGAAGGTAACGCCCTCAACCAAGTTATCCTCAGAAGATTTGATGACCTGAAGATTACCTCTTTTGAGAACATTATTGAAATTGACCTTTGACACCTGACCGGCAACAACAGTTACTCTGTGAACCTCCTGCGGAACATATTTGTCGATAGACTGTTCTGTTACCGTGTAAACACCGGGCATAAGGTTATCCAGTTGGAATTTACCGCCGTTTGCGGTTGTTACAGTCTGATTGACACCGTTACCGCTTATGGTAAACTGAATGCCGTCAACCTTTCCGTCCTCACTTGTCTTTACAATCTGACAAGAGCCGTAGCTTACCTTCATTTTGACAAAGCCGCTGACAGGGTCACTGACCTCCTGAGCATAAGTGACCACATCCTGAATGCCGTTTCCGTTCTGATGGATACCGTCAGACCATACGACAACACCTCTGCGGACACCGTTCTTTTTTGCGGCTGTGATGGTAAATTCCTTGCTCGGAGCTTTCTCCATCGAAACAGTCAATTTGTTTCCGCTGACAGAGAAAGAAACCCCGTCAATGTTTGCCGAGAAGTTGTAATTGCCAAGCACACCGTTTGTATCGGTGAGAGTAGCAACATACTTGCTTCCGTTCCATTCAAGCTCGTTTACCTTTGCAGAACCGCTTGACCTTGTGCAGAAGCTCGGCACTTTGGTGTGATTCTGAACACTTGTTACCATACTGTTGTAGTACGACAAGATTTTACTGCGGAGTGGGTGTGCAGTGCTTACACATTCAAGCACGGCATTGTATCCGCTGGTAGAAACGTGATTAAAGCCTGCGTCTCTTTCTCCGACAATCGTTTCCCAAATCAAAATCTGAGTGGCATAAGCGTGTGCGATGCAGTTTGCGTCGCTTTCATTCTGCGACTTCCAGCTTGTCGAAATACCTCCACGGTAGCCGTACTGCAAGATACGACCGATAAGCAGGCGAATGTCATCGCCGGAAATCGTTCCGTTCGGGCTGATGTTATTAAAGAAGTTCTCGTCCTTTTCGGTGAGAGTATCTCCAGTCCGCTGACCTGTACCCGGTTCAATACAGTAGGCAATATTGCCCGAATACGAACCCATTGCACGAAGTCCTGTATATTTTGTGGACAAGCCTTTCCAACCGTTCATATAGTTGAGATTGCCGTGTCCCCATTCGCCGTTGTTATTGGTATCTCCGCTTCGGGGATAATCGACGAGGTACACATCGGCTTTTTCTCCTACGGCTGCAAAGGCTGTCGTTGCCCCAATGCCCGTAAAAGCAGTAAGGCTCATAACCGCCGCCAACATAAGCGAGACGGCTTTCTTGAATTTTGTTTTAACCATTGCGTTTTCCTCCTTGAAATGCAAAAACGCACCGATTTTACTCAGTGCGTCCGCTTAAAATTATTTTGTTTTAGCAGTAGCCGATATAGATGTTGTAATCCGTATCGGATAGCTTTTCTGTCCATATCCACACAGCGGTAAAACCCTCGCTGTTCTTGTATCGGTTCAGTCTGCTTTCAATATCAGACTTGATACCGCTTCGGTTAGGATTTGCGGATATGGGGTTGTCCCAACATTCTGTCGCCGTGATGTCAAGAGAAAGCCCTATGCTTACCGCATACTCTTTTGCGTAACTAACATAAGGGCTGACATCGAATGTCTGCTTGTGCGGCTCTGTCGGTTTCGGTTCTGCCGGCTTTTCAGTCGGTTTTTCAACCGGCTTTTGTTCGGCAGTTGTCTGTTCTTTTGGCTGTTCCGTTTGTTTTTCGGGTTCAGCCTGCGTGGTTGTCTGCTTCGGTGGCTCTGCCTTTGGCTTTTCGGTTGCAGGAGTATCAGCCGTTTTTTCTTCCGCCGGTTTTGTCTGAACAGTCGCAACCGTCTGCCTTTCAGCGGTTGATTGGCTTTCTTCTGCCGTAATCGGTGTTTCTTCCTGAACTGTCGTGCTTTCCGGTTCTTCTGCCGTTTCTTCCTGAGAATCTGTTTCGGTATTACCAGCCGGAAAAGAAGTCTCTGTTTTCGTAATCTCCTGTGCAGCTTCTTTGGCTGTGTTACCGTTACAACCTACGAGGAAAATCATCAGGCAGGCAAGAACACAAGGTATCAGCCTGTTTTTCATATCCATCGCTCCTTTCTGCCTTAATCGTAATCAAAACCGGTCAAAACATCAAAGGTGCGATTGGCTGAACTTTTTATCGTAGCAGACATTTTGCTTTTGCTCCAAATGTGCGAACCCTTTTATAGACAGCTATATGTTATTAGAGATAGATATACTCAAGGGAGATAGAGTATATTTTTCAGCAGGTTAATAGCCGGTATATATAGGGGTTAGAGTGTGAGAAAGGGGGAAGGCTATCGGCTGTCACGGTCGGCTCTGCTTCGCAGAAACTTGTTGTAATGCT